>JAGDYV010000238.1:0-4057 GCA_049116495.1 Hyphomicrobiaceae bacterium | reverse complement strand
AGGTTGCCGCCTGCATCCATGAGCGCAGCCACCGCGTTCTCCTTGACGATCTGCGGGCGCGCGGCGAAATCAAAGCGGCCTTCGCTGCGCTTCGTCTCGTAGGTCATGAGCATCGAGATGCCGTGCGAGTCGACGCCGATGAGATCGGTCTCGAGCATCACGTCCGCCGTCGTCGCGGCGAGGTCCTCTGTCATGCCCCAGGCTTTGAGTATTAGAAAGATCTGTTCGCGCACCCGCTCGGGCCGTGCATTGAAGCTCACGCTGTCGTCTCCTGATTGCCTGCCGCCGGCACTTGTCCGGTGTTGGTCAGTCCGGTGTGAAAATGTTGACGCCATCCGCGTTGGTCTCTACACGGCCGGCGGCGCCGAGATAGTCTCGTGTCGTCATCTCGGAGAGCAGTGCCGGATCATCAGGCGTGTTGGCGATGAAGCGATGGTTGTGCGCATCGCGGGCGAACAGGATCGCGTAGGACGGCCCCTTGCGATCATGCATCACGGTGTAGGTTTCGATCGTCCCGGGGCCTGAAGGCGTTGCGGTGAACGTTGCGCCTTTGTCGGCGTCGATCCGCGCCTGGTAGGTTTTTGGCGGTTTCGGGGCGAACGGCCGCTCGGGCGGCGTCGTCGAATAGATGCCGGCCGACTGTTTGGTGACATAGTTGCCGTTTGCCGTGACCATGCCGCGCATTCCCGGAGTGGCGCGCACCTTGTTCATCATCTCGGCGATCGAATGGGTGACGTAGTTGTTGCCCGGGCCACCGAAATACGGCAGGCCGCCGGTCACCGTAAGGCCGCGCGGATCATCTTCGGCGAGGCCCATTTCCTCGCAACCGATTTGTACCGCCGAGGGGAAACAGCTGTAGAGGTCGAACGCACCGATGTCGTCAAGGCTGCAGTCGGCCATTGCCAAGGTTTCAGCCGCGACCGTGCGCATCGCCGGCGACGAGTGAAAATTGATGCGGTCGCTGATGTACCAGTGGTCGTAGGCATCGGCGCAGCCGTGCAGATAGACCCACTTCGATTCCGGAATGCCGAGTTCACGCGCCTTGGCGACCGACGTGAGCATGACCGCGGATGCCTGGTCGATGAAGGCGTTGGAATTCATCAGCTTGGTGTAGGGGAAACCGATATAGGGGTTGTCGGCGCTGAGCGTGGCGATCTGCTCGGCAGTGAAACCCTGGCGCCGGTCGGCGAGTGGGTTCTGCGCCGCGACGGCAGCGAACCGCTCGAACAAGGTGCCCATAGCCATGAGGTGCTGCTCGATCGTGTGGCCGCGATGGCCGCGAATGCTGTTTTCGAACAATGGATAGGCGAAGATCGCGCCCGCCATACGGTGGCGTTCTTCGTGGTCGTTCCATCCCTGTGTGGCAACACCCCAGGTCTCCGGTTCACCACCGGGATCCTCATTCCAATCAAGTTCGATCTTTGCGCGCTGCGCCGCCTTCTGAGTAGCCAATGCCTCGCCGCCGGCAATCATCGCCGCGCCAATGCGGCCTTGGGTGATCTGCTCGAACAGCTGGTTGACACACCACTGCGGCATGTTTCCACCGGGATAGGTGTAGACAAGGTTTTGCGCATTGCCGGCGCCAATGCGGCCGGCGACCGACTTCGGCGGGTTCTTTGAGCCACCGAACGGGCTCGTGAAGCGCCAACTGGTGTCGGAAAATGAGCGCAGGATGACGATTGTGTCGAGCGCTTCGATCAGTTTCGCACCAGCTTCGGCGTTGTCGGCGGCCTGACGTGCGGCAGCGGCGGTTAGATCGAGCGGCGACAGCGCAGCGGTCGGGTCTGTTTCGCGCTGCGTCACCTGACCACAACCTACCAAAATCGGTGTCCGATCTGCATCCATGGATGGGGTCCTTATTCCGAGAAAATCGGCCTCAGTGAAACTTTAGGTACAGGCTACCGCGATTTGTCGCGAGAAGAGCCGTAACGACAAGCCGGTGGCGATCGCGATGATGATTTGTGCCCCGTCCGGCACGCGCCAGCGAACCCGGACCAGCCGACATCGCCCCCTCGTGCATCCTTGGAACGCTATTTCCAAGCAAACTCCGGTTGCTCGAAGTGTGCGACCCGGGTCGCACGGCCGTGCATGGCAACTTCGCGGAACTGATAGATCAGCGCCGCCGTCGGGGCATGGACGACATGTCCGGTGACGGCGATTGGCGCGCCAAGAATGGGGCGGCTCGGATCATCACTCGGCATCAAACGCGGAATCTCAGGACTGTCGAGGTCACCGAGTGGCACTTGAAAGACAACCGCCACTTCGATCGGATCAGGCCGCATTTCGGCAAGAGACCCGCCCCAAATGACAAACGGGCGGATGCGGAAGCCGGACCGGGTCCGATAGTCATCCAGCGTGCCAAGCACCGACGTTGAGTCATAACTGAGGCCGAGTTCCTCGCTCAATTCGCGCAGCGCGGCGTCCTGGAATGTCTCATCATCATCGACGCGGCCGCCAGGCAAGGCATACTGACCGGCATGGCGCCGCATTTTTGTCGACCGCCGCGTGAGCAGCAGACAGGCACCGGCTGTTGAAGCGTCGCTCGACGTCGTCGGCGCGACGACGAGCGCAACACCCGCCATGCGGAGTTCCGGATCGTTGATTTCCCTGCGGTCGAAATTCTCCAGATGATTCGCCATCCGGGCTCTTAACGAATCATTAAACGAATAGGTGCTCGACATGGATCGATCCGCGTGAGGGCCAACGACAGGCTATCGCATGCACGCGTTCGAACATCCTGCGAACTGCAGTAATTTATGCGCTGAGCCAGATAAATTGAGCGCCACCAAGCCCTGCCAGCCAAGAGAAATCAAGGGCTGCGGTTCGAAACGATCAGCTATTTGGCGGAAATCTTCCGCGAAGCCTCTATCACGTGCACCAGATCATGGTTTGTTCGCAACGGATCCTCAACCAGAGATGCCTTGAAGCGACTGTTGCGGATAACTTCCATTTGATCGTCGCGCGCGTTGGCTTTTGCGATTTTCTTCAGATTACCGCCGTAAATCTCCAAATTTGCCGTCTTCATGCCGAATCATTCCTTTGCGATTCATATGGAGCCAATTACAGCAGAGAAAGTTGGTATATCGCAAAATCAATCGATACAATTTTATATATCGTTATAACTTCGTGCGATATGTGACCTGTGAAGACGCAATAAAATCTATTGTTAACGATGCACAATAGATGACCTGTAAAGGAATTTGCGTGAATGTCGCCAAGAGGCATAACCGCAGGTTCCGATGCAGCTTCGATTACCAAAAGAATATTCTGCGTCCTCTGCAGTGCATGACTGGAAACGTGATTCTGCCGGCATCAAGGATGCGGGTGCTGTCTTGACCACTCGAAAAGGTCCGGATTCTCATCAATCTGCACTCGCCATCAGCGGACTTGTATCGGCATTGTTGGCGGCTCACGGATTGGTTGCATTGGGCTTCGGCTCGGTTGTTCCGATCATCCTGCTCTGCCTATCGGTTACTGTGGCGGTTGCCACCATTTTCTTCGTTGCGATTACCTGGCCGATTTCGGAAGATATTGAATTCAATTTCTCCAAAACCGACCTCGAAGAGAAAATAGAACAACTTGAAGATCTGCGATGGCAGGCGCGAGATAATGCAGATCATCTGCAAGCCTTGCTTGACGGGCAAGCGGATATAATAATAAAGCGCGACACCGCAGGTAAGGTTGTATTTGCGAACCGAACGTTCTGTAACAAGTTTTCTGTACAGCTGGAAGACGTTCTCAGAAGACCGTTTCATCCGGAAATTGTCGCGCGGGCGCCGGTCACGGCATCGATGGGAGTGCTAGGTGCCGACATGCCGGACTGGGCTCGGCCATCGATTGAGAAAATTGAAACCGTCGATGGCGCACGCTGGATCGAATGGTCACACCGCTGGCTCGACAACACACAGGCAGGCGCCGCAGCCGTTCACTCGATCGGTCGAGATATCACCGACCAGCGCCGCCACGAAAGAGCCTTGGCGCGCGCGCGCGATGAAGCCCGGGCAGCTGATCGAGCGAAGTCGCGCTTTCTTGCATCGATGAGCCACGAAATCCGCAC
>JAGDYV010000237.1:0-4768 GCA_049116495.1 Hyphomicrobiaceae bacterium | reverse complement strand
TCACTGCAACTTGCTCATATGTGCATCTGGATTGCGCTCAAGCCGCTTGAACTTCGGTCTGCGCAGAAAATCTCTAATTCCAAGACACGATGCTGGATGATCGCTGAGTGAAGACCTGATCCAGTGTTTTGAAACAACCAAGACCCGAAGCGGTCTACGACGAGCGAAAATGTCAGCTAGGTTCGGCTTGTCCGCGGTCGGGCGACTGACAGAAAACTTTTTCGAGTTCTCTCGTTCACCGAACCGCGGATTTTGCCTCGAAAGCGCGGCACTACGCCGTCACAACTAGCTGTTGACCTGGCCAACAGCCACGCGATGCAAAGCGGGCCAGTTCTTCTCTGCCTTTGCGAGAGTACCGGCCTTGTCTTCCTTGTACTTTTGGAAGGCGACCGCGTTCAGAAATACGTAGAGCTTGCCGTTGACAATGTCCGCATAGCGATTGCTGGCATCAAGCTTCTTGCCGACGGCAACGCCAAACGCGCAGAAGCCACCAAACTTTGGCATATATCGTTGTGGATCAGCCTTGAACTTGGCCATCGTTTTCTCAGACGAGAAGTAATAAGCAACGCCATCGCGTTCGACCGTAAACTTTGCGTTTCCCGGCACAACTTTTAGACCGGATGCCAGAGCGACCGCATCATCGCCGCGCAGGGCGACACCGGCTCCACTCAGGGTCGTGCCAGTCGATACATTGTACTCGTCAGCTGCGAATGCAGCCGGAGTGACTGCGATAACCGCGAACAGTGCGGCTGCAGCAGTGAGTGCTTTAGCTGTTTTCATTTTGATCTTCCTTTTTCAACAATCGCCTTACAGGCGAGCTTTCAGTTTCCGCAGACCAGTGGCATGCGGCGCGGGTGCCCCATTTTTGGGGGCGGTTTCGGAGCCCATTCGCTGGCTCACAGCAGGTACGAACGGGCAGCCGAGTTCGTTGGTCGCCCGGGAGGCCGTAGCGACTGGCATGGAGGTTTCGTCAAATTGAAACGGCGGCCGGATCTATGGGTTGGCATCCGGCCAAAATATTGTCCGCGTCACGCTCCGCGCGCGATGCGCTGGACCGCGTCGTCAGTCCACCAGACAGCGTTGGCGATCATGCGGAAATTGATCAGAGCCGCGAGGTAGCCGTCACCTTCTGGAACTTTGGCACCTGCAGTCGCATCCCGCACAACGGCAACCTCGAACCCTGTTTCCAAGAGTTCGCGCAAATGGCTTTCAACGCATAGGTTGGCCGACATACCGGCAATGATCACCTTGTCCATACCGATCTTTCGAAGCTGCAGAACCAAGTCGTTCTGCTCTGGTCCATAGACCTTGTGAGGAGAGCACACGATCGTCTTACCGTCCTCGATGTACTTCTTGTACTGCGGCATCCAATCGGCGCCAGACCCTTCGAAGCCTTCCAGGTTTAGCGGATCGGTACGGTCGAACATCTTGATCCCATGCATGACACGCTCGAGGGTTCCCTCAAACTTCCACTTGTGGTCTTGCGGGTAGTAGTAATGTGGCGAGACAACAACCGGCATGTCGGCCGCCTTTGCGGCGATGAAGAGCCGTTCAAGATTGTCGACAACGCCATGCTCCGTCACGCTTTCGCCGACAACGCCCCATGAGACGCCTTTCTCATCGAGGAAGTCGATTTGAGGGTCGACCACAACGAGCGCTGTGCGGCTTGGATCGATCTTCATATCCATCTCAGGGAGCCCAGGTTTGGCGGGATCCGCATAGGCATCATTCTTTGATGCCGCAGTGGCAGATTGGCTAAGGCCATGTGAGACTGCTGCTGCGCCCGCGAGCCCGGCTGCGCCTGCCGCCAGAAGATTTCGGCGGTTCAGCCTCGATGCCTCGTTGTGATCGTGGTTATCGTGCTTCGTAGTTTTCATCGTCTTTCTCCTTTTGCGATGGCCTTGTGGCCCGATGAACTGAGCGGTCGTTGACCGGCGCAGGCTCCTGCGGTGCCCGAAGGACCGAGCTCCGTTTTTAGCGATCAGTGTTTGTGTTGGTTTTCGTGATCAGAGGCCTAAGTTGGAGAGGCCCGGAAGTTCTTCTGGTCGAGGACCGAAGGGCCATCGAAACCGGCGATCACCTTCTGCAATCCGCAAGTCGTTCAGTGACGCGCGGCCATCTGGCCGTCAGCTTAAGTACGAGTTCGGGAACGGCGGCAAGGGCAGCCGATTTCGAAGCTTCAAATCGCGGATCTTTGAATTCCTGGTACTCTATACCGATGTAGTGGATCGCCAATACGCCAAGATACTTTGATACAGTTTTGAGGTGCGGCGTCAGATGGTTGGCGTGCTCGTTGGCTTGGCTAGGTCCGAACGCAAATTCGCCGCAGGATGTCAACAGAACCAAAGTCTTGCCGGTCAGAATGGGCTCCAAGGGTTGGTCGCCACGGGCCAGGTCGAACGTAAAGGTTCGGTTGATCCGTACAACCTGGTCGACCCAGGCTTTAAGGTGTGCCGGCATTCCGTAGTTGTACATTGGCGATGCAATGGCGATAACGTCGGCCTCGGCAACTTCATCAATAAGCTCGTCCGACTCGCGCAGCAGGGCGCGCTGTTCGTCAGTTCGTTTCTCCGCAGGAGTGAATGCGGCGGAAATCCAGGCTTCGGAGATTAATGAAGGCGGTGTGGTGCCCACATCGCGGTTGATGATGCGAACGCCCGGCTCAACATCACGCCATCGCGCAACAAAGAGGGTGCTCATTTCCCGGGTAAGGGATCGCCTGCCGCGGGCGCTTGCGTCGATGCGAAGGATGGTGGTCATGGCCTTACTCCTCAATTTTGTGTTGGCGATAAGGCTCCATCCGGGTCGATCCCTGATGGAGCATAGAATCAACGGCGATCAACGGCTGATGTGACGTGCGCCGCTTGAATGAACGACTTGTCCTTGGTGAAACTCGTGGAGCCATCTTCGTGGATGAGGAAGTGCTCCATATCGAATTCGACCCGGCCGTTGCCAACGTCGCGTCGTTCGCAGGTGACGCGGGCATAAGCGCCGCCGTTGAAAGGAGCCGGTCATCGCGGCGATGCCTTCTGTTTCACCGATGCAGACCACATTTGCTGTCCCGCCCATGTAGGCTTTCTTTGCGTCGCTCATGTCATTGCTACTCTGGTGTGATGGCACCGTCTCGCCTGTTTTTGGCGGTGCCGATGTCGTTGCTGACGAGATGAACTTCGTTGATTTGAGCGGCGGTGACAAAGGAGAAGACGTCAGCTATAGATCTAAATTTCTCATCTATGGAGGCGCAATGAAACTTCCTTCGGCAACCGGACTGCGAGTCTTCGATGCTGCCGCACGGTTGGGAAGCTTCCGGGAGGCGGCGGACGAACTCGGTGTCTCGCCAACGGCTGTATCGCACCAAATTCGCTCGCTTGAAGGACAACTGGGGTTCGCACTCTTTGTTCGCAAAGTGCGCAAGGTTGAGCTGACGGCGGCTGGCGCAAGGCTCGCCAGCGTAACCGCCACCGCCTTTCAGCAAATCAGCGACACGCTTGAGGAACTCACAGAAGTTGAGCGCCGCCTGACAGCATCAACGACACCGGCCTTTGCAGCACTTTGGCTGGTGCCGCGGCTACGCGCATTTGAGGAAGCCTACCCGGATATTCAGGTCCACGTGGACACGACGACAACCATCATTGATTTGGGCCGCGACCGCAGAATTGATTTGGCCATACGCTATGGTGATGGTGACTATCCCGAGTTCGTTGCGACCCGCATTCTCACCGAGTCAATCGGGGCCTTTGGTGCACCAGATTATGTTTCGCAATTGTCGGACTTTTCCCAGGCCTCGCTCATCCATACACGCTGGATTTCAAAAGACCTTCGAGCAATGACATGGACGAAATGGGCGAAGGCAGCAGGCGAACCAAGAGGAAGGAAGCCAAGGGCTTTTGATCAGGAGCAGCAGGTTATCCAGGCTGGGCTATCCGGCCAGGGATTGATCCTGATGAGCAACGTTTTGGTTGAAGACATGGTCACGCGTGGCTGGTTGGTGCCGTATCGCCCGGACGTCCAGCTGGCAGGATTGAACTATACGGCCGTCGTCGCACCATCCCAGTCTGAGATCGGTAAGGTTCGCCGCTTTCTGGCTTGGCTCCAACAGCAGGCAGGGGCTTAGAGCGCGATCTACCGACAGCCAACGCCGCTGAGGACCAAAGCTTTAGCTTGCCGTATCCCCAGCTTGCGATCATCTCTTGGTGGTGTTGAGCACTGCCCTCCAAAGTCCGCCACCGCATCAAAAGACCGGTACAGCTTAATCTGATTGGTGGAAAGACTGCTTCTGATCTCGGTTCAGAGTTGAACCTCAGCGTTGATGCCACTCTCCAGGTCGACACGATTTGCCAAGTATGGATGAGACTTCATTGGGGGCAGTACACATCAATAACGACCCCTGAGGACATGAAGGATCTGGAACGCCTCGTTTCTGCATTATATCCGGTGCCACCAGTGTTGAACTGCTGGAGGAAAAGCCCGTACGGAAGCAAGATCTATGAGGAGAAGTTCGTAAGGTTCGTGGATGATGCTATCGCCAGGAACAGCGCGTGATTTCCGGAAATGGCCCACTGCTGCCTGTCGGCGTTCGTCAGCTTATGTGGGGTACAGCGAACCATTTCGAGCGCCGGGCCACCGCCGAGATTGATGCTGTGGACGACGCCCGCACCTCACGCGTGGCGAGTGAGTTTGCCAGCGTAGGGTGATCGTTTAAGACGAATCATTCGAGAGGGCGTCCACATGCAGCAGATTCAAACCATCGGTATCGATCTCGCCAAGA
>JAGDYV010000236.1:0-9124 GCA_049116495.1 Hyphomicrobiaceae bacterium | reverse complement strand
GGGCAGCCCATGTTGATATCGATGACATCCGCGCCCATGTCGGCCGCAATCCGTGCGCCCTCCGCCATCCATGTCGGGTCATACCCGACGAGTTGCATAACAAAGGGCGTCAAGTCACGCCCGGTTGCGCGACGCAGAACATCCGGGCGCTCCGTAACCAGTTCGCGGCTCGCGACCATCTCGGAAACAACCATGCCGGCACCAAAGTCGTGCGCAATCCGGCGAAAGGGCAGATCTGAGACGCCCGACATGGGGGCCAGAATTGCGGGCCGGTCGATGATGTGTGGTCCGATGCGGAGCGGGGCAACGGTTCGATCGGAGCTTATGATTGCTCGCCTGCTCAATATTTAGCCACCTGTCGTTGGTGATTAAGTTTTACGCAAAATACGCCCCTTTTGATCTTGCTGCAAGTGCGAAATGGGTGGCGTTACGGGCTGTACCGTATCCACATTGACGCGGCGGTCATGTTGGAGCCTGCATCCGGCTTGCCCGGTCCTGCTCGGCAGGTTACGCCGGAAGCGTGCTGGCAATGAGAGGCGGGCGGGAATGGAAACGGTTGCTATTGTCGTTGCGGCAGGTCGCGGTAGTCGCGCGATGACCGAACGTGGCGTCAAGCAATACGTCGAAATCGGCGGACTGAGCGTGCTTGCCCGTGCACTTGCGCCGTTTCTTGCACATCCGCTGATTTCCCGAGTTCAGGTCGTTATCCATGCTGATGACGTCGATCTCTACGAAAAAGCCGTTGTTGGCGTTGCCTCCGACAAGCTTCTGGTGCCGATCTGTGGTGGCGCAACGCGTCAAACCTCCGTTCTGGCCGGTCTACGTTCAGTTGCGTCCGTCAAGCCTGATGCGGTTCTTATTCATGATGCCGCGCGCCCGTTTGTGTCTGCCAGCGATATCGATGGCGTCTTTGCAGCGTTGGGCCATCATGCTGGTGCGATCGTCGCGGTTCCGGTCGTCGATACTTTGAAGCGAGGCCGGGGGGAACCGGCAACAATTGACGCGACGATCGAGCGCCGATCTCTGTGGCGCGCGCAGACACCGCAAGGTTTCCGCTTTGCCGATATCCTCAGCGCGCACGAAGCCGCGGCGGGCAGCAACCGAGAGGACTTCACGGATGATGCCTCGATTGCGGAGGCGGCCGGCCTCCGCGTTGCGCTGGTGGAGGGCTCGGAGCGCAATTTCAAGATCACGACGGCAGCGGATTTTGCCCGCGCTCGGAAGGAACTCAAGATGACCACCGAGTATCGCACTGGTAGCGGTTTCGATGTGCACAAATTCACCAACGGCGATCACGTCTGGTTGTGCGGTGTGAAAGTACCTCACACGGCCTCCCTTGCTGGCCACTCCGACGCCGACGTTGCGATGCACGCCCTCACCGACGCCATTTACGGCGCACTCGCTGAAGGCGACATCGGAGCCCATTTCCCACCCAGCGATCCGCAGTGGAAGGGTGCGGCCTCTGATATTTTTCTGTCGCACGCCCGCGATCGCATCGCGGCGCGCGGCGGCACCTTGGTCAACGTCGATGTTACGATGATGTGCGAAGCGCCCAAGATCGGCCCGCACCGCGATGCCATGCGGGCGCGGCTGGCGAAGATTCTAGAGATCGACGTTGCGCGCGTCGCCGTGAAGGCCACGACCACCGAAGGTCTTGGGTTCCCTGGCCGCCGCGAAGGCATCGCCGCGACGGCGACGGCAACGGTGCGCCTCGAAGCCTGACGACCTGTCAGAACTAATCTGCAACGGCGTATTCCGCCAGCACATCGCGATTGATTTCAATGCCGAGTCCCGGCCCGTCAGGGATCTGCACGACGCCGCCCTTGTGCTCAATCTCGCGCTGCATGATCGCCTGGCGGAAGGGATGTTCACTGCGATCGAATTCCAACAGAGGCTCGATCGGGGTGCGCCGGGGTGGCGTATGTGGCAGCACCGCTAAAAGTTGTAGCGCCGCCGCAAGGCCGATGCCGCTGCCCCAGACATGCAGCACGTAACGCACACCAAACGCCGTCGCCATATCGGCGATCTTCTTGCATTCAGTGAGGCCCCCCGCCGCGCAGGTACCCGGCTGGATGATGTCCATCGCACGCCGCGTCAATACCTCGCGAAAGCCCCAGCGCGTGTACTCGCACTCGCCACCGGCGACCGCCACGGGCTGCCCGGCGCGCACTTCACAATAGCTGTTCAATTCATCTGGCACGACCGGCTCCTCGAACCAGCCGATGTTCAGGTTGGCGATGGCGCGGCCGAGTTCGATCGCCTCGATGACGTCATAGCCGTGATTGGCATCGACCATCAGTCCTGTTTCCGGACCGATTGCTTCACGCACCGCACGGATCAGCGCCAGGTCTTCCTTCACGCCAAAGCCGATCTTGAGTTTCAGCGCGCCAAACCCTTCCCGCACATATCCGGTGACTTCTTCGACGATGTAGTCCATCGGGTCGCCGGTGCCCCAGCGGTAGGTCCCGGTTGCATAAGCCTTGACTTCGGTGCGCAGCGGCCCGCCCATCAAGACGTGGATCGGCGCCTCGAAGTGCTGGCCGCGCAAATCCCACAACGCGATATCGACGCCGCTTATTGCTGTAACTGTCAGGCCCTTCTGGCCTTGATCGCGGAACTGATTGTAAAGCGTCTGCCAAATCAGATCGCCGGCGCGGCAGTCCTTGCCAATCAGCAGCGGCTTGAACGCATGAACGATCGCTGCGTTGAGACGCGGCGGCCCCAGGCACTCGCCCCATCCGCTCGTCCCATCTTCCGTGATGAGTTCCACAACGCACGAGCCGCGTGCATCGGATTGGTTGAAAGACCACCAGAACGGTTCATCTATCTTGGCTTCGAGAACATGGCATTTGACGTCGGCAATGCGGGCAGACATGAGTTATCCTCGGTATTCGGACGAAATTGCCGCTACTCCAGAACATTCACCTTGCTGCGGCAAGTAGAATCGAGGCAACGATGCCCAAAGGCAATTTGGCCGCGGCCCAGTGGAGAGATCCATGAATGTGATGACCCCGACACCGGTAGCGTCAAGTCCCGATATTTCCGAGATTGCAGAGCAGACGAGCGGTGCTTGTCTGGCTTCACGCGTGCGCCAGCTCAGCCGCATCGTGACGCGCGTCTACGATGACGCCATGCGCCCGCTCGGTATCACCGCAAGCCAGTTCACTCTGCTGACGCAGCTTGGCCAGCAGGATGGCATCACAGCGGTTGAAATTGGCTACTCGCTGGATATCGAAAAATCGACGTTGTCGCGCAACCTCAAACGGCTTCTGGCGCTGGGCTTGATCGACATGGAGCCGCCGGCCGGACGCCGCGGACGCGGTTTGCACCTGACCCCAAAAGGGCAAGTCATGATCAAGGAGGGCTTCCCCGTTTGGAAGGAAGCTCAGTCGCGCGCAGCAAGTTTGATGGGTGCCGATTGCCGTGACACGCTGGACACGTTGTTGCACGGCGCAGAACGGCTCGCTGCCGAACAGTAGCCAGACACTTCACAATCTGATTACGATGAACCGGCTGGGCGATATCGCTTGGCCGGTTTTCGTTTGTTGGAGGCACTGAAGATGTTCGATCCCAATCTGACGGATAAAGCCGAAGCCCTGTTGCAGACGTTGCGTCAATCCAAGCGGATGCTGGCGACCGCGGAAAGTTGTACCGGCGGGCTGATCGCCGCTTTGCTGACTGAAATTGCAGGTTCATCAGACGTTGTTGATCGTGGTTTCGTGACGTATTCCAATGAAGCAAAAAATGAATGCCTCGGCGTGCCCATCGAGCTGATCGAGGAACACGGCGCGGTCAGCGAGGAAGTTGCCCGCGCCATGGCGAAGGGGGCGGTTCATCGCTCACGCGCGAGTATTGCGGTCGCCGTTACAGGCGTCGCAGGGCCCGGCGGCGGATCGGTGGAGAAACCGGTTGGTCTCGTCCATGTTGCCGTCGCGAAATCCGGCGGTGAGACTTTGCACAAGCGTCTCAGCCTCGGTGATATCGGCCGCGCAGAAGTTCGGATCGCCACGGTGAGAGAGGCGATCGGCCTGCTTGAAGCGGTCGCGCACGCGGGGTGATGCGTTACACCGCAGCCGGCGCCGTTGAAGCGGCAGCAGCGGACGGGTGTCCGTAAACTTCGGCGGCTCGGCTTTCGAAGGCCACCAGGAACCGTCGGAAGGCACGGTCGAACATTGTGCCGACCAACAGGCCAAGCATCGGTGACTTGAAGGCGTAGTCGATATGGAAATGCGCGGCAGAGCCGCCCGGCTCGTAGGACGCCGGTGCAGGCTCGAAGCGCCACACGTTGTGCAAGTGACTGAACGGGCCGTCGATGTATTCCACCAGAATTTCGAGTTTTTCCGCCTGGAGTGTGACCCTGCTTGTAAATGTCTCGCGGATTGCTTTGTAACCGCAGGTCATGTCGGCGATCAGTTGCGGATGCCCGTTTGCATCGGTGCGGCGCTCGCGAATGCGTAGTGCTTCGCACAACGGCAAAAACTCCGGATAAGCTTCGATGTCCGCCACCAGATCGAACATCTGCTTTGCGGTGAAAGGCACGGCCTGGGTCGTTTGAAAGCTTGGCATCTGCGGCCGGCACTCCCTGTGTATGACGATGATCGGTGGCGGTTAACTCTGACCGAGACGGCCGGACGGCACGGCAGTTGCGGATTTGGCGGTGCGCGCTGTGCGCAGTCGTTCGAAATCCTCACCGGCATGATAGGACGAACGCGTCAGCGGTGAGGCCGACACCAGCAGGAACCCTTTCGCCAGCGCAATGCGCTCGTAGGACTTGAATTCCTCCGGCGCTACGTAGCGATCGATCGCGGCATGCTTTCGGGTGGGCTGCAGGTATTGTCCGATTGTCAGAAAATCGACATCGGCAACGCGCAGATCATCCATCAACTGGAGAACCTCTTCACGGGTCTCGCCGAGCCCGACCATAATGCCGGACTTCGTGAAAATCGTCGGATCGAATTCTTTGACCTGCTGCAAAAGGCGCAGCGAGTGGAAATAGCGCGCGCCTGGACGGATCGCGAGATAATGCGATGGCACCGTCTCGAGGTTGTGATTGAACACATCCGGCTTGGCGGCAACGACGATCTCAAGTGCACCATCTTTGCGCAGGAAATCCGGTGTCAGGATTTCTATCGTTGTTTTCGGCGCGCTGCTACGGATCTCGGCGATCACTTCGGCAAAGTGCCGAGCGCCGCCATCAGGGAGATCATCGCGGTCAACGGATGTAATGACGACGTGCTCTAATCCGAGTTTGGCCACCGTGTCGCCAACGTGGGTCGGTTCCAGCGGATCCAGGGGCGCCGGCAGGCCGGTTCGCACGTTGCAGAACGCGCAGGCTCGCGTGCAGGTATCGCCCATGATCATCAGCGTCGCGTGGCGCTTCGTCCAACACTCCCCGATATTGGGGCAGCCGGCCTCCTCACAGACGGTTACGAGGCCGTGTTCCTTCACGATCGCGCGGGTTTTGTTATATTCTGGCGAACCCGGTGCCTTGACACGAATCCAGTCCGGTTTGCGCAACAGCGGCGCGTCCTCACGCGCCACTTTTTCCGGATGGCGTATATCGGATCGGGTCGTCTTATCGATCAGCGTGACCATCGGCTCTTTCCGTCGGCGGCCAAATTGAGATGAAGGGCGATGATGCCTGTCCCTGATAATGGGGAACGACGCCTTGCTTTACAATGCGGCCAATCGGGCGAAGTGATTGGTTTACCGACCGATTATCCGAGCCAAAACGATCACAAGCAGCGCTCCGATCGTCGAAACCGCGATTTGATTGCCCCAGGCGCCAAAGTCAAAGGGTAGGTTCAACAGGCCTTGCTGGACCAACAGGCCACCAATGAAGGCGCCGATAATGCCGACAATGACATTGCGGATCAGGCCGCCGCCACCCAGCAGCAATCCGGCGAGCCAGCCCGCGATGAGGCCGTTTACCGCCATGATGATCCACGGCAGATAGGGTTGTATCTCATTCATTGAGTTTGCTTCCCGTTTTCAGGCGCTCAAATGATCACGCGTGCCAGCAGCACGACAACAATCGCCCCGATCGTTGAAGTCACAATCTGTGACAGCAGTTTGTTCGAGATGCCGAGATTGATTCCGGTGGCACTCACCAAGAAACCACCGACAAACGAGCCGATCACGCCACTGATCAGATAACCAATCAGACCACTGCCGCCAACGATGAAACTTGCGAGATAGCCTGCGACCACGCCAATAACGAGAAATACGATCAGTGCCTTGTTGTCCATGTCGTGCACTCCGATTGGGCCGGCCGCCATCGGGTGACCGTGCGAATCACTGGATCTCGCACCAGCTTACATGGATCTGAGCTACATGTGGATCACGCGTCCATAAGCATCAAGAACACTTTCGTGCATCATCTCCGACAACGTCGGATGCGGGAACACCGTGTGCATGAGATCCTCTTCCGTCGTTTCGAGTTGCATCGCCACGACATAGCCTTGGATCAACTCGGTAACCTCGGCGCCGATCATGTGAGCGCCCAACAACTGCCCGGTCTTGGCATCGAAAACGGTTTTCACGAGCCCGTCAGGTTCGCCCAGCGCGATCGCCTTGCCATTGCCCATGAACGGGAAACGGCCAACCTTGACCTCGTGCCCGGCGTCTTTTGCTTTGGCTTCCGTCATACCGACGGAGGCAATTTGCGGATGACAATACGTGCAGCCTGGAATCTGGTTCTTGTCCATTGCGTGCGTGTCGAGCCCCTTGATTGTCTCAACACAGATGACGCCCTCGTGCTCGGCCTTGTGGGCCAGCATCGGCGGCCCGGCAACATCGCCAATGGCGTAGATGCCAGCGATATTGGTGCGCCCCAAGCCATCGGTGACGACACAGCCGCGATCCGTCTTTACGCCGAGCCCTTCCAGGCCAAGCCCCTCGATATTTCCTTGTACGCCGACCGCGGAAATGAGCCGCTCCGCCTCGAGCGTCGTGCTCTTGCCGTCCTCGGTCGTGATTGTTGCCTGCACGCCAGCCGGCGTCTTTGCAACCTGGTCGACTTTGGCGCCAGTGAGCAGCTTCATGCCCTGTTTTTCAAAGGCCTTGCGCGCCAGCCCGGAGATCTCCGCATCCTCGACGGGCAGGATCTGCGGCATCAGTTCGACGACCGTCACATCACAGCCGAGCGTCTGATAGAAAGACGCAAACTCCATCCCGATGGCACCAGACCCCATCACGATGAGTGATTTTGGCATTTCCGCCGGCACCATCGCTTCGAAATAGGTCCAGATCCGATCGCCATCCGGTTCGATGCCAGGCAGGACTCGCGGTCGCGCACCGGTCGCGACGATGATGTGCTTGGCGTGATACGTGCCTGCCCCCTGAGTGCCCTTTGGTATTGGGTTCTGCGGTTGGACAATTGTCTTCTTCGTCTCGGCAACTGTCAGCTGACCGGGCTTGTCGATGGTCGCTTCGCCCCAGATCACGTCGACCTTGTTCTTTTTCAGAAGAAACCCGACACCACCGTTGAGTTGTGCCGAGACGCCGCGCGAGCGCTTAACGATCGCTGCCGTATCCGGCTCTATCGTGCCATTGAGGTTCAATCCGTAGTTCGAAGCGTGGCTCGCCTGATGGTAGATTTCAGCCGAGCGCAACAGCGCCTTTGTTGGTATGCAGCCCCAATTGAGGCAGATGCCGCCGAGGTGTTCGCGTTCCACGATCGCCGTCTTGAAACCAAGCTGCGCCGCACGGATGGCTGTCACATATCCACCGGGACCCGCGCCCACAATAATCACGTCATAAGAACTCATGTCGCAGGCCATCTCCGATCGTTCGTGTCGAGGTCGACGTTTTAGAAAGCTGCCGTCTGTTTAATGTACCAAAAAGCAAAAGACCGCACCGAAAATCGATGCGGTCTCTGAAATAATGCGGTGGCGTACGGGCTGCGACACCCGCCTGATCGTCAATTGTTGGCGGTAGGCAGCCTATCGCTTCGGTACGGCGACGATAGGTTTGCGCGCGGCAGCGGAAGCGTTTTGAGCGGGCGCTGCGGCACGCGGCGTGGCCGGCGCCGCGATTTGCGGGGCCGCTACAGCTGCTTGAATACCCGGATACTTGGAGCAATTCGCCTGATATTCAGCGTTGAGCTTGTCCAGTTCCGCAACTTTCGCCAGGGATGCGCGTTTGATATTGACGGTTCGTGTCTTGCCTGTCGCGATTGCATGAACGCGCGCCGGCGTACCTTCTTGGCGGATCGTATTGATTTTTGCTGCCAGCGTTGTGCAGAGTGGATTGGCCGCGACTTTGGCTGGTTTTGGCTTGGCAACCGACGATGTTGTCAGAAGATTTGAACCTGAACCGTTCGCGCAGCCGGCCAACGCCAGCGCAGCGATCAGGCCTGCCATTGTCAGTGTCGTCGTTGGGCGCATATCTCCGCCTCCCCATAACTTTCGAATCACATGAATACTGATCAAACGGTGCGCGCGATCTGATCGCAGCTCAAGATCGCCAATCCAATTGCTGTGAGTAACCCGCATTGCTCATGGAAGCTGGGATCGAGGCAAGCCACATTGCAGCAACACGACGTAACATTGGCAATGCAACGTCACCTTGTGTTGCAAATTTGCATCACAAACACCTGTGCCAGTCGATGGCTAGACGAGCATTTGAACGGGATCTTCGATGTAATTCTTGAAGGCGTTCAAGAGTTCGGCGCCGAGCGCGCCATCGACGACACGATGATCGCACGACAGCGTACAACTCATGATCGTGGCGACGCGGACGTCATCACCTTCAACAATGGGACGCTTTTCTCCGGCGCCAACAGCCAGAATCGTCGCGTGCGGTGGATTGATCACAGCATCGAACGCCTTGATGCCGAACATCCCGAGGTTCGAGATTGACGTTGTGCCGCCTTGATACTCATGCGGTGCCAATCGCTTCTTGCGGGCGCGTCCGGCGAGCTCTTTCATTTCGTTGGAGATCTCACCTAGTGACTTGTACTCAGCATGCCGGATGATGGGCGTAAACAAGCCACCTTCAATGGCAACCGCGACGCCGACATCGGAATGCCGGTGACGCAACATGCCGCCTTCGGTCCATGAGGCGTTCGCGGCCGGCACCTGCTGAAGGGCCAATGCCAGCGCCTTGATGATGAAGTCGTTGA
>JAGDYV010000235.1:0-1253 GCA_049116495.1 Hyphomicrobiaceae bacterium | reverse complement strand
GACCTTGCGCTGCTCTTTCGGCTCCATCCAGTCATCAGGATTGAAGGTGCCGTCTGACCCATCGCCACGCGGCACGAAGCTCGCAATCTGGCAACTGAGGTCCTCAACATCGAATTCTTCGACCCGTCGCGCACCGCTTTCCCCAGCGAGCAGCCGCTTCCAGGTTGCATCAACTCCACTCGCCAGCGGGGTCACCAGCCCCAATCCCGTGACTACAACGCGTCGCATAGGCTTCCCAACCCCTCGTTCCCAGATCGCCTGCCTTCATAACCCACATTACGAAACATTCGGCCCGCCGACGCTTCTGTCAACCCGCACACGACCTTAGCCGATCGTTCGCGGGCACCGCCGACGCCAAAAGGCCGCGGAATACTCGCCCAAACCCCAGGCGCGAGCACTCACACGGTCCAATTTGTTATGAGACAATCAGGCGGCGCTGGCGTTCTTCTCTAGGAATTTCACGGCATCGCCGACAGTCAGGATATGCTCAGCGGCATCATCCGGAATTTCGCAGCCAAATTCTTCCTCAAAGGCCATAACAAGCTCAACCGTGTCGAGACTGTCAGCACCGAGATCGTCGATGAACGACGCTTTCTCGGATACTTTCTCTTCTTCCACGCCAAGATGTTCAACGACAATCTTCTTCACGCGCTCCGAGACATCGCTCATTCTTTTCTCCAACCCTTAGTGTTTAGACCCGCCTCGCATGCTGCGGACGATATGCACCTTCCAACAACGCCCAGACCGAGGGACTGGACCCTGTCTTCAAGTCATCATGTACTTGAACCGATCAGGTAGCGGTTTTGGCTGCCGTATGACAATACCCAGCGCATTCCTCGCGAGTTACCGAGCGCCAGTTAACACACTTATTTTCCGTTGACTAGCACCGATCCTAGCCGTCACACCTCCGCAAAAGCCCGGTCAACAAAGGGGCAAGACCAAGCTTACCGCCGAGTTGTTGAATTATGGCATGACCATGCCACCGTTCACATGCAGTGTCTGGCCTGTGACATAGCGCGCTTCATTGCTGGCAA
Organism: Hyphomicrobiaceae bacterium; assembly: GCA_049116495.1. Lineage (GTDB taxonomy): Bacteria > Pseudomonadota > Alphaproteobacteria > Rhizobiales > Hyphomicrobiaceae > CAJQQK01. The sequence goes on along the minus strand of JAGDYV010000235.1, from coordinate 219 downwards.
GATAGATCGCGGTTGCGGCGATATCTTCCGGTGTTCCAAAGGTGTTCGCAGGAATCGCGCCCATAATTTCTGTGGTTTGCTTCTCGTTCAGCGCCTCGGTCATGGCCGTCTTGATGAAACCGGGCGCAATGCAGTTCGCCGTGATACCGCGCGATGCCGCCTCCCGAGCCAGCGACTTCGTCATGCCGATCATACCGGCCTTGGAGGCCGCATAGTTGC
>JAGDYV010000234.1:0-5041 GCA_049116495.1 Hyphomicrobiaceae bacterium | reverse complement strand
GATTAGCTCAGTTGGTAGAGCAGCTGACTCTTAATCAGCGGGTCAAAGGTTCGAATCCTTTATCACCCACTAATGATCACGGGGCTTTTTCTCGGAAGCCGAAAACGCCAGATGGTACACTTTGTACCACCCTGGCCATTGAACAAAGTCCCAGCTTGTTACTCAGCTGCGTTACCCCTCGCGCTGACATGACTTGGCTACATGCGATAAATCTGGCGTGACGGATTATATAACAGAAAAATTACCCTCATCTAGACTAGTGTAAGCAACACCCTGCAAAGTGATCGTATTTTCAGCGTCGTAGGTGATCACGGTGTCTGATCCAATTTGTGTGGCATTGGCCAAAACGTCTGCAGAATCGCTGAACACGGCAGTTTCGAATTCGAGAACGTCATTGCTGAAATCAGTAATAACGTCATTTCCGAAGTTTTCGGCGAAAACGAATGTATCTTTTCCCTTATCGCCAGTCAGCCAATCATTACCGGCCCCTCCGATAAGAGTATCCTTGCCATTGCCACCTGAAATGATGTCATCTCCAGCCGCGCCGTCGACTATGTCCTTGCCGTTGCCACCCGACAGAACATCTTCCTCGCCAGTTCCTGTGTGCACTTGTTTTCCATTGCCGCCAACCCACGTCTCGCCTGCCTGGTTTGCAACGGCGACCGCAATCTCTTGGGTATCAACACCGCCATTGCCGTCATCCGCCTGGACGATCACGTCATATGTATTATCGCCACCGTCATCGAACGGGTTTTCGAAGTCGGGCATTGCCAGAAACGACAGTTCGCCAGTCGCAGAGTTGATCTCAAACAGCCCGCCATCTACACCGCCACTAATCGAATAGGTCACAACGTCGCCAGCATCATCATCGATGGCCTCAACCGTTGTGACTGCCGCGACGTTCTCATCAATCAGGATGCTGGCCGTGTCTCCGCCGCCATCGGATGTAATGATCGGAGCCGCGTTGAGCATCGTATCAAGGCTGCCGTCAGCATTATAGCGCGCTAGTGCAAAGTCCCGTCCTCCAGCGTTACTATTTCCAGCAACTAAGATCTTGCCGTCAGATTGAACAGTGACGCCGAAACCCTCGTCGCTCGATCCTCCGAAATCGGTCGTGACGATGCCGTCAGCGTCAAAGCTTGCATCAAGGCTGCCGTCCGTATTGTAGCGCGCCAGAGCGAAGTCCCCAGCACTCGTTCCGGCGACCAGAATTTTGCCATCGGCCTGCAATGCAACGCTTTGCCCCTGGTCGAATGAACTTACTGCAATATCGGTCGTGACGATGCCGTCCGTGTCGAAACTCGGGTCGAGGCTGCCATCCGCATTATAGCGCGCCAAAGCAAAATCAAAATTTCCGCCACCGGTGTCGGCAATTCCGGCAACCAGGATTTTGCCATCAGCTTGCACCGTGACGCTCCGACCCTGATCGAATGAGGCCCCGATATTCGTCGTTGCTGCGCCATCGAAGTCGAAGCTCACATCGGGGCTACCATCAGCATTGTAGCGTGCCAGCGCGAAATTAAACCCGCCACCGCCTAGGGTGCTGTGTCCGGCGACAAGCATCTTGCCATCATCCTGTACCGTGACGCTGGCGCCTTGGTCGTTTGAACTTCCAAATCCAGTTGTAACGATACCATCGGAGTCGAAGCTCGTATCGAGACTGCCATCAGCATTGTAACGCGCCAGAGCAAATTGACTCCCGCCGCCGACGCTCGCACCAGCGACCAAGATTTTGCCGTCAACCTGAACGGCAACGCTGCGAGCCACGTCGACTGAATTTGTGGAAATATCTGTCGTCACGACACCGTCGAAATCGAAGCTCGTATCGAGGGTGCCGTCCGCATTGTAGCGCGCCAGAGCAAAGTCAAAACTTGCACCACCGTTGCCCTGACCAGCGACAAGGATCTTGCCGTCAGTTTGCACAGTGACGCCAAATCCCGTGTCGGCGTAACCTCCAAAATCAATTGTGGCAACGCCATCGAAGTCAAAACTTGAATCAAGGCTGCCATCAGAATTGTACCGCACCAGAGCGAAGTTCCCGTCGCTGGCACCGGCGACCAAGATCTTGCCATCGGCCTGCACGGCAACGCTTTTGCCAGAATCGTTTGTGCCACCAAAATCTGTCGTGACAATTCCGTCGCCTAGAAAACCATCTGCTACTGGCATTACACACCTTCCAAGAATGAACATTTAAGTCAGCAAAGTTGTTCGACGTCAGTTCGGGGTCAACGACCGACGATTTTTGCGCGCTGATCACGACAACTCGACATTCAGAAGCCACCCGTCATGGAACGACACGTGACACTGGCTTTCGCTCCCCAATTAGCTGCTAAATGGCGACTGGCCGGTGAGGGCCATCAACGGTCTCGAGCAGGTGCAGCGTGCTCCGAGCGCATATTCAGTCCGCGATCGCAAAAGCAGGACATTGAAAAAACAATCGTGGCGCTAACCAGTTGGCTCGTTTTTCAATGACAAGCACTCGACGACCCGATTGAACGATCCATGGAACACAGGCCGCGCCCAAGCGTTGCTTCGGGGCGGCCTGTGTTTTCGACGAACGCTATCAACGGCATGTCGCCGTTGCCTCGCTTTTCGCTAAACGAAATCCGCAGTGGAGAGATCGGTTACACCGATCAGCTCGATCTCCAAGTCGGCACTGTCAATCGTTCCCGACCCGTCGACATCGATATAAAGGCGTGACAGGCCGATATCGAGGACAGCTTCACCTATGACACTCGACAATGCACCCTCGGCGAGGGCGAAGTTGTTGAACTCGCCGAGGTAATTCACCGAGACGAAAGTGATATCCAACTTGTCTTCGCCGGAAACGAAGTCATCGATAACATCAGCATTGCCGGTATTCGCCGCGGAATCGCTCGCTGCATTGTAGACGAACGTATCCGTGCCCGAGGGTCCAAAGAACGGATCATCGCCGGCCAGGAAGTCCTTCCCGCCGCCACCGGTGATCGTGTCACTACCGCCCTGCCCGCGCAGGTTCTCACCGGCGTCGCCGCCCATGAATACGTCGTCGAACTCCGTGCCCGAGACTCCGTCGATCCTTGTCAGTGTATCGGTACCGATCGACGCATCGCCTGTGATGACTGCATCTCCAACATTGATCGTGTTGGACGCCGTGCCACCGGTATAGGTGATCGGCCCGGTTGCATCACTGAAGTAGCCGACACTGTCGAAGCCGCCCGAACCGCCATCGAACGAGTCATTTCCACCGGCCCCACCATCGAATTGGCTATCGCTGGCGTCCCCGATGAATACGTCATCGTTTTGTGTGCCGAAGATAAACTCGACATCGATGATCGTGTCGGTGCCCCCGATGCCCCCAACGCCAACTTGAACTGTACCCTCACCAGCGGCTCCACCCGTCATATCGACAACAATGCCATGAGGGTTGAGGCCGCCGTTGGGATGAAAGCCGTAGGCGGCAAAGTCCTGACCGCCGCCGCCGTCAATATGATCGTTTCCCTCAGAATAGGAGAAGTTTTCCGAGGCGGCACCACCATAAAACTCGTCATCGAATGACGTACCGGCAATCCCATCAACCTGTATCAACCTGTCAGTACCAATGGAGGTATCACCAGGGTTAAGGGCGGTCACGAGGGCCTCTCCGGAAGGAATAGCATTTCCGCCAGTAGCGCCTTCATACCTTATCGGACCGTCTTCATTTCCGGTCGAATAAGCAACCGTGACGAAACCGCCTCCACCATAGACCATATCATCACCAGATCCCGGCAAAATATAGTTCACGCCCCCGTCGCCATGAATGGTGTCATTTCCAGCGCCTCCATCGATGACGTCATCACCAGAGTCTCCTCGAATTACGTCATCTCCGGCACCGCCCGAGATGAAGTCGTTCCCTGCCTGGCCTTGAATGTTATCGTCACCGTCTTCACCACGCAGATCATCGTCCCCTTCTCGCCCGTTAATCAAATCGTTGCCGCCGCCGCCACGGATCTGATTGTCGTTGTTGTCGCCCGAGAGCTCGTCGTTGCCGGATCCGGCACGCAGGTTCTCTATATTTATGAAAAGGTCCTCGATGCTTATGAACTCATCGTCGTTGCCAAATTCTCCAGTTGCCAAGCCGAGGCCAGTTTGGTTGTCGAGCCCCATGTCGATAACGATGTCTCTTGTGGAGCTTGAGTAACGCAACAGATCGCTAAGGCCGCCTCGCCCATCAATGAAATCATGACCGCCGCCCGGCCGGAATTCATCCCTGTCGCCAACATCGCGCCCGAAAAGTTGATCATCAAAGTCAGAGCCGCGAACGCTGGAAACGCCGGAGAATAAGTCCTCGCCAATGCCGGCTGCATCATTGGCGCCAATCGACTCTGCAGTACCATCTCGCAGATCAACGTCAACACCGTCCAAAGCATCGCGATAGCCAACGCGCCCACGGCCGGTCGCATTGAAGACGTCATCGCCCCCGCCACCCTCGAACTCGAAGAAAGTACCAAAGCGCCCGCTAAAGCTGGCATCCATTTCGACGATGTCGTCATGGGCGCTGCCAAATGCAATCTCCGGATTGACAAGGATGTCCGTACCAATACCGGCTGCATCGCCAGCGTTCACAGAAGTCGCGCTCGACAAACCAGAGTTGAGGCCACCGCTCAAGTCAATCCGGACCCCATCGACGGCATCACGATAATCAACCCCGTTGAAATCACTGCCGCCTGTGTTCGTGCCAGAGCCAATCAGCTCGTCATTGCCAGCACCGCCCCGCAAGATGTTGAAGCCTCGTCCGCCGATCAAGATGTCGTTGCCAACACCGCCGTGGATCTCATCGTCAAGATCACCGCCGGTGACCGTATCATCGCCGTCGCCGGCATTGAATACGGTGCCGGCAACGTATCCGGCTGCCGTCGCTGCGGCTGCCGTATTTGCCAGCGTTACATCATCGTTACCGGCTAGCGCATCATACTGCGTCCCATCCGGATAGCTGCCAGCGGTGATGGAATTGAAGTCGACCGTGTCATCGCCTGCGCTAAACAATCCAGCTGCGATAATCTCTGTCCGACGTCAGCGCTCC
>JAGDYV010000233.1:0-6347 GCA_049116495.1 Hyphomicrobiaceae bacterium | reverse complement strand
TCTTCCAGATGTCATAGGCTTCATCGTCATCATGGTAGATCGTCACGTAAAGGCGCTTGGCGTCGAGCCCGAATTCCTTAGTGATCAGGTTCCAGGCAAACGGAATGGCGTCGCCTTTGAAATAGTCGCCAAAGGAGAAGTTTCCGAGCATCTCAAAAAAGGTGTGATGGCGCGCGGTATAGCCGACGTTGTCGAGGTCATTGTGTTTGCCGCCCGCGCGCACGCATTTTTGCGAGGTCACGGCGCGGTTATAATCGCGATGCTCCTGCCCCGTGAACACGTTCTTGAACTGGACCATGCCCGCGTTGACGAACATCAGGGTCGGGTCATTGCGCGGCACCAGCGGTGACGAGGCAACAATCTCGTGGCCGTTTTTCGCGAAATAGTCCAGAAATGCGCTGCGGATCTCGTTGACACCGGTCATGAACGTCTCGTGGTTTGGAGCGTTGGCTGGCCGGCATCACGCCTTCCAGCTCATGGAGCGCCATATTTAGCGGCGCTCGAAGGGGCTGTCTATCGGCGGTGTCGGCGACCGCGTACAAACGACGATCCCGTCCGACCCAGTGGCGACCTTCGCGTCTTGTGCGGCCAGAACGGTCGTGATCTGCTGGTAACTGCAAATTCGTCAGGTGGCAGCGCAAATCTCCATCGTCACCCCGGGCAGGTCCACTACTGTCCGGAAAACTCGACGTCACGTTTCGCGCTGCAGTTCATCCCCCACGTCGTCATTGCTGGGCAGGCGGCAATCTAGACAAACCACCGCAAACTGGACGTTTGTAGCGACTCGTCTGGATGCCCACCTACGTGCACGAGTGTCCGGGTAAATTCGACGCTGCGTTCTGCCGTCCGCCCGCCGCCCCGGAACCATTGCGCAGATCCAGCCGGCATGGCATTTGATTTATCAGCAAATCCCGATCGATCCCGATGCCCTAAACACAGAGGAACGTGCGATGGCGTCACTCAGCCCAGCGGAATTCGCGCAATATGAACGTGATGGCTATGTTATCCCGGCGTTCCGTTTGCCGACGGCGCGCGTTGATGCGCTGCGGGCCACGCTCGATCGCTTGCTGGCTGAAAACCCTGGCGTGCGCCCGGAAAAACTGGTGTCCGCCCACATCGACGGGAAGAACGACGAAGGTGTGACGGGCTCCAGTGACTTTCTTGATCTCGCACGCGATCCGGGCATTCTCGATCTTGTCGCCCAGGTCCTTGGTGAGGATATCATCCTGTGGGGCTGCCACGTGTTCTGCAAACCGGGCGGCACGGGCCTTGAGACGCCGTTTCATCAGGACGGGCACTATTGGCCGATCCGCCCGCTCGCGACGTGTACAGTGTGGATCGCGCTCGACCGCAGCGATCGCGAGAACGGCTGTCTGCAGGTCATTCCCGGCTCCCACCGCGACCGGCAATTGATGGCGCATGCCCATGAGGACCGCGAAGACCTGGTGCTGTCGCAACGTGCCGATAGTGCGGCCTTCGACATCGCATCAGCCGTCCCGCTTGAGTTGGAGCCCGGCCAGATGTCGCTGCACGATGTCTATATGCTGCACGGGGCCGATGCGAACCGGTCGCCTCATCGCCGCGCCGGTGTTGCGCTGCGCTACATGCCCGCGACCAGCGTTTTCGAGCGGGATTTGCGCCCCGCCGATGGCAAGAGCGGCATCCCGGTCAGTTTCGCAACCCGCCCGCTGTGGCTGCTGCGCGGCGAGGATAAGACCGGGCGCAACGATTTCGCCGTCGGGCACTGACACGACCTGCCAGCACAAATTTCATTGTGCCGCGCGGTACTTTGCGAGCGCTCGCCGCGTGCTCGCATTGAAAACGCCATGCACGACGCCGCTATAGAGCCCATCCGCCTTCAACTGGCGCTGGATGGCCTTGCGCGTCGAACGTGACCACCGCCGGTTGCGATCGAACAGATCGCTCTTGGCATCGGCGTCGCCGGCCCGAAATGCCTTCAACAGAAAATCGGCCGCATTGTCCGCAGACCGACCGAGGCCGCGCCCTTCCTCGTAGAAAACCGCGAGTTGACGCATCGCGCCGGCATGGCCTGACTTGGCTGCTTCGGTCAGCCACTTGGTCGCTTGCGGGATATCGACAGGGCCGCCTTCCAATGACATCTGCATAATGGCAAGATTGTACATCGCCCGCGCCGAACCGGCTTCAGCCGCGCGCTGATACCATTGGCGCGCCAACACTGGGTTGCGGTGAACACCTTTTCCGCTGGCATAGAGGAAGGCCAGACTGGTCATGCCTCGGGCATCATCAGCTTCGGCGGCCAACTTGTACAGGCGCAAAGCTTCGGCCAGATCGCGATCTACGCCTTCGCCAAACTCATGCAGCGTACCAAGCGAGCGTTGCGCGGCCGGATGGGACTCCTCCGACGCCTTCCCATACCAGTCCGCCGCGGCCTTCAGTTGCGTCTCGTAATCGGCCTTGCTACCTCCGGCTTTTCGCTTGGCGCGCGCATCACGTTCAATGAGGCGGGCCAGACGATACATCGCCGGGGCCAGTCCGGCCTCGGCCGCCGCCCGGTACAAGGATCGCGCGTGCTCAAGATCGGCTGCGGTCTTCTTTTCTGCTTCAAAACGCAAAGCGCGAGCGTAAAGTTCTTCAGCCTGCGCACGCCCTGCTTCGCGCGGGCGCACAGTCGCCACGACACTGGGCACCCACCAACTCCAGGCGCTTGGTTGCGCGTCGAGCTGGTTGACTTTGTAATGCGCCAACTCCGCGAAGGCACCGGATGGGAAGTTTTTCAGAAACGACCGATAATCCGCGGCCTTTTCCGACGACTTGATACGCTCCCAAGCCTTGATTTCAGCGAGGCGAATGTCGGTCGCCTGACCGGCGATGGCATCGCGTCCGTCGGGCCGGGCGTTGGTTTCCGGCACAAACACGAAACGGCCAACCAAAGACGAATGTTCCCAAGGGACCTGAGCCCGGGCGGTTGTCTGCATCACGCGTTGGCGGGTGCGCTTGAACACTTCCTCGATGGCGAGGCCGGGCACCGGGATCGATTTGGCCAGCGCCTCGGTATAGGGACTGTTTTCGCCCTCGCCATCGAGAGCCACTTCTCCAGGAGCGGTTGAAAACGCAATCAATGTACCGGCCGGTGCGCTGACCGGCGCGAGGCCGCGCTGCAATCCGCGCGTCAGTCCGACGAACGGGTTGTTGCGGCAAGCATCCAGAACGGCGACAGCGAGACGGGTGTTTTGCGGGCGTAGCGTGATCAGGATCTCATTGAGATTGACGCCTTGCAGCAACACCTCCGCCTCAGTGCGAATATCAATGTCGATTGGCAGTAGATAGTTGTCGCCGTTCACCTGGACACCGTGACCAGCGTAGTAAAATAGGCCGACACTATCGCTCTTTGCCAATTTGCGTCCGAATTCTATCAACGCCGTCTGCATCGCCGCGCGGTCCGCATCGATGACGCGAATAACGTCAAACCCGACCCCCCTTAACGTGCGCGCGATCAATGCCGCATCGCGTGGTGGGTTGGGCAGCGGATCGCGGGCATATTTGCCGTTGCCAATGACCAGTGCGATGCGGCTTTCTGCCAAGCTTGGCAGCGCCATCGCGAAAAGCATTGTAAGCAAAGCGCTGCAGAGGGCAGCCAGCTGATAAGTGCCCGCGGCCCATCGCGCCCGGTTTCCCATCGGGAGAGCGGCTCTGCTAGGGTATCGGCGAAACCAGACAATCATTGAATACATCTTCAAGCAGGACGGACAACATGCGACACGGCGGCAAAATTCTCGCGGATCAACTCGGTCTACAGGGCGTCAGAGCCGTGTTTACAGTACCAGGCGAAAGTTTTCTCGCAGCTCTAGATGGGCTACACGATTCGGGCGGCATAGAGACGATCATCTGCCGGCAAGAGGGCGGCGCCGCGATGATGGCGGACGCCTGGGCCAAGGCCACCGGCGAGACGGGCATCTGCTTCGTGACGCGCGGGCCTGGATTGGCCAACGCCATGTCCGGGTTGCATATCGCACAACAGGATTCATCACCGATGATCCTGTTCCTGGGCCTGCCGGCATCGGATACAGAGGATCGCGAGGCCTTCCAGGAGGTTGAAACCAAGAGCCTGCTTGGCACCTTCGTCAAATGGGTCGGCGTGATTCGCGACACCAACCGCATCCCGGAGTATGTCAGCCGCGCCTTCCACGTCGCCAAGTCCGGCCGGCCCGGGCCCGTGGTGCTCGGTCTGCCGGAGGATATGCTGGCGGCGGCCGCCGATGTCGTGGATGCCCGGCCGGTCAAAGCCGCAGATCCGGACCCTGCACCGGCTGCGATGGCCGAGGTGCAAGCGGCTTTATCCGGCGCCAAACAGCCTCTGATGGTGGTCGGCGGGCCGGGTTGGTCGGGCGACGTGCGCGAGCGCGTTCAAGATTTCGCACGGCGGTTCGATATGCCCGTGGCATCGTCGTTCCGCTGCCAGGATTACTTCGACAACCGCCTCGACACCTATGTGGGCCACGCCGGCGTCGGGATGGACCCGACCCTGGCCGAGGCGATCAAGAACGCCGATCTCCTCCTCGTTGTCGGCTCGCGCCTTGGCGAGATGACGACCAACGGCTACTCCCTGATCGATATTCCAAACCCCAAACAGAAACTTGTTCACGTTCATCCGAGCGGGGATGAACTCGGCAGCGTCTACAGCGCCGACGTGCCCGTCGTCGCCAGCGCCGACTCGTTTTCCAAGGCGCTTGAGCAGGTTCAGTCGCCAGCCACGGTGCCCTGGTCGAGCTGGCGCGCGGAACGCCGTACCAACTTTCTAAAAACGATCGACACTGTCGACCTGCCTGGCGAGGTTCATATGGGCAAAGTCGTCAGTACGCTTTCTGACATGATGCCGGACGATGCGATCATCTCGAACGGGGCCGGCAACTACGCAGCTTTCCTGCACCGGCATTTCACGTACAAGGGCTTTCGCACACAATTGGCGCCGACGTCCGGCTCCATGGGGTATGGCTTGCCAGCCGGCGTTGCCGCCAAGGTAGCGTTTCCTGATCGCCCATCCATTGTCCTCGCCGGCGACGGTTGCTTTATGATGACCTGTCAGGAACTTGCAACCTGCATGCAGTATGACCTACCCGTCGTTGTCATTGTCGCCAACAATGGCATGTACGGGACGATCCGCATGCATCAGGAACGTGAGTATCCGGAGCGCGTCGTTGGTACACGGTTGACCAATCCGGATTTCGCGAAATTTGCTGAGAGTTTTGGCGGTCACGGCGAAACCGTTACCAGCACCGATGCATTCAAACCCGCCATGGAACGAGCACTGGCATCCGGCAAACCAGCTGTAATCGAGCTCAAACTAGATCCGGAAGCTTTGACGCCGCGGCAAACCCTGAGTGCTATTCGCCAGGCAGCACAATCGAAATAGACCGTGTTACATCAATATGATTGCACAAACGTCGTGCAATTATAAACAAAACCTTAAATTAACGTTTGAGCAATTAAACGTATTGCAGCGTTAAAATAGACTAACCAGCACTTCTGGGTTATCAATTGATCATCGAAACAAGACAAGGAAGTTGGAACATGAGCCCGCAGGGCACCAGTCAAACAGCAAACGAAGGCCTGGCCTTCCGCGCCGTCAGCTCGGTCCTGCTTATCACTGCTACCGCTCTTCTTGTTGGATCGCTTATCACAGCGCCATCGGCCACAACCTCTCCCGACTCTGGCCGGTTGACAGTTGAAAATGCGATTTAGTCTGGACATTCGGACGCGCTAGATCAGCCGTCTGCTGACTGAACGGCCTGCCGTCATCTTGACGACCCTACTCTACACACAAGCCTTTTACCCCCTCGTTTTCGAGGGGGTATTTTTTTGATCCGTTCAGGTTTTATCTTTAAGCGTTTTATATGTACAATCACCCGTGATTTCTGCCGGAGTACATTTTATATGCGACACCTATTTTTTTCTCTGTGCGCCTTTGTTGCTGCAGCTGCTGTGCTGCCAGCAGCAGCGATGAGTCCAAGCAGTGACGGCCAGTATTACGAACTCAAACGCAGTTACGAATGCCAACGGGACCGGCGTCAATATGGTCGCTTCTATAATTACGGCTATTGGCAGGGCGGCCGGTGGTGCGGCCGCCAGATGCCGGCCGGCTACTACGTTTACAAGGACGGCGTTTGGTATATCTGGTCTGCGCAGCGCGCGCCAAATGATGCGCCGTCGGCATCAGCTCAAACGGAATCGGCGGCACAAGTTGGTGAGCGCTAGTGTTCTGGATCGAACACTTGATTCCGGGTGAAAGTCGGATCGTGTTCGTGAATCCAGAACATAATCAGTAAGTTGCCTAGTGTTCCTGCGGAGACGCTTGGGCACCAAGCGTC
>JAGDYV010000232.1:0-46381 GCA_049116495.1 Hyphomicrobiaceae bacterium | reverse complement strand
GCGTGCAGAAGCCGCATTGCAAGGCATTGTGGCGATGGAATGCATCCTGCAGATCGGCTGCCCGCCGACTGGCGGTGATACCTTCGAGTGTCGTCACGCTCGACCCATCCGCTTGGACGGCGAGCAGAAGACAGCCGCGCACCATTTCACCATCAACCTCGATCGTGCACGCGCCGCAGACACCGTGCTCGCAACCAACGTGGCTACCGGTCAGACCAAGCTGATTACGCAAGAAATCGACCAGATTCATGCGCACTGGGACGGTTTGCAATACGCGTTCGCCGTTGACCGTCATTGAGACTTCGTTTGTTTGTGTCATCCGTTCAACTCCGCCAACGCGCGTTTCAACACAACTTGTGCGTAATGCTGCTTGGTGTCGGCGGCGGCATGGAGATCACCGAAGAATGTCAGCTCACCAACTCGTTCGATAGCCGCGGCCACAGCTGCATCATCGGCGGTGGTTTGGCCAATCAACGCCGTCTCGCTTGCCGTTGCTCGAACAGGGCGATCCGAGACACCAAAAAAAGCGACCCGCGCCGCCGTAATCGTTTGCCCGCCCTGTAATGCCACGATAACGCCGGCCATCGCATAATCGCCATGGCGTCGCGCAATCTCATAGAACGCAAACTTTTGATCTTCCGACTTTTTGGCAATGGAGATCTTGCTGATCAATTCACCATCGGCAAGCGCGGTTTCATATGGCCCGAGAAAGAAATCCTGGCTGGTAATCTCCCTGCTGGCGGTACGCGATTCGACAAAGATGCGGGCATCTAGCGCCAAAGCGAGAGCCGGCATCTCAGCCGCCGGGTCAGCGAGTGCAATACTTCCCCCAATGGTCCCGCGATTGCGAATGGCAGGATGCGCGACATGCGGCAAGACCGTCCTGAACAACGGCAGGTGCTCAGCAATGATCGGAGACTTCTCCAGTTCGACAAATCGCGTCATTGCGCCGATCTCAACCGCGTCGCCGTTCTCGCGAATGAAACTCAGTTCCGGAATGCGGTTGAGATCCAACAGTCGCTGCGGCTGCGCCAGCCGAAAATTCATCATCGGCATCAAGCTTTGGCCACCGGCAAGCGGACGCGTGTCAATAGCGGCATCCGACAGCAAAGCAAGCGCATCGGTCAGGGTGGATGGGCACTCGTAGGCAAAATCAGCCGCTTTCATTGTGTCCTCTCGTTTTCATCAACGCGCGCGCTTCAACTGGCGTCGGCTCGTTGTTCAACATACCAGTCCGCGATCTGCTCACCCGTCATGAAATGAGCCCCCCCTTGTTCCTGGATATAGCCCAGCAACTCCTCGAAATACCGGATCCTGTGCGGCACGCCGGTAATGTACGGATGCACGCTGATTGCCATCACACGCGCGTTGTCCTCGCCTTCAGCCCGAAGCCGGTCGAACTGGTCCTTGCCACGCTGCAACAGCATTTCCGATGGGTGGTTTTGGATAAGCGAGATGGCAATATCATTGAGCTCGACCGTGTAGGGAACAGACAGCATCGGTCCGTGCGCCGTCTCGATCTCAACGGGTTGATCGTCGAGGACCCAGTCGGCCACATATTCAATCCCGGCTTGCTTCAACAGATCGAGCGTCTCATGGGTTTCCGTCAATCCCGGGCTTTCCCAACCACGAGGTGCTGCGCCGGTGAATTTTTGGATTGCAGCGACTGTCTGACGGATCGCCTCTTCCTGATTGTCGAGCTTGTGCATGGGTCCTTGGACAAAACCGTGACCCATGAATTCCCAATCGGCGGATTGCGCAGCCTCGGCGACACGCGGATAACTCTCGCAAACATGACCATTGATCGCAAGTGTCGCTTTGATGCCGGCGCGCTGCAACGCCGCCAGGATCCGCCAGTAGCCGACACGCATGCCGTACTCATGCCACGCCCAGTTCGGAACATCAGGCAGGAGAGGTTGTCCCATAGGCGGTGGCAGCACCATGCGCGGCATCGCACGCTCGATCGCCCATTCCTCGACATTGACGATGATCCAAACCGCGACCCGCCCATCGTCGGGCAGTTTGAGTGGCGCTCGGTCGACAATTGCCGAATATGCGATACGATCGGTCAGTCTCGCCATCAATGCCTCCAACGCGGTACTCATCGGTTTTCACCATAGCAGCGCGCAATGAAAAGCATAGTGATGATGCGTCGTTGATCTGCTTTTTGACACCCCAGGATTGACGACATTGAGTGTGGAGTGTGTAGTGAAAAATCGACAAATCAAACATTTGCGGAGCAGCGTATGAAACTCGGCTTTTTTATTATGCCAATCCACCCGATCGACAAGGATTGGCGTCAATCGCTGCGTGAAGACCGCGAGGCCTTCATCCTTGCCGACGAGCTTGGCTTTTCAGAAGCGTACTGCGGCGAACACACGACCGATCAGGCTGAGAATATAACCTCGTGCTCCATGTTCCTCTCGACGCTCGTCGACGCCGTAAAGACGATGCGGCTTGGCACCGGCACGATCAATATGCCGAATGCACACCCGGCCGCCACCGCCAGTAACATCGCGATGCTGGATCACATGCTCGATGGCCGCTTCAATTTCGGCATTTCGCCAGGTGGGCTGATGTCGGACGCGGAAGTCTTCGGCAACCTTCGCCAAGATCGAGCAGAGATGTTTCTTGAGGGCATCGAGAGTGTTCTGAAAATCTGGTCGTCCGATGCCCCTTACAACATCACGGGGAAGTATTGGAACATCACGACCGAGCAAACGATGATGACTGACATCGGCCAGGGCATAATGCCAAAGCCCCTGCAACGTCCGCATCCTCCGATTGTCGTTACCGCTGTATCACCGCATTCGAACAGCGTATCGCAAGCAGCATCACGCGGCTGGGATGCGATATCGGCCAATTTCTTGCAACCGAAATGGGTGGCGACGCATTGGACCAAATATGTCGAGGGTTGCAATCAGGCAGGCCGTGAAGCGAAACCCGAGAATTGGCGCGTTGCGCGCAGTGTGTTCGTTGCCGACGACCTCGCCACCGCAAAGGAATATGCCTTGGGGCCCGATAGCCCTTATCGGTTCTACTACAGTCAGCTTTTGGAAAAGATGAAAGCCGCCGGGCGCACCATCATCTTCAAGACTGACCCTGAAATGAGCGATGACGATCTCTCGGTTGAGGACCTCCTCCGCGATCTCGTCACCTGGGGGACACCCGACAAGGTCACAGAGGAGCTGATTGCGTTTCGTGAGACAACTGGCGACTTCGGCACGATGCTTTACGCCGGCAAAGACTGGACCGACCGCGATCTGGCGCGACGGTCGATGACCCTCCTTGCCGAGAAGGTGCGTCCGAAGCTGTGACCACGCGACTGAACCTTGTCGATCGAACATGTCGTTTGAACGATAATCTGATCAGTCGGTATCGTGCAATTCTGCCAGGTCCTCAAGCAGGTCGAGCAACTCTCGCATTCGCTGCTGTCCGTACGTGCGCTCAAGTTCTTCGTAGATGGCATTCGAACTCGGCATCATCTTGTGAAGCAAGCGGGTTGCTTTCTTTGTTATTGAAATGATGGCACTGCGTTTGTCCTTGGGGTGGACCGCACGGTCTATGTGTCCTTCATCCTCGAGAGTGCGCAGCATCCGTGACAAGGATGGCATCAGGATGCAGGCATGTTCCGCAATCTGCGTCGGGTCCAACGGACCAAGTTCATCGAGTACGCGCAAGACGCGCCACTGCTGCGTGGTGAGCCCCGCACTCGAAACGAGCGGTCTGAAACGTGCCATCACAACTTCACGCGCGCGCAGCAGCGCAATTGGTAAGGCGCGCGCCGTTTCGCGCGGCTTTTCCGGCGCCCCGCGATTCTGTGCGAGACGCGCCGCTCTGTTGGCGCCATGACGTGCGGTGCTTTTCAAATCTATACCGCCTCCTCGGCAACGACATTTCGAAGGGTGCCGACGCCTTCGACTTCCACTTCGACTGTGTCACCCGCTTTCAGCCACTTCGGCGGGTCAAAGCGCCCGCCCGAGCCGGTCGGCGTTCCGGTCGCGATCAGATCTCCAGGCATCAATGTGCAGAATGTCGAGATGTATTCAATCAAACGCAGAAACGGGAATGCCATTGAAGCGGTCGTATCCGATTGGCGTATCTCGCCATTGACGCGCGTTTCGACTTTCATATCGGCCGGATCGACTTTCGAGAGGTCGGTTTCAATCCACGGCCCGAGCCCGCCGGATCGATCCCAGTCCTTACCCTGTGTGACGTTGAACTTGCCATGCCGAAGCCAATCCCGGACCGATCCCTCATTCATAATCGTCAATCCCGCCACATGCGCCATGGCATCCGCTTGCGAGATTCGACGGCCGGGCTTGCCAATGACAAGAACAATCTCCCCTTCGTAGTCCAACTGCTCTGACTCGGGCGGCCGCATGATATGGCTGGCATGCGCGGCAAACGACAGTGGATTGCGAACAAACAGAGACGGATACGGCGGCGCTTCCGAACCATCCTTATACTCTGCGTTGCGGTTCATGTAGTTGACGCCGACGCAAAAGATTTTTGACGGGTCATGAATGGGTAAATCCAGCTCGACATCTTCGATCAGAAGACGGGCATCGGCTGTCCGGCACAATTCTTCAATTTGAGGCAATTTGCCATCCGCTATTAGCGATCTGCTGCTCGCATCCGGAAATTGTTGCGACACATCGATGACACGACCATCGCGCTCCACGCCGACCCGGCGTTGGCCATTCTCGACGAATGTCAGAAGTCTCATATCCACTCTCCACTTCTACCGGCTGCGATATGCATCTCGACGAAAATTCCTGTTGACTCAGACCTGAGGTCATGCATTTAACTTGTTAAACACTTTATTAACAAGTTAAATAAAATGATGTCAACCGCGGAACCTTGGATGCCCCGATCAGGTCCTGGTAGCAGCACAGCGTACGCAACTAATCTGAATGCTGACTTGGACTTGCAACCGGTTTTCCCGTCAGCCAAAATCCGTATCCGACTGGCGCGACGCAGCATCATCCACGATCATCTTGGGTCAGGGAGTTACCATGTCTGAATTCAACAAAAACATTGAAAAGCTGGGCGGGTATCTCGCCCGCCTTAAGGAACATGGAGTTCAGCACCACATCAACGGCGAGCCGGTGGCCGCAGCCTCAGGAGCAGTCTTCAATTCCACAAGCCCGGTAGATGGATCAATGATCTGCTCGATTGCCAAGGGCAATGAGGACGATATTGCGCGCGCGACGGCTGCGGCCAAAACCGCCTTTCCGGATTGGCGGAACATGGCTGGTGCCGAACGCAAGAAAATCCTGCACCGTATCGCCGACCTTATCGTAGAACGCGCCGAGGAAATCGCATTGCTGGAATGCTGGGATACAGGCCAGGCGCTGCGTTTCATGTCGAAGGCGGCTTTGCGTGGCGCCGAGAATTTCCGGTTCTACGCGGACAGGGCGCCTGCAGCGCGAAACGGCCAGACACTCCCGTCACCGACGCTGCTGAATGTCACGACGCGCGTTCCGATCGGGCCCGTCGGCGTCATCACACCGTGGAACACGCCGTTCATGCTGTCGACGTGGAAAATTGCTCCGGCGCTGGCAGCTGGATGCACGGTGGTGCACAAGCCGGCGGAACTCTCTCCGGTCACGGCCAGCATCCTGGTCGAAATCGCCGAGGAGGCCGGTCTACCGAAAGGCGTCTGGAACACCGTACACGGCTTCGGTGAAGACGCCGGACGCGCGCTGACCGAGCACCCCGACATCAAGGCAATCGCTTTCGTCGGCGAATCCAAGACCGGCGCCATGATCATGAAACAGGGCGCTGACACTTTGAAGCGCGTTCATTTCGAGCTCGGCGGTAAGAACCCTGTCGTCGTCTTCGACGACGCTGACCTTGAACGCGCCCTCGATGCCGCGGTCTTCATGATCTACTCGCTCAACGGTGAGCGTTGCACATCGTCAAGCCGGCTTCTCGTACAACAATCAATCCACGACGCATTCGTCGCGCGGCTTACCGAACGCGTCAAGAACTTGAAGGTGGGACACCCGCTCGACCCGGCCACTGAAGTCGGACCACTGATCCACAAAGAACACCTCGACAAAGTCACGTCCTACTTCGACATCGCGCGTCAGGATGGCGCCACGATTGCGGTCGGCGGCAACCAGCTCGAAGGTGACGGCTGCTTCGTATCACCGACATTGTTCACGAACGCACGCAACGACATGCGCATCGCCCAGGAGGAAATCTTTGGACCAGTGCTCACCGTCATTCCGTTCGACACCGAAGAAGATGCGCTCAAGATCGCGAACGACACGCAATATGGATTGACGGGATACGTCTGGACCAATGACGTAACGCGCGCCATGCGCTTCACCGAACAGCTCGAAGCCGGCATGATCTGGGTAAACTCGGAAAACGTCCGTCACCTGCCGACACCGTTCGGCGGCATCAAGGCAAGTGGCATCGGCCGTGACGGCGGTGACTGGTCGTTTGATTTCTATATGGAGCAAAAGCACATCGGATTTGCTACCGGCCACCACAGCATTCCGCGACTCGGCGCGTAAAGGAGAAGTTGTCATGCCTGTACCTCAACCCAATCTCTATCCGCCCTTCAATATTGTCCGTCTCAGCCACGTCGAACTGGTCGTTTCGGATTTGTCGGCATCGCGTGCCTTCTATGCTGACACGCTCGGCCTGCAGGTCACGTATGAAGATGGCGAACGGATCTATCTGCGGGCCATGGAAGAGCGCGGCCATCACTGCATCGTGCTTGTGAAGGGCGACCAACCGGTTTGCAACGTGTTGGGCTACAAGGTCTTCAGCGAAGCTGACCTCGACAAAGCGGCCGAGCACTTTGCCGGCAAAGGGCTCAAGACAGCGTGGGTAGAACGCGCGCATATGGGGCGAACGCTGCGCACGGCCGACGCCCAAGGCATTCCGCTGGAGTTCTATTTTGAAATGGACCGCCTCGCGCCGATCCATCAAAAGTACAAGCTCTATCGTGGTGTCAAACCGCTTCGCATCGACCATTTCAATTGCTTCTCAACCAATGTCGATGAAGCGGTTGCGTTCTACAATGATATCGGCTTTCGCATTACCGAGTACACCGAAGACGAAGCGTCGGGCAAACTGTGGGCCGCATGGGTGCACCGCAAGGGTGGCGTCCACGATATGGCGTTTACGAACGGCAAAGGCCCGCGCCTGCACCATGTGGCCTTCTGGGTGCCGACGCCGCTTAACATCATTGACCTCCTCGATCTGATGTCGACTACCGGCTACGTCTCAAATATCGAGCGTGGCCCAGGCCGCCATGGAATTTCCAACGCGTTCTTCCTCTACGTCCGCGACCCCGACGGTCATCGGACCGAGATCTATTGCTCAGATTATCAAACTGTTGACCCCGATCTTGAACCCATCAAGTGGGACCTGAAAGACCCCCAGAGACAAACCCTTTGGGGCGCCGCTGCACCGAAAAGCTGGTTTGAGGAGGGCACTCTGTTTCCGGGCATTGAGCCGGGCGAACCTGAACTCAAGGCCCAACCTATCGTCGCTCCGTAATCAGCATTTTTGAGCGATCGAGCGCGGAACTGCCTCAAGTAATTTGTCACTACGGATTGGGAGAACGAACATGGCGATGCAGGAAGTGCCCACAACAACCGGGCAAGGTGTTCGAACCGGCACACAATACCTGGAAGGCCTGCGCGATGACCGGGACGTATGGATGCAAGGCGAGCGCGTTGGCGATGTTACGGCGCATGCCGGTCTCAATCGTGGCGCTCGCACGCTGGCAAGCTTTCTCGACCGGCAACATGATCCCAAACTCAGAGATAAGACTACCTACCTAGACGCCGACGGCGATCGATGCGCGACCTCATTCCTCATTCCAAAATCCAAGGAGCACATCGAACAACGCGGCGCTGCATTCTACGAGTGGGCGACGTGGTCCAACGGCATGTTTGGACGAACGCCGGACTACAAGAACTCATCCTTGATGGCCTTTGCCGCGGCGTCGGATTTTCTCGGCAACGGCCAGACCGATTTTGCCCGCAACATGATCAATTACTATGAGTACGTGCGCAAGAACGACAAGGTGCTGACCCATACGCTCGTGAACCCCCAGATCAGTCATGAGCTTGCCAAGGAAGGCAGGTACAGTGACAAAGTCGCCTTGCACATCGTCAAGGAGACCGACGCCGGGATGATCGTGCGCGGCGCCCGACTGCTCGCAACGCTCGGCCCGCACGCCGACGAGATCGAGGTCTTTCCATCCACGTTGCTGAAAGCGAGCGAGGAGAATTATCCGTTTGCGTTTGCGTTCGCCATCCCGATCGCAACGCCCGGCCTCCGTCTGATTTGTCGTGATACCTACGACCATGGCAAGTCGCACTTTGATGCGCCGCTGGCATCACGCTTCGAAGAGATGGACTCGGTCGTGATTTTCGACGATGTGCTTGTACCGTGGGAGCGCGTGTTCATGTATCGCGAGCCGTTGAAGTGCAACAAGGCATTCGCTGACACCAACGCGGTGATCCACATGATGCATCAGGTTGCCGCCGGCAAGCTCGCCAAAACCGAGTTCTTTGTCGGCCTGCTCTGTGCAATGGCCAAGGCGACCGGCAAAGACAAGGATATGGGTGTACGCCAACAGATCGCCGAGGCCATGTGGACTGCGGAAACGATCCGCGCGCTCTTGTTCAGCGCCGAACAGCAGGCCCATGAAGATCAATGGGGCAATTTCGTCCCGCTGCGACGCCCGATCGACACCTCCCGCAACCTCTTCCCAAAACTCTACCCGCGCCTCGTCGAACTCGTTCAACTGCTCGGCTCGAGTTCACTGATGGCAACACCGTGTGAGGCGGACTTTGGCAACGACATTTCAGGCGATGTCGAACAGTATTTCCAAGTGCAGAACCTTAACAGTCACGATCGCATTGCGCTCTTCCGCCTTGCGCACGATGCCTCGATCTCAGGCTTCGGCACTCGCCAATGCCTCTACGAGCGCTTCTTCTTCGGCCCCCAGAACATCATGGCTTCAGGATACTTCGATCTCTACAACAAAGATGACATGATGGATCGGGTGCACGAACTCCTCAAATCCACCTGAAAACGGTGTGTTCGAGCGCTGCGGCTTGGGCTGCGAGCTATCAGGTTCAAAACATTGCAGCGCAGCGATGATGGCCGCCACGACGCTCGCCGCCTCCGCTCATCTTTGACTTCACCAGAACGCCAATGGAGCGTGCTGCGCCGTCCCCAAATTGTAGGATGGCGCAGCCGCCGCTTTCAAATCGACGCCAAAGTCTAGGATGGCATTGGAATGCCCGGCTGCTCGATGGGCACATGATATCCCTTTTCGACGGCCGGCCGTGCCGCAATTGCCTTGTACCAGCGCAACACATTCGGAAACTCGTTGAGATCCACTTCCTGCCACTCAAAGCGGGAAATCCATGGCCAGGTGGCAATGTCCGCAATCGAATACTCGCCGGCTAAATACTCATTGTCGGCCAAACGACGATCAAGCACGCCGTAGAGACGCCGGCCTTCCTTGGAGTAACGCTCCTCCGCGTACGCTGACTTACCCTTGTTGTATTTCACGAAGTGGTGCACCTGACCGAGCATTGGCCCCGCACCGCCCATTTGCCACATCAACCATTCCATAACCTGCCATTTGGCAGGGCCCTCTTGCGGCCAAAACTTGCCGGTCTTGTCCGCCAGGTACATGAGGATGGCCCCCGTCTCGAACACGGATGTACCGGTGTCTTGATCGATGATTGCGGGAATCCGATTGTTCGGCGAAATTTTCAGGAAATCGGGAGCGAATTGCTCGTCCTTGGTTATGTCGATTGGGTGAACCCGATACGGCAGGCCCACCTCCTCAAGCATAATCGAGACCTTCCGCCCGTTTGGCGTCGACCACGTATAAAGATCAATCACGAAACCCATCTCCTATTATTGTTCCGCCCGACACAAGGCTCGGGACAAGATGCCTCTCGGCAAGCGAGGGCAAAGGCTAAACCTGGGAATGCAAAGTAAATTGCAGGAAGTCCGATCTTAGAGCGTTCTACAGCAAGTTGGAAGCGGTGCGCCGCGTTTCATGCAAACGTTGGCCTAGTCAAGATGGGCGTGCCGAACGCTACACCGACGTCTCCTTTGCGCAAACGCAGCCGGAGTGCCAGCTCACTTGATTTTGGAGTCGCGTGACGAAAGCCGAACGGCAGTCGTGCGCCAAAGTCCGCTGACCACAAGGCGCACAGATTCCCGGCAACCGCTAGATGAACACCCGTTTCATGCCGCCTGGCGGGTATCGTGTGCCGGCGGCGGCGCCTCTCGGAATGGCCTTGGAGATCTGGTCCACGTCCGCCTCTGTCAGCGATACGTCCATGGCGCCGGCATTCTCGTTCAAGCGCTCGGCGTATCGCGTTCCCGGTATCGCAACGACATCATCACCTTGCGCCAACAACCAGGCCAACGTCAGTTGCGACGGAGTGCATCCCTTCGCTGCCGCGATTTCCTCGATCTGACCAACGAGCGTGCGATTGTGATCGAAGTTGTCCTGTTGGAAACGTGGATGGGCTGCGCGACGACCATCGATGTCCGAAAACTCTTTCAGGGCTCCCGTCAGGAACCCACGGCCAAGCGGTGAATAGGCGACGAAAGATATGCCTAGCTCCCGTGTCGTCTTGCGGGTCTCTTCAGCCTCGTCGCGATACAGCAACGAATACTCTGTCTGAACCGCGACAAGCGGGTGCACGGCATGCGCCTTCCGAATGCGGTCAGGACTGGCTTCGGACAAACCGAGGAACCTGACTTTGCCCTCCTCTACAAGCCGGGCCATGGCACCGACGGTATCCTCGACGGGCACATCCGGGTCCACGCGATGTTGATAGTAGAGATCGATGACGTCGACGCCGAGACGCTTGAGACTCGTCTCGCAGGCCTCCCGAACGTACTCCGGGCGCCCATTGACGCCATTGCCGCCGCCATCTGTCTTGATCTGGCCGAACTTCGTCGCGAGCATGACCTTGTCACGCCGCCCCTTGATTGCCGCGCCGACAACATCCTCATTGTGGCCCCAGCCGTACATGTCCGAGGAATCGAGATGGTTCACGCCCATGTCGATCGCATGATGGATGAGCCCCACTGACTGCGCATCATCGGCCTCCCCGTAGGTTCCGGAAAGTGACATGCAGCCGAGCCCGATGATTGACACCGTTGGGCCATCAGAACCCAGTTGACGATACTTGATATTGGTCATGTCGGCTCCGTTTGGTTGGATGTTCGGCCACAAACCTTGACGATCAATGATCCAGGTATACGGGCTTTGGCACAGTGAAAAACGAATGCAAGATATGGTACGCGATCATGTAGTTCTTCTGTTGGAAGCTTGCATGCGAGATACCCGGCATGACGGCGAACTGCTTGTCCATGTTTGGCAACGCGTCAAAGAACTTGATGAGATCTTCGATACCAGCGATACCGTCAAATTCACCACGCATGACGACGACGGGGGCTGTGATTTTTTTCGGATCCACCAGCGGTAGCTTCGAACACATGTCGATGTAGGTGCCGTTTGGCATGGAGTCATCGAGCGATGTGATCGCCTGGGCGAACGCTTCGATTGTCGCTTTGTCAGCGGTATCAGGGTGGTCGCGATTGAAGATCGAATAGACGAAGTCGAGGTCAATCGGGCGCCGCTTGTTTTCCATGAACTGCGGCAGCTTCTTTTTACGCTCTGCGAGCGTTGGCGCTCCCTCGCCGGTCCAAACGAATGCATCCAGGGCCAGTCGCGCGACACGCTCAGGGTGGTTCTCGGCAAACTTTGCCGCGCGCAAAGCGCCTGACGATATGCCGTAAACCAGCAGCGGGCCGCAGTTCCGTTTCTCCATGATGTATGCGCTTGCAGCGGCAAGATCGTCGGCGCCATTGGCAATATCACAGAAAATGTCACGATCCTTTGTCGACCGGCCATAGCCTTCCATGTCGACGCACCACGTATCGAACCCCTGCGCAGCGAACCAATCCATGGCAGAACTGTACGGTCGCCCTTCGACCTGCAGATCAAACGTCGGCTGCGAGGCCATCGAAGAACCATGAACAAACAGCACCGTGCCCTTCTTGCCGGCTGGTCTGCCCACATACTTTTCCCAGAGGAAGAGTCGCACATCACCCTTCTGGGTCCAATGCTCCTCACCAGTTACTTCAATATCTGCCGACAGTTCACCCATTGCCCACCTTCTCCGCCTTGTTCACGATTGGTCTTGAGATATTTTCTTTCGCCCAGTGAGCCACGTTTTGAGTGGCGATGCAAAGATGGATGCGAATAGCAGCACCCATAGCACATTGCCGATGTTGGATGAAAACAAGGTCGACAAGTCACCCTGGGATATACGAAGGGCCCTAAGGAAGAAGTTCTCAAGCAGCGGGCCCAGAATGACGCCGATCAAGATTGCTGCAACGTGATAGCCCGTCTTGCGGGCGATATACCCGATGATACCGAAGACAATCGCAACCCCCATGTCGAACACATAGGCGCGCGGCACAAAGGAACCGACAAGCGTGAACGCGATTATGATCGGCGCCATGTAGATCGTCGGGACGATCATGACGTTGGAGAAGTAACGGGTCAGCGGCAGGATCAGCAAACCCAGCAGGATATAAGTAATCGTCATGGCAACAAACGGGCCGTAACCGACCAACGGACTGGTCTCGAACAAGTCCGGGCCGAACTGCACGCCATGGTACTCAAGCACCACGGCCATGATCGCCGCTGTCGCGCCGCCAGGTACGCCGATGATCAACAGGGGAATCAGCGTGCCCGCCGTCACTCCGTTGTTGGCCGCCTCAGGTGCGATCAGGCCCTCAATGTGCCCCGTGCCGTATTGCTCAGGCGTCTTCGAGAACAACCGCGACTGCTGGTAGGCAACGAACGATGCAATCGCAGCACCTGCGCCTGGAATGACGCCAATCACGAGTCCCAGGACAGCGGTCCAGACCACATGAAACCATCGGCGCAGCGTGTCGCGAATGCCCTCGAACGTGGCATCCCACCCGGGCACCGGCGGCCCAGATGGCGCTGTTTCCGACAAAACGATCCGTCGTTCGACAACGACAAACGCTTCGGAGATCGCAAACAATCCGACCAGCGCGGGAATAAGCGGTACTTTGTCGTACAATTCCAGATAACCGAACGTTCCGCGTGGCGCTTCGTAAACGACATCCGCACCAATATATCCGATCATCAAGCCGAACAGACCGGCGATGAGCCCCTTGATGGTATCTTCTGCGGAAATGGTTGCGATGAGCGAAATGCCAAATAGCATCACCACGATCATCTCAACGCTGTGCAAATGGAAAGCCACCTGCGACAGCCACGGAATCAACAGCAGGGCCAGCAACGTCGTCAGCAATCCACCAAGGACCGAAGCTGTAAATGAGATGGCAAGCGCCTGCTGGCTTCGACCTTGGACTGCCATTGGATATCCGTCCAGCGGCGTTGCGGCGGCCCCGGCGGTCCCTGGAATGTTGACAAGGATCGCAGGAATACCAGCGCCCAGTCTTGAGGCCGTATAGATCGCCGTCATAAAGATCAGGCCGACCTCCGGTTTCATCGACAGCGTCAATGGCAGCAGGATGATGATCGTGTTGGCTGCGCTGAAGCCGGGCACCGCGCCGACAATGATGCCGAGGACCGTGGCCGGCAGGATCACCCACCAATAACCCAGCGTGGCACCGAACAATGAAAAGAACAGCGCGAAGTCAACTTGCATTGATGGCCTGCTTGATCGACTTCGCATACGGCGACAAGAACTTCTCAACCGGCCCTTTCGGAAAGCGTGTCTCAAAGATGAAGATAAAAACGAAATAGCCGATCAGCGAACAACTTATTGCGACCAGGCCCGCGTTCCTCCAGTTAGCGATTGAAGACAGAACAATGATCGCAAAGAATAGAAACACGACTGTTGAAATCGTGAATCCAAGATCTTCAATGAACCAGACATAGCCCACTGCCAAGGCCAGTAAACTGACCCGCTTTATGTTGACGCGGTGGTCGAAGTCGAAGCCATCAAAGCGAATGACCTCACTGCCGGCCTTGAGCCTCAGAACCGTCCTTACTGCAAAAGCCACGATGGCAAGCAACAAGAGACCGCTGACCAGAACGGCACTGGCCTGGGCGATCCAAGGTACTTCGGTAATCGTGGTCAGGTAGTAGATTGCGAATGCCAGAGCCATTGCCGGGATAATCAGATCCGGCAACACATTCTTAGCGGCTTTGATCTCTTCCTCGTCGGGAGAATCTTCACTCACGGGTATGGTGCTCAACGGCAAATGTAAGAAATACCCGCGCACGAGCGTGCGCGGGCTTTTGTGATGGGTGCTCGGTCGCTACTTGCCAGTCAACAGATCACGATACTCTTTGCCGACCTCCGTGATATTCTTGACGTAAGTCTTGCACTCGGCCGCATAACCGGGCGTGACGACCGCCCATGGCTTCTTGGTCTTGACGAATGCAGCCTTGTAGGCCGGGTCCGCAAATGTCGTTTTCGCCGTATCAAGCAGCTTCTGATACCGGTCCGGATGTTTATCGACGGCAGCTTTCTTGATCCCGAACGCGCGGGCGCCGGCGGCAAGTGGCGGCAAGCCAAGTTTGTAGTCCGTATTGACGAGGACCGCCTTCGACAGGTTGGTCGGATCGATGTTCTTTTCGTCAAACAGACCAACGACAACCAACCCTTTGCGTTTCATACAGGACGTTACCGGTAGCACACCAAGATCGGTTTCGCCGGTCAGCACCGCATTGCGCGTGTTCTTGCCGCCCGACACCGGAATGAGGTTCACCTTGATGCCGGTCTTGCGCGCGAAAACGAGCATCCCCAATGAAGCTGGGTGGGCGAGGCGGCTGGTTGCGACGGTTAGCGTTCGCTTCTTGCCTTCAGCGATAATGTCGTCGACATTTTTCATTTTGCTTTTTGTGCTCAAGAAGATCGAGCCAGGGTCCGCATCCACTTGTATGAAATAGAAATAGTCGTCGAGGCTGAAAGTTGGTTTTTTCACGACCCAGTTTAGAACTTCAGGCCCCATATTGCCGAAAATCAAATCGTGACAATCGTCGGCCCCTTTGGCCATGTAGGTTTCATAACCGACCCGTCCGGCTGCACCGGGGAAAAACGATGGCTCGAATTCCTTGCCGATATGCTTCGCCCAAACGCCGGTGAATGCCCGAAAATTGCGATCGGCGCCGCCGCCTGCCCGCGTGGGGATGAACCCTCTCAACGCACGATCCGGGAACGCAGCCGACCAGGCATTGGTGCCCCATCCAAGGGTCGCTCCACTGACGCCCATCGCAGCCGCCAGTGTCAGAATTTTTCGCCGATCCAAGTCAAACTCGCGCCGATCCATGGTTTCACTCCCTAAACTCGCTTATTGATTGCGGTGTTGTCAGACTGGCAGAATTTCAAGGCAAACACCATAGTTGCGACTTGCCGTTGAATGCGTCGGGTCGGCACCGAGGCAACCTTTGAACAATGCCTAGAGACCCGGAGGCGCGTCTGCTTGAGTTGTACGCTCACAAATCATCAGAGTTTGTAGCCTGGATCAAGCTTATCCAAGAGGCGCCCATAGGCAGGCCAATCCGCCGATCCGCGGCCGGCGTCATGGCGCTCAAATTGAGCGGCGACCTTCTCGCAGACTTGCGGGGGGATCTCGATCAACTCGTTGCCCGTTGCCTCCAAAGTCAACTGAATGTTGGCTGCGCTCATCAGGTATCGCATCAGGATAAAGGATTCGCGCGCTGTCTTGCCGACCGTCACCAGGCCATGATTGTGCATGATCAATGCGCGGTTCTGGCCAAGCGCCGACAAGATCCGCTGGCGCTCATCGAAATCTTCCGTTAGGCCCTCATAAGGGTGGTAACCGATGCGATTGTGGAAACGAATTGCTGCTTGCGACAGCATTCTCAATCCGCTCTTCAAGCCGGCAAGAGCCATGCCCGTATCGGTATGAATATGAATCGCACAGTTCACGTCCGGGCGGCCCTGCAAAAGTCCGCCATGCAATGTGAACCCTGGCCTGTTGACGCCGGCGGCCTCGTCGAGGTCCTCTCCCATATCCACTTTCACAAGATTGGATGCGGTGACCTCCGTCCACAAGTCTGCATGCCGCTTCATCAAAAACTTGCTCGGCTCTCCCGGCACGCGCATGGAGCAATGATTGTAGATGCCGTCATCCCAGCCATTGTGAGCGCAGAGCCGATAAACGGCAGCCAGATCAATACGGGCCTGCCACTCTTCTTGAGGCATTCCGGCCGGCGCGGCTTTTGCAAAGTCATTTTCAGCAGTCATGCGTTCAACTCCTCATTGACTTCAGGGCGCATCAAAACAGCTGGTTCGGCAGCCAGGTCGCAACCTCTGGGAAATTTATGATGATGATCATCGCAATGAGCATGATGATCCAGTACGGCGTCGAACTCTTGAAGATGGTCACGACACTCACATCAGGATCGATCTCCTGAATCGATGATTTGACCGTGTAAACGAGCAGGCCGAACGGCGGTGTCAGCAGGCCTGCTTCAATGGCGATAATTCCGATGATCGCAAAGGCAATCGGGTCATAGCCGAGTTTGACGGCAATCGGCGCGAAGATGGCGGCGGTGAGCAGCATTATCGAGATTGAATCAATGATCATCCCGAGCGCGAACCAGACCAGCACCATAAGCGTGATGATCATCCACGGCTCCAAACCTGAGCCGAGGAACAATCCTTCGATTGCGTTGGCCAAGCCGGTCATGGCGAGCGTTCGCGAATAGAGTGCCGCAGTGATCAGGAGCAACAAGATTGGCGCTGATGTCCGCCCGACCGTTAGAATCGAATCGACAACATCCTTGAATCGCATCCCCTTGATGATGCCGAGCGCGAGACCAATCAGAGCTCCCGCCCCGGCACCCTCCGTTGGCGTGAATATACCAAACCAGATGCCTCCCAGGACGGCGACAATAACCAGGAGAATGCCGCCAAGGCTGATGAGGAACTGGAGCGTGGAAACGTCATCTTCGGCTACAGTTCCAGCGCTCATGGCCAGGTCTTGCCCCTCAGGGCCAATTCCAACCGACGCCGGTCGCAGAAGTGCAACGCCGAACACGTAGACCATGAACAAACCCGCCAGGAGCAGACCAGGAAAAACGCCGGCCGCAAAAAGCTGGCCGATCGACTGTTCGGTCAAAATACCCCACACGATCATCAGAACCGATGGCGGAATGAGCATGCCGAGACAACTGGAACCGGCCACGGCGCCAAGCGCAAATCCCTTGTCGTAGCCGTACCGTTTCATCTCCGGATAGGCGATCCGCGAAAACGCTGCCGCCGACGCGATGCTGACGCCCGTCACGAAGGAGAACAGCGCGTTGCCCACAACCGTCGCGATCGCCAAGCGGCCGGGAATTCTTTTCAATAGCCGGTTTATGCCACGATAGACGTCGGTGACGACGCCTGACTTTCCGATAAACTCGCCCATCAGCATGAACAACGGAATGACGGCAAACACATAGGCGCGAATGGCCTCGTATGCTGTCGCGGCCAGCATGCTCTGGACGGTGTAGAATGCGTTGATGTCGGCGCCGGTCACCAGAAAAATGCCGAGCGCACTTGTCATGCCCAATGCAATGGCGATGTGCACGCCCATCGCGACAAGTCCGATGAGGCAGACAATCAGTAGAGCTGCAGTGTTGACTTCGAACAATGAACCAAACTCGCATCTTGTTGGGTCTTGATCAGACCGAGTTGCCTGCATCCCGTTCGGAATTCAGCAATTCCGGTTTGAAGATGTCGATATAGGCCATGACCAGATAGTTGATCATTGCCAGTCCACTGCCGAGTATCACGGTCCAACGCGCGGGCCAGGACGGAACGCGCAAGGCACCTTCTCCTTCA
Source organism: Hyphomicrobiaceae bacterium (assembly GCA_049116495.1). Taxonomy (GTDB): domain Bacteria; phylum Pseudomonadota; class Alphaproteobacteria; order Rhizobiales; family Hyphomicrobiaceae; genus CAJQQK01. The sequence goes on along the minus strand of JAGDYV010000232.1, from coordinate 28,496 downwards.
TATTCGCCTTCAACAAACGACGTGACGCTTTCCTGCCAGCCGCCTGTTATGATCATCAGAAAAAAGGCCGCCCCCAATAGATAGCCGATCGCCAGAAACACCCGCTGAATCGGCTCGGGCAATCGAGAGACGAGGAAATCCGCTTTCAGCATTGAGCGCGAGCGTATCGCGTAACCCGCCTGTAAGAAGACAACGATCACAATCGAGGCGGACACGATTTCGGCGGTACCGTAGATCGGCGAATCAAAAACGGTCCGCCCGATAATGTTTCCCATGACAAGAAACGCCAGGCCAAAGGCCCAGACGGCCGCGGCGATCATCAGGAATTTGGATAAGCGATCGCTGAGCGTGACAAGCGACATCGTTGCTCCTGCGTGACGTCATTCTGACAGAACACAACCGACCGACCGAGCACCCAATCAGGCCCTCGGTCAGAAGACTGACGAACTCACCGCGTGGCAGATTCGAAAGTTATTTTACGACGTAACGCACCGGCCACTTGTACCCCACCTTTTCAGCCGCATCCAAGGTAGCGTTGAGGATGGCTTTTGCAGGATAGCCCTTTTTCTCCAACTCATCGGCATGCTTCTGTGGCCAATGCGAGAGCTTCTTGGCCCACTCAAGCCGGACGGACGCTGGCAAGTCGCTGACTGTAATGTTCTTGCGAAGCCAGTCCATATCCTTTTTGTAGCCCTTCTTGTTGAAGACGCCGGTCTGAACCTCGTAGCGTGCGGCGACCTCTTTGAAGATCGGCTTGACGTCATCCGGCAGGCTTTTCCAAAAGCGGTTGTTGACGTTCAGTGCGTGCCAGGTGATCGAGCCGAACCCGATCGTCGTGTAGAATTTGCCAACCTCGTGGAGCTTGAAGACGGGGCCCCACGCGCTCGGAAACATGATGCCGCCCTCGGCGACGCCGGTTTTGAGTTTCTGGTACCAGCCAGGCAATCCGTCAGTCACCGGGATGATGCCGATATTGGCTTCTTTCAACCAGTTCAGGTTGAGCCCGGCGCCCAGAATCTTGCGCCCTTTGAGGTCGGAGACATCCTTCCAGGCGAATTGGGTGCCGATGTTGTAGCCACCGTCGCCGATACGCGCCAACATTGTCTGGTTGTACTTCTGAAATGCTTTCTCAAGCGATGGAAATTGCTTGTAGACGGAAGCCGCAATCGCGACGCTCTGTTCTGGGTCCATCGTTCCAAACGGCAGCATGATCTGGAATGCGTGCATCGGCAATTTGGAGGCCTCAAAGCAGAAGCAGAAACCACCGATATCCAGCACGCCGTTCTGGATACCCTCGAACGTGTCAAACACCTTCACGATCGAACCGGAATAACCTTCGATGAAATTGATTTTATGCTTCGTCTTCGACTCAACTGCCTTTTTGAGTTCGGTTTGAAAAAAGGTCTTCATCAAACCTGCATAGACCACGGTCGGCGGATGGCCTGAACCGATACGAACTGTAATTGTCTTGGCTTGTGCATCAGTGGACGTACCAAGCGAAAATCCCGTGGCAAGTCCCGCTGCCGTCAATCCAGCCACGGCAACTGAAAACAAACCATTTTTACGAATAGGCATTCATTCCTCCGACTTCTTTTCTATTTTTTGTAGCCCTTGACAGACATGGCCAAGGCTAACATGCGACAATTTCTCTGTCTTGCAAAACTTCAGGTGCCATCCTTGGCAGTCTAAATCTTCAGAAGCTTCTTTGCGGTTCCGGATAGCAACGCGGAGACTTGTGCATCGCTCAACCCATCGGTGCCGACAACGTGACCAACCGGATCATATTCCCCCATGTCGTAAGGGTAGTCCGTGCCGATCGCTATGTGATCAGCGCCGAACAGATCGACGAGATATCTTAGCTGGTGTGGCGTAAACACGATCGTGTCGAAATAGAGCTTCTTGAGATAGTGCGTCGGCGGTTTCGGAAGATTGACCCGACAATCCTTGCGTGCGCCCCAGGCATGATCGATACGCCCCGAATAGGCCGCGAGATAACCGCCGCCATGCGCAAGCAAGATACGCAAATCGGGATAGCGCTCCAGCACGCCACCAAAAATCAAATGGTGAACAGCAAGGCTTGTATCGAAAGGATTGCCGACGACGTTAATGAAATAATGTTGGCTCAGGCGCTGGCCTTCGGATATTCCATTTGGATGCAGAAAGATAAGTGTGTCGAGTTCCTGCGCTTTTGCCCAAAACGGTTCAAAACGTTCATCGGCAAGGTCTTCACCGTTGATGTTGGTTAGAACCTGGATGCCTTTAAATCCGAGATCATTCACACAGTGTTCCATCTCGGCGACGGCGAGATCCGTGTCCTGCATGGGCGCCGTACCAAGAGCGAACAAACGATCCGGCGCCTGCTTTACGATGTCGGCGATAGCGTCATTCGTCGCGCGGTTGGCCTCAGCCGCGACCGATGCTTCTTTCCAATGAAAGCTTTGCGGCGGAGCCGGAATAATGACCTGCTGGTCGAGCCCCATGGCATCCATGTCGCGAAATCGCTGCTCCAGCACCGCGATATGATCTCGACGATCAGCAACCTGCTTGGCGCTTACCTCATCGGTAAGGGGATTGGAAAATGCCGCAAACGGTATCGGTGCCACGTTCGGATGGGCATCGGCGATCGCCTGCGCTGCATCGATGTGAACATGGGCGTGTATATCGATTGTCGAAACGCCCGCCGGACGTCTCCGCGTTGTGTCATGCGCGCGCGCGGCGGTTGGACCGTAGGGCCGAAGAGCTGTCATGCTGGGTGCTCATTGTTGTCGATTGAACCTAATTCGAAGCCTATGCCGTCGGACTCAACGACGTCAATTTAAGCCTTACGGTATTGGCCGGGATATCATCAGACCCTCGATATATCGTCAGGCCATTGCCGGCGATCGCACTCGCAACCGGTCGTTGCGACAGCTTGATCGATTGAAACTGGCGAACGGAAATCAACGCAGTCCTGCGGCGACGCAACAACCGAAATGCTGCCTTGTTGGAAACCTCAATATGTCGAGCTCACTCAGGATTTGGTTGGCACACCGGCCATGGCTTCCAGCACCGCATTGATACTGCCGGTATCCAATTTGCCCATCCCTTGGCCGCGTGCACTCGCATACAAAGTATCGGTCACAGAGAAAAGCGGGGCCGGGCAATCCAACTCCCGCACGAATTCGCTGATGAGTTCGATGTCTTTGCGCCATACGTCATTTTTCATCGTAGCCGGTTCGTAATGTTGTTCCACCATCATCGGGCCGCGCACTTCAAGCATCCGCGACGTGCCAGCGCTCGTGCTCAAGACGTCGAACGTCATCTGGGGATCAAGGCCGGCCTTGCGCGCCAGAACCATGGCTTCTGCCGCCGCAACGTTATGAATTGAGACCAACAGGTTGGCGACGAATTTCATTTTCATGCCGTTGCCGAAAGCACCGAGGTAGCGCGTTTCGCGCGACATGGCGTCGAAAACTGGCTGGCATTTTTCGACAGCCGATTGATCCCCACTTGCAAAGACAACGAGATCTTTTTCAACGGCCTGGGCCCCGGTTCCGCTCAACGGGCAGTCGAGCAATATGATGTTTGCCTGCGCCAGCAGATCGCAGGCCGCCTGCTTTTCGTCCATTGGCAGCGTGCCGCATTCCACCACGATGCATCCAGCTTTGCCATTGCTGGAGATATCCCGTGCGACATCGCGCAATGCGCTGACGCTCGGCAAAGACATCAAAACGATATCCGCCTGCGCTGCGACCTCACCTGCGCCACCCGCCGCGACGCCACCGGCCTCGGTCAACCGGGTCACGGCTGCCTGATCAGGGTCATAACCGATCACTGTCAGGCCGGCTGCGATCATGTTCTGCGTGATGGCAGTCCCCATGATTCCCAAACCGACCATGCCGGCAACGGGCAATTTACTCATCGTCTATCTCCTGGGGCGGTGGCGGATCGAACGCCTGGATTGAACTTTTTCGAATGACTTGCCAAGCTTACTCAGACGCACCAGCCTCGACAACACGGAATGAGAACGCTCGGTCGATTGGATCACCGCTACCGTTTCGGCCGCCAAGCCCGTTCAAGCTTGCCATGATTTTGATCTGCTCCTAATCCTTCTGGATGCAAACGCATGCAACGCGAAACGATCATCCTCCGGTTACAAACAGGCAATCGCGATTGTATAACATCGCCCGGCAGGTCAATATGGCGTGAATGAAACTAAACATGGCGCGCCAAGCCTAAGCCCGCTCGGAATCTAGATGTCCAGTGCGAGCGAGCGTCTGGCTTGATCATCGACAACGCGTGCGGCGGGCACGCCAATGACATCATCCTCACGCGGTTCGGGAACGACAGTTCAGAAAAGGACACTTCATGAAAGTTGGTGTTTGCGGCATCGGACGCATGGGCGCGGCAATTGCCGAGCGCCTGATCGAGACAGGCCATGATGTTAGAACCTGGAACAGAACGGCGGCAAGCTGCGAACCGTTGAAGGCAATGGGCGCAAAGGTCGCCGACAGCCCCGCGGATCTCGCGGAAACGACGGATCTGGTTTTGGTCATCGTGGCCAACGATGCTGCGCAATCGGCTGTTTACGGTGCCCCGAATGGACTGGCCTCGGTCAATCTCGATGGCCGCCTGATCATCGACATGAGTACGGTATCTCAAGAATCTTCGCGCGCTGCGGCTGAGCGCATCGCAGCGGCATCGGGCACATTTCTAGAATGCCCTGTCGGTGGCACGGTAACACCTGCAAAAACAGGTAAACTACTCGGCCTTGCCGGCGGTGACATCGATGCGTTTGAGCGCGCTAAGCCACTGCTCGAAAATCTGTGCCGCCGCATCGAGCATGTCGGACCCGTCGGTTCAGGCGCCGCCGCAAAGCTTGCGATCAACCTGCCACTGGCCGTCTATTGGGAGGCACTCGGTGAGGCCCTTGCAATTGCCGTCGCCGGCGGCATCTCGAAAGAACTTGCCATTGATCTATTAGGCGACTCAACCGGTGCGATTCCGGTTGCCAAGATGCGCATCCCGGCGATCCTCGATGCTATTGACGGTGAAGAAGCGGCGCCACCGGCTTTCGACATTGCAAGCATGACCAAGGATCTCGGCTTGATGGTCGCAACGGCTGAGAAATTTGGCGTTACCGCACCTGTCGCAGCATCCGCCCACGATGCCTACAAGCAGGCGCGCGAGGACGGCTGGGCGGACCGGGATGCGTCAACGCAGGCAGCCTGGCGTGTTCGTTCCACGTCATAATGCGGTTCGGCACCATCATTCGCAAACAACGTTCGTGATCTAAGAGTTCCAAAGGACAAAGAAAATGGCCAGCCAAGATTTACCCGAACCGGACTACGCTCGGAACATGAAGCTGATCGGGCACTCGGATCAGGGTGGCCGGCCCGACGGCGTACAACTGATGGTGAACAAGGGCTTTGCTTTTACTGGCCACATGTTCTCCAAAGGATTCAGCGTGATCGACGTGCGCGATCCGCGCAATCCCAAACCGGCTGCTTACGTGCCGGCGCCACAAAACACCTGGAACATCCATTTGCAGACGCATGGCGACCTGTTGTTGGTGATCAACGCCAAGGACATGTTTGCCGCTGCCGAGTTCCAGGACGAGACCCAGTACTACAAAGGCGCCCTCGGCGAAAAGGTAGGAACGGCGGGCGCCACAGAACCCGAGTCGACACAGCGAGACTGGACTGCAGGGCTGGCCGTCTACGATATCGCCAATCCTGCCGAGCCGCGTCAGATCGGTTTTATGCCTGTCGCAGGCGGCGGCATACACCGCATCTGGTACACCGGCGGTCGCTGGGCTTACGTCTCGGTTCTCCTTGATGGCTTCACGGACTATGTCTTTATGACGGTCGACATGTCGGATCCCGCGCGACCGGTTGAAGCTGGACGCTACTGGCTGCCGGGCATGAACACGGCAGCCGGCGAAACAGTCAGCTGGGACGCCACACGACGAAACGGTCTGCACCATGCCATCGTCCACGGCGACACGGCTTACGGCGCCTGGCGCGATGCCGGACTCGTCATGATGGATGTCGCCGACCGATCCGCGCCCAAGTTGATCACGCACCGCAATTGGTCTCCGCCGTTTGGCGGCGGCACCCACAACTGCTTACCGTTGCCGGATCGCGACCTGCTGGTCGTGCTGGATGAGGCCGTGTTGGACAACTGCGAGGATGGCATCAAGTACATTTGGATGTTCGATATTCGCGAACCATCCAACCCCGTCAGCATATCAACTTTCCCGACTCCGTCCGAAGCCGACTATCCAGCCAAGGGTGGACATTTTGGACCACACAACATCTACGAAAACCGGCCGGACGGGTTGGTCAGCTCCGATACGATATTCGCGACATATCAGAACGCCGGCTATCGGGTGTTTGACATCCGTGATGCCCATCGACCTGAAGAAGTTGCCGCCTTCGTTCCACCAACTCCGAACCGCCTCGTCGATCACCGGCCCAACCGGCCCAAGGTCATCCAGACATGTGACATCTGGGTTTCAGCGGACGGGTTGGTCTACGGCAATGATTTCAACGGCGGCTTGTATATCATGGAGTACCAGGGATAAGGGCTCGGCGCATTAGCAGAGCTGCGCCCTACTTGACCTGACAGCTGATGACGGCAAACCGCGGCAAGTGCGTTGAAACGGATATGCTTCGCAGGCAGTGAAATGAATTGGAGTGCGTTATGATGGGCCGCGCAATTGTTATTGGAGGCTCGATCGGCGGTCTGTTTGCCGCTTCAATGCTGCGGCTCAAAGGCTGGCATGTCGATGTCTATGAACGCTCGCCGGTCGAACTCGCCGGGCGCGGTGCCGGCATTGTTACACATCAGCCATTGTTGGATGCCTTGGAACTATGTGGAGCGGGCACCAAGGATCTCGGCATCACCATTCGACATCGAACAGCCTTTGATCGTGACGGCCAAATTGACCGGCAGATCGAGCTGCCTCAGCTTGTGACTTCGTGGGACCGGTTACGTACCCTCACGCGCGCCACCATTCCCGACGATCACCATCATCTAGGCCACGTGCTGGATCGCTTTGAAGAAACAAGCGATGGCGTGTGTGCCTATTTCACAAATGGCGCGATTGCCAAGGCCGATCTCCTGGTCGCTGCCGATGGGTTTCGTTCGACCGTAAGGGGCCATCTTCTCCCGGAAGTCCAGCCGGAATATGCCGGGTATGTCGTCTGGCGTGGCGTCGCGGATGAGGGCGATCTACCTCAGGACATTCGCGATGAGTTCTTTGAGCATTTCGGGTTTTTCCTCCCCAAAGACGGCGAAGCGCTTGGCTATCCGATAGCTGGCGCTGATGACGATGTGCGCCCGGGCAGGCGCCGCTACAATTGGGTCTGGTACCGTGTTGTGCCTGAGGACATGTTGATCGACATGCTCACGGATGAAGCCGGGGTCGCGCATGATATCTCAATCCCGCCACCGCTCATTCGCAAAGAAATTATTCAGAAACTTCGCTTGGACGCACAACAGCAATTGTCCGAACCCTTCCACCGCGTCCTTGAAAAAGTTCCGGCGCCGTTCTTCACACCGATCTACGACCTTGCTTCGCCGGTCATGACGAAAGGGCATGTCGCTTTGGTTGGTGACGCTGCATTTGTTGCGAGACCGCATATCGGTGCCGGTGTGACGAAGGCAGCCGAGGATGCTCGATCGCTGGCCGAGGCACTTGCCGTTGCGGCAAGCGTGCCGGAAGGGCTGACGGCATTTAACACCGATCGGTTCGCCGCGAACCGGGCAGCCTACGATCAGGGACAATACCTGGGCGAATACCTGATGCCGAAATACACGAACAGCGTTGAGAAGGCAGATTGGGCAGGAAAGCACAACCTCGATTCAATCATGCGGGATACGGCGGTGCTGAATTTCTAATCGGCAACCGGCCAGATGGTCCTGAATGTCATGCGCCAATCGCTGCTTGCGGCGGCGTCGGACAGACAATCGAAGCTACAGGTCCTTGCGTTCGACGTTGAAGGGGTGTTCGGGGTCGTTACCATGTGCCGCTCGGTAGCCGTCGTATTTGAGGCCCTTGTAGTCAAGCACGGCTGCAACGCACAGCACCACCAGAATGACAACAACGATAAGCGTACCCAGGCCCGGCACTGGGTACTGCATCAATCCGGACGCAACTGCCCCCATCGCGCAGAAGCCCGCAATATACCCGGCGTTCTTGTGATACGCTTCAAAGATGCGGCGGCGCGTCGTCATGTTGTAGTGATCCCCGAACCAAGTGTCAGGATCATCGGGCTTGGCAGTATGGTAGTTCTTGCCGCCATGCGAGCCTCTGGACCACCCGGCGATCACCTGTATGACGCCGAGCGTCACCGTCAGAATGCCGAAAACCGCATGCACGGAACCACTGAAACCCTTGCTGACCACAAGGGCAATGATCCCGCCGAGAAGCGACAATGACATTGCAAGGTAGAGGCCCCACTTGTGCGTGCTGAACCACCACCACTCGCGATGATAGATCGCAACCTTCCGCGTCAGTCCGCCAGGCTTCGGTCTGGGCTTGCCAAAGCGGATCACCAGAATGCACAGCGGCACTAAAAACAGCCAGACAAAGACCATGAGGTAAGCATGGTAGTCCCAATGAATCTCAATTCGGCCGAGAAAATCCAGATGGACCTCCGTCGGAATCTTGACTTGGGCTGCGCTCATCGTTTGTCTCCTGCCTCCTCAACGACTATTCCGGCTCGACACTCTGCTCCGAAATCCTTCGCGACTCTACGGCAACAGCACCGTTGAACCCGTTGTCCGGCCCGATTGAAATTCTTCGTGAATTGCCGCAATTTCGGACAACGGTCGTCGTTGGCTGATATCAACCTTCAGCTTACCCGACCGGACAAGTTCGAACACCTTGGTCGCGGAATGAACCAGCCCCTCGCGGGTTTCGACATAATTGGCGAGCGTTGGGCGGCAGAAGTAGAGCGATCCTTTATGTTGCAGCAAGCTCGCCGGGACCGGCGGTGCCTCGCCCGTGGTTGCACCGAACGACATGAAAAACCCACGCGGTGCCAGCGAATTAATCGAAGCATCGAACGTCGCCTTGCCAACCGAGTCAAACACAACGTTGACACCCTTACCGTCCGTCAGTTCGCGGACGCGTTCGGCGATATCTTCCCGATTGCGATCAATCGCGGCTGAATATCCATGCTGCAGGGCCCGCGCGCAGTTTTCCGGCCCCGACGTCACCCCGATCATGCGCGCACCGATATGCTTGCCCCATTGGCCGGCCAAATGTCCGACACCACCAGACGCCGCATAGAACAGAACAGCGTCACCGGCTTTGACCTCGTAGGCCCGGCACATGAGATATTCGACCGTCATCCCTTTCAGGAACACAGCGGCGGCAACATCGTCCGGCACCTCGTCAGGTATTGCCACAACCCGATCCGCCGCAATTGTGCGATGCTTTGCATAGGCACCCAGGTTCGGTCCGTAAGCGACCCTGTCGCCAGGCTTGACGTCGGTAACATTCCCGCCAGCGGCCAGCACTTTGCCAACACCCTCAAGACCGAGGCGCGAGGGCAGCGCCATCGGGTAGTATCCTGAACGTTGATAGACATCCATGTAGTTGAGGCCAATGGCAGTTTGCTCCAGTAACACCTCTTCGGGACCAGGCTCTCCAACATCGACCTCCTGGATGGTCATGACGTCGGGTGCACCCTGTTCCTCTACTATCACTGCATGCGATTTCATGTGAACTCCGTTGGTAGTAGAAATGGATTGAGGTGCAGCGGCGCGATCGAACGATCGACTCTAGTTTGTGGCATCGCCGCTGTCGACAAGGATGAGCTCAACATCTCCGGCTCCGTTCTTGCGGTGATTGGCGGCACTTTGATACGCCTCTGAGGCCCAGCACGCTTCAGCATCGTCGAGCGATGCGAACTCGACCACAATAAAGCGATGATATTTGTCGGTTCCTTCCAAGATCCGAAAATCGCCGCCACGCGCGAGTACTTTACCGCCGAACTCGGCCAGGATGGCGGGTACTTGATCCGTGTATCGTTTGTAGGCGACCGGATCGTTGATCCTTGAACGGGCGACCCAATATGCGGGCATGGTGTATCCTCTCAACGCAGGGCTTTTGACAAGACTCCGTCGGCAGCTAGCCCGCTTGCAAATGTACTGTTTCTCGGTTCGCTGCCGAAGCTGCGATCGCTTCAAGAACCTCGATATTGTGAACCATTTCCCAGCGCTCGATCGGATATGCCTTCTTGCCCTCGATGGCTTCGGCAAACGCCTCCAGGTTGGCCGAGACCGTGTCCATCCAATCGAACATTTTCTTCTCGGCACCACCTTTCGTCGTCATCGTGACAAACTCGGTCTTACCTCCGGGCGTGTCGGGATGGGTATCGCTCCGTACTTCGATCCATTGATCCGTGCCAAAGACATGTGTGCGGATGAAGTGCGGCGTATACAGTATCGCGCTCAGCGTGGCTGTCATGCCAGCTTCGAACCCGAGCTGAACGGTCACAACATCTCCGGTCTCCCAATCCAGTTTTCGCTTTGTCGTCATCGCCTGGACGGTGGTTACTCTGCCAAACAGTGCGATGAAAAAATCGGTCAGATGAATGCCCATTGCGGTCATCGCCGCAGCCGGGGCCGTTTCAGGGACGGTGCGCCAATCTCCCGGCGGCACATGAATAAGCTTGTCGTGACTGAACGCGGATTCGGCATGCATGATGGTGCCAAACTCTGCTTCATGAATCGCTCGGCGCAACTCTTGCAAAGCCGGTTCAAAGCGCCGTTCATGGCCAATTCCAATGACGATGTTTGCCTTTTCGCAAGCCTCGATCGAGCGGCGTGCGCTGGCCGCAGTCAGTCCGAGAGGTTTTTCGCAATAGACGTGTTTGCCTGCCTTGGCCGCCGCGCAGACCTGTGCTTCGTGCAAGGTATTGGGTGTCGTCAGGATCACCGCATCGACTTGCGGATCCTCCAGGACGGCATCGAATTCCGAGATAACCATCAAACCCTTGGCCGCGATCGCCGCATGGTGCTGCTCATTCGGCTCAACCACGGCCTGTGCAACGAGCTTGTCGCTCGACTGGAGCCTATCGACAATGTGTTGTCCCCACCACCCGAATCCGGCAACCGCAACTTTAATCATGTTGTCCCGTCATTCATCAGCAATCCAAACCTGGTGTCGACGTTAGATGAGCACGCATTCGATTGAAATAGTGCGCCCGCGCCAATCAGGGGAACGATGGTCATTGCGCTTCAGGCCGTGCCGGCCATAGATTCATCGAGTTTATCGCGGAAAATCAAGTAGTCTCGAAGACAGACTGAAGTAGATCAGCTCCAAACAGGCGGGTCACACAGCCAGGGTCGCCCCAGCGAACTCTCATCCAGCTTTCGTCGCTCCTTGAAAACCTCAATGGCCGGCTTACAGCGGCTCGATCCCGAGTTCGGTTGCCAATTGCGCCAGTTGCGCAACGAGGGGAGCGGCGAGCGGGATGCCGCCTTCACGTCGCGCAGCGCTTACCCGATGCAACCGCTCACCTGGCAGACGAACCTCATCGACCCCGGGCAGCCGCGGCGACGATTTCATCTCTGCATATACGTTATCAATTCCGACCTTGAACTTTTCTGGATCGGTAAACGCCGCAATGTTCAGAGCAAGAATGATATGGCCGGTATTGGTCACAGATTTGCTATCGGCATTGAAATCGACAACGTCGCGGCCGAATGCGGCACCGTTGAGCGTGCCAGCCAGAATGCCGAAAACCAATGCCAACCCATAGCCCTTGGGTCCGCCGATGGGCAGCAGAAACCCCTCCGCTGCACGCGTTGGATCAGTCAGCGGTTCACCGTTGCGGTCAATCATCCAGCCATCCGGCATCATTTCGCCGCGTTGAGCCGCCGTCTTGACCTTGCCGTAGGCCGCCACTGTCGTTGCCATGTCAAGGACGATCGGCGGGCGCTCGGCCGCCGGAATTGCCACCGCTATCGGATTTGTTGACAGCAGCATCTCGGTCCCGCCCCACGGCGGCAGATGATTGGCGCTGCCGACCGCGATATAGAGACCGATCATGTCATGCGCGAGCGGCATCATCGCATAGAGCGATGCCGGCCCGGCATGATTGGAGTGGCGCGCACCGACCCAGGCGATCCCGGTTGTGCGCGCTTTCTCAATGGCCAGCTCGGTGGCGTGGCGCATCACCAGATGACCGAGCCCGTTGTCGCCATCAATCAAGGCCGTCGCGACGCGTTCTTCGACACATTTGAACGTCGCCGCAACGTTCATGCCGCCGTCTTTGATCCGGCGAATGTACATCGGCAGCCGAAACACACCATGGCCGTCCTGCCCCATCAAATCGGCGCGTGTCATGAGTTCCGCCGCGATTTCGGCGTCGCTGTGGGGCATTCCGCAGGCGACAAAGCTTCTCGCTATGAATGCCTCAAGCCTGAAGTGACAAACCGGCGCGTGGTTGTCGGACATATTCTCGGGCTCCTATGGGTGCATCTCAGACATGGCCTGACCGCCACCGATGATGTGTTGCCGATACCGCCGGCCTGATCTGTTCTCAGCGGCCAAGAGCGCACCATGCGACACATCAGAAACATTATGCTCTGGATATCAAGCACCAGACATATACTTGCGGTTGGTTTAGATTGTCGATGCCCTGCACCTGAAACGAGCTGGGCCAGGAATTAACACGGCATGTTCACAATTTCAGGACGCTCTACATGAGACAGGTCGAAGTCGCAGTTATTGGCACAGGGTGGTGTGGTGGCATCCGCGCCGAAACGCTCGCTAAATCCGCGTTGGTCGATAAGCTTCACATTTGCGAAATCAAGCCGGAACGCTTGGCCGAGGTGCAGGCTCTGACCAATCCTGCAACCGCGACGCTCGACTATCAGGACATCGTCGCCAAGCCGGGCATCGAAGTGGTCTATATCTCGACCACACCGGAGGGAACACACTACCCGATCGCGCGCGATTGCCTGCAAGCTGGCAAACACGTCCTGCTTGAAAAACCGATCGCGCTTGAGTTGTGGGAGGCAGACGAACTGATTGCGATCGCGAAAGACAAAAACGTCAAGTTCACGATCGGCTACTCACAGCGCTTCAACCCCAAAATAGCCTATGCCAAGAAATCCATCGCCGAAGGCAAGCTCGGCAAAGTCGTCAATGTGATGGTCAGCCGCCATATCACACGCAACCTTGGCCAGAAGATCGCAAACCGGGTCAAGCTGTCACCAGCTGCGATGGAGTCGACGCACGATTTGGACTTTGTGTTCTGGCTGCTGGCACCGGCCAAACCCGAGAAGATCTATAGTCAAGGTGCCTATGGCTACATGAAGGAGGTGAACGGGTCCTATGACTGCATGTGGTCGACCGTTACCATGGACGACGGCACGCTGGTTGTCATTGGCGGGGGTTGGAACCTGCCACCAAGCTATCCCAATTATTGCGGAACGTGGATCGAGATTACGGGCACCGAAGGCGCCTTGATCCTAGACGACACGTCCCGTGACAACTGGCTGAGCACGGTCTCGGGCGGCACGCAATATCCGATGTCGACGATGCCGGGCGAGCATGTGGATCACATGTTTGCCGGGCAGATGGGTCCGGAAACACTTCACTTCTTGGAGGACGTTCTGCTCAACCGGGATCCAATGGTCTCCCCGAACCATGCGCGCATGGTGATGGAAAGCTACCTGGCGGCAGATCTGTCAGCTGAAGTCGGCGACCCGGTCGGATTGCCGTTGTCCAATTACTCATTGGCTCAAATTGCCGACATGAAGTCTCAATAGCGGCTCGTCGCCGCTCGAGAAACGGGTCAGTCGTGCGGCGCGTTAATCATGCCGGCCAACGCGAATGCCATTCATAGCGAGACTCTGTCTTATGATTGATCCATGATGCATGTTCGATCGTTTTTGATCAGACGAGAACGTCCCGCCGTTCCCCCAACACTGTTGTTGAGATGAAGATGATTGCCTTTTTCAGCCTGCTCATTGCGATGACCTTGACCGTCCCTGCATGGGCCGACCGACTTCCGATCTTTGACGCACACGTCCACTACAGCCACGATGCCGTGAAACTTGTGCCACCTTCGGAAGCTGTTGCCGTCTTGCGCGCTGCCGGTGTTCGAAAGGCGCTCGTCTCAAGCTCTGACGACAACGGCACGCAACTCCTCGTGGCGGCCGCACCGGATCTCATCGTTCCGGCATTGCGCCCTTACCGACGCCGCGGAGAGATTTCGACGTGGATGCACGATCCGACCGTTATTGACTACGTCGAATCGCGGCTGGCACAGCACAAGTACCGTGCCATTGGTGAATTTCATGCCTACGGAGACGACATCAAGACAGATGTCCTCCAGAAGATCATCAGCCTCGCCAGAAAACACAAACTCCTGCTGCACGCCCATTCCGACGCGGCGGCCATCGACTTGATCTTCAAGTCGTATCCTGACGCACTCGTGCTCTGGGCGCATTCTGGTTTCGACCGCCCCGAAGCGGTCAGGGAGGTCCTGGCAAGGCACAAGAACCTGTGGGCCGACCTCGCTTTTCGCAGTGACCAGTCGAACGCTGGCAAGGTCGCGGATGATTGGCTGGCGACCTTCAAGGCTTTTCCCGATCGATTCATGGTCGGCACCGATACGTTTGCACCTGAGCGTTGGTACTACGTATCCGACCATGCCGATTTCAGTCGTCAATGGCTGTCCAGCCTGCCCAAGGATCTCGCGGACGGCATTGCCTACAAGAATGCAGAGGCGATGATTGCGCGCGTTGCAGCGGCCGGCAAATTACCATGACAGCCAGGCTGATCCGATTGTTCGGCATCGTCAGTCTTCTTTGCGTGCTGCCGGGAACGGCAAGCGCCGTCTGCTCGACGAATGGCGGCATCGCCATGAAAAGAGAAAGCAGCACGACCCTCAATGTCGCTCTGAAAATCAAACCCGGAACCATTCCCGTCAGTGCGCCGTTTCAGGTTGAAATAACCGTTTGCGATCGGCCCGCACGATTTCCGACGCGCGTCACGCTGGATGCGGTGATGCCGCTCCACCAGCATGGCATGAATTACAAGCCGAACGTCCGCAAGCTTGCGAGCGGCCGCTATCTTGCGGATGGCCTCTTGTTCCACATGCCCGGATTGTGGCGGTTCGAAGTTGCGGCATATCTCGATGGCAGGCCGCACAGGTTCACCCACGATTTGCACGTAGAATGACGCTTCTTTACTCAAGAAACCTGATCGGCCTTGCTCTTGCCGCAGCGGTTCTGGCGTTCAGCCCGGCAAACGATGCCAATAGCCAAAGCAGACTGCTGTTAAACGATCGGGAGATCTCCAAAATCATTCGGCACGGCCCGTGGCCGCCGACGCCCGGGCGCGATCCGAGCAACCGCGTCTCCGGCAACACGCAGGCAATTGCATTTGGCAAGCAGCTCTTCTTCGAGCGCCGGTTATCGCGCAATGGCAAAGTCGCCTGCAGCAGCTGCCATGATCCAAACTTGGGCTGGGCCGACGGCAAGGCCCGCGCTGGCGGCTTGGCGCGGCTTGATCGCAACACGCAATCTCTGTTCAACGTGCAGGGCAATCGCTGGTTCGGCTGGGACGGCCGCAACGACAGCCTCTGGGCCCACAGCATCGGACCGATCCTGGCTAATTCGGAAATGGGCATGACGCCGAACGCCGTTGCCAACCTGGTCCGCCAGGACAATGCGCTTGCCACCGGCTATCGGAAGACCTTCGGGCGCCGGCCGCATAGCGTGTCGTCGGAGATGCTGCTGGTTGATATTGCCAAGGCACTCGCAGCATTTCAGGAGACGATTGTATCAGGGCGTACCGAATTCGATCGCTTTCGCGACGCACTTGTGCGACGGGACTTTGCGCTGGCGCAGACCTATTCCGCCGCTGCTCAGCGTGGCGCCGCGCTGTTTGTCGGCCGCGGCAAGTGCAACGTCTGCCATGTCGGTCCACGCTTTACCAACGATGAATTCGATGATGCCGGCGTTCCCTATTTCACAGCACCCGGCCGCGTCGATCGCGGACGCCACGGCGGCATCACAAAGCTCAAGGCCTCACGTTTCAACCTGCTCGGCCGTTACAACGACGCGCCCGGACGCGGCAATGCCTGGGCGACGCGTCAAGTGGCCCAGTCGCACCGAACATTCGGACAGTTCAAGGTCGCATCGCTGCGCCAGCTGACCTGGACAGCGCCATTTATGCACAACGGTTCCCTGGCTTCCCTCGAAGCGGTCGTCACGCACTATTCAAACATCAACCTGGATCGTCTTCACAGCGACGGCGTGCGCATTCTCGAACCCTTGAGATTGTCGGAACAGGAGATCGGTGACCTCGTCACGTTCTTGCAAACGCTGTCAACGCGAGATCCGGCGCGCTGAGTTCTGAACTCAGAACTGGGCGAGCGCGGGGTTCCAGCGCCGACAATCGCAATCGCGTCGACGCCGACACCAATTTCAAGGGACAGGCGGCTGCCTATCAGGACGGCGCCAACTCAGCCAGAGGCATCGCGACATCCTCCAATTCGCCGAGGACCGCGATGAGTTGCTCCCAATCAACCGGCTTGTGAAAATGCCGATCCATCCCGACTTCGTCGATGCGCGACTCTATTGTGACATCCGCGGTGAGGCCGATGATAACGATGTCCTTCGAATGCTCCAGCGTTCGAATTCTCTTCGTTGCCTCCAGACCATCAATGCCAGGCATGCAAACGTCCATGAGTATGACGTCGTAGCTTCCTTCTTCCACCATACTGATGACCTGGTTGCCATTGGCAGCGATATCGGCTTCGTAGCCTGCGCTCCCCAGCATCGCTTTTGCCACATGTTGGCTGGGCACGTTGTCTTCAGCCACCAGGACACGCAATCTGCGATGCGTTCCCGGCTTCGCAGCCGATGTGCCATCGGAGTCGTCTTGCGCACCAGGGCGGGCCGACGGCTGCAATAGCTGGCACATCTTAATGATGCTGGCCTTCGTAATCGGGCGAGGTAGCATACCGTCGAAACGGCAACCTTCTTGGCGAGGGTGCTGGTCTCTGCACTGCAGCTTCCAGATCTGACAGGTTTCGCTCCGCGCTTTGATCCGATCAATCAGTGCGGTCGGCTCTCCGTCAACGCCGTGACAGTCAAAAATAATATGGTCACAACCGATCTGATCGATCGCCGTGATCGCTTCTTGCTCGGACGTAACAAACTGCGCTTCGCCGCCTAGCGCTTCGACATACGCAGAAACAACATTTCGGATTGATTCTTCCGGTGAAACCACCAAGAGAGACGCGCCTGCGAGTTCCTGCCGCTTTCGATTTGCGAGCCTTTCCTGCGCCGCATCGGCAGCTCCTGCCTCAACGCGGAACCAGAAGCGACTGCCTCGACCAGGCGCTGAATCACAGCCGATTTCACCGCCCATCATGGCGAGAAACTCTTTGCAAAGCGCAAGCCCAAGTCCTGTGCCACCGGCATTGCAGGACGCGGAATTATCGAGCTGCTTGAACCGGTCGAACAGGTACTGTTGCTGGTGCTCCTCGATACCAGGACCGGTATCCGTAACATCGAACTGAATCATGCTACGCCCGCCTGACGTAACCGACTGCACCGATATGGCAACAGAGCCTTCCGACGTAAACTTAATGGCATTGCCGACAAGATTGATCAGGACCTGCTTCACGCGGGAGGGATCACCACTGAGCTTGGCCTGTATCGTCGGGTCCACAAACGCAGCCAGTTCAAGCTGCTTGGCGAACGCCGTTGGCGCAAGCAATTTCGTGGTGTTCTCGACCAGATCATTGAGATCAAAGTCGGTGTTCTCGATCTTCATCGCGCCGGCTTCGATCTTTGAAAGATCAAGCAGGTCATTGATCATTTCAAGCAGGCCAGCGCCGCAGCCCTTGATTGTCTCCAGCGAGCTTCTCTGTTCGTCGTTCAGTTCGCCGCGCTCCATGACCTGGACCATGCCAAGAACGCCGTTGAGTGGCGTGCGCAGTTCGTGGCTCATCGTGGCCAGGAACTTCGACTTCTCATGACTGGATTGCTCGGCGTCCTCAACGGCCTTGAGCAGCAGCGCCTGCGTCTCAGCCCGCTCGGAAATATCGTGGAAGGCGATAACCTGACCAACGCCGGGCACATCATCGATTTTTACTTCAAAGGTCCTGCCAAGGCGGTTCTTGAACTCGCTTGGCAGCGCATCCTCGCCCGGAAGCCCGGCGATTGCGATCGCAACCTCGTCCCACGAAACAGCACTGAAGCGCTTGTTGATGTCGAGCGCCTGCAATGCCTGGACGTTCCAGACGATCGGCTGCATGGAGAGATCAACAGCCACCATTCCGGAAGCAGCCGTCGTCAGGATGGAGTTTAGTAGCGACCAACGCTCTGCGTGTTGGCGCGTATAACGAATGGTGCGATCCAGGAACTCGGCACTAAGCAGTTCCTTCGGCAGGTAATCGGCAGCGCCTGCCGCCTGCGCAGCCCGGTCGATTTCGGGGCTACGCAAGCCGGTCAACAGGATCATCGGACAATTGGGATAGTACGGCCCGACCTCTGATATGAAGTCAAGGCCGGTCTTCTTGCCAATTCGATAGTCAACCAGCGCAACGTCGAACTCCTGCTCACTCAGCAACTGCTGCGCAGATTCAAACGAACCGCTCCATGACACGCGATATGGCTGTCCTTCAATAGACTTCAGAACATCCTCAGTCAGAAAGAAGTCATCCGGGTCGTCCTCGATCACTAGGACCGTGGTCGAATTTTTTTCATTATTCGAAACCATCAAACCGACAAACTCATATAACCTGAACGAACGAGTGTTCTGGATCGAACACTTGATTCCGGGTGAAAGTCGGATCGTGTTCTTGAAACCAGAGCACAACCTGACAGTTGACCAGTGACCCTGCGCAGACGCTTGGGCACCAAGCGTCCTGGTCGGATCACTAGGCGTACTCGACCTGTGAAGGCAATTGCACAACCTCTATCCAGTAGTGATTGAGCGCCTGAACGACATTGAGGAGCCCATCAAAGGTTACCGGTTTCGAGATGAACGAGTTCACTCCGAGGTCGTAAGTCCTCAGAATATCTTCTTCGGCTTTTGAGGTCGTCAACACGACGACCGGGATCCGCCTTAGGACCGGATCATCCTTGAGATGCGTCAACGCCGTACGGCCATCCATCCGCGGCATGTTGAGATCGAGCAGGATGATGCCTGGCAGATTGGAAGCATCACGATGTGACCATTTCCCCTCTGCCCTCAGATAGTGAAGCAACTCTTCCCCATCTTCGACATAGTCGCGCTCATTGCTCAAACGGGACTCTTGGAATGCATCCTCGATGAGCAGACGATCATCTGCATCATCGTCAGCAATTAATAGTTTGACCGAGCCCAGACGGTTCATTTCAGTTACTCCCCCTTAACCAGTGATACCGTTCGCAAGTTAGCGAACTGTTATCAAACCGCCTCACGCACTTCTTGATCGGTGCCCATGTCAACGCCCTTGCTTTCGAGCAGCCGTTGAATGTCACCCAGGTTCCGAAGACTAGCGATTTCCGGCATCGTGAAGCGCGTGTGAAATGCACTCTCGACGGCAAAAATCACTTCGATGTGCCGCAGAGAATCCCAACTTGAGATCGTTTCTGCATTTGCTTCATCTGTCAGTGTTTCGGGGTCAACTTTCAGCACATTGCCAACTACTTGATACAGTCTCATTTTCTCATTTCCCTGCTTTTGAAGTTACGTTTTTAGTTGCTTAGTCAAAGATCACTTCGCGGACCTGGGCAGGCCAACGATCCGGCTCAAAGCCATGCTGGGTGAATGCAGCAAGCACCCAACGCTCTATCCCAAGGCCGACACAGCCAGTGTGAATCGGGCTGCCTTTGGCGTCTTTGATGTCAAAGTTGTTGCCAAAGAAGGAGCCATGCAGGTTGATTGAACCGCACGCCAGTTGCTTGACCTCACCCTTGTCGTCGAGCACCGGGATCTTGATTTCGTTTTTGACTTCCTGGGCCGCCTGCCAGAATTTTTTCGCAGCAGAGACAGTCGCGAAGAATGGATCCGTGGCGGTCTGCAGCTGGAAATCCAAGTCGAAAAATGACGACAGCTCTTCGACGACGTCGAGTGCTGTCGTGCGGCAATCGCGGCAGTAGTCCTCGTCGCCGACAAAAACCAGTTCGCGCACGTTGAATTCGTAGAGCCGGTCAAGACCGTTGATGTTGCGTGACTCATAGCGGAACACCCGCCCCATCCACGTGTAGCATTGGCCTTCTTCGAAGGTTTTGCCCTTGAGCGATGGATAGCAAGGGAAGCACGCGGCCGGGTTGAGGCACATGCCGTCATGATGCACGTGCTCCTGGGCCGGCATCAGCGCACCTTCGGAGCATGAGTTGGCCAGACGGAATTCCTCGATCGCGTCGAAGTCCTCGACCATGTTGCCAACGAAAGTCACCGCATTCGGGTGGCTGTCGAAGTAGCCGCATTTATGAAGCGTTTCGGCATCCACAAGCGCTGGAAAGTGTGCATCTGATGCACCAAACGCCTGGGCATACAGGTCAGCAGCTTTGCTGTTGACCAACTGCGCCAACTTGAGAACTGGCCCGGAGTAGGCCACTTGACCCTTGCCGTAATCATGCAGCCAGCCACGCTCAACAAGCTTGCGATTGACGTCAGTTTCATACGGCCCCTGGTCTTTGCGCACGTTCTCGTTGAAGACCTTGATCTCGAAACCGCGAACCTGTTTGACCATCACTTCGAGGAAACGCTTCGCCTTATCGACGACCTCATCGCTCGAAGAGTTGTCGCGCAGCACGAGCCGGGCCGTTTTCATATCGTCGTTGACGACGATCCGATCAATGGCCGGGGAAACGAAAACCGACTCTTTCTCGATGTCGCTTGCGACCTCTGAGTCGACCGCCTGAGGCAGTTCGAGTTCCAGCTCTTTAAGATCTGTGATTTGTTGATTCATGGCGCCTTTATTCCTTTAGAACTGATAGTAGAGAAACGCTGAACTTGCTCCGAGTGAAGTCAAGGCAAGGCAACAGACAATGCTGGCGGCAACGGCCTGGAGCGGCTCCGGCCGCCATTTGACCGCACCAGTTTCCGACGCCGTTTCCGGTGGCATTGAATCAACGCTGACCCAGTCGCCGTGCAGAATCTGTTGGGTGTTAGGCAGGAGCAGCACAATCGATCCAAGCAGGACGATGAACGCAATTGCTTTGCGCAGATCGAGTTCGACAAGCGCTGCTGCACCAAATGTTGGATTGAGTGACGGCGCCCACATGCTGCCGAGCATCGTCGTCGCAGTTGCCAGGCTATCTGCCCGGAAGACGACCAAACCGGTGACCACGACGGCCATCGTCAGGCCCCACGCCACTGGCGTCGGCAATACCATGAGCTTGAGCTCACGCCAGCCAAGATAGATCGCAATGGCGAAGCCGTGGATCAGGCCATAGATGACGAAGGTCCATCCGTCACCATGCCAGATGCCTGCAATCAGGAAAGTGACAATGGCGGGTACGGCTGCCGTCTGCACATAACGGGACAACTGGCCACCCTGGGCACCCATCGACCGGCGCATCCCGTTCATGGCGAGCGGCGTGTAGATGAAGTTCGTGAAGAACCGCGTCATCGTCATGTGCCAACGTCGCCAGAAATCGGAAATGTTGCTGGCTTTGAACGGCGAGTTGAAATTGAGTGGCAGCTTGAGACCGAAGATCAGGCCCAAGGCGAGCGCCATGTCTGAGTAACCTGAGAAATCGAAGTAGAGTTGCAGCGTGTAGCACAACGCGCCGGCCCATGCCGTCAACGTCGATACAGCCATGCCGGAACCTACACCGTTGAAGACGGTATCGGCATAGGGTGCGATCGAGTCAGCGAGGAAGCACTTCTTGCACAGGCCCATTGCAAACAATGTCAGGCCGGCCGCCAGGCGTCTCGGGTTGAAGGCGCGATCGTCGCGGCCGTCCATCTGCCCGAACATTTCCCGTTGCAGAACGAGCGGCCCCGCGGCGATGCATGGGAAGAATGTTGCAAACACCAGGTAGCGGCTGAAGGGCTGGCGCTCAGCTTCACCATTGTAGGCCTCGATGAGGTAACCGATCTGGATGAAGGTGAAAAAGGAGATCCCGATCGGCAGAATGATCTGCAGGTGCGAGAAGCCTGTGCCACCAACTTGATTGACGGTGTCAATGAAGAAGTTCGAGTACTTGAAGTAGCCGAGGATCGCGAGGTTCGCGACCACACCAGCAACCAGGAGTGCGCCTGCGCGGCTCCTTTGCTTGCTACTGAATTCGATCAGAAGTCGGCCAAGCGCAAAGTTGAACGCAACCGAGATCGCAAGTACGACGACCGGCTCCAACCCGAACTGGGAATAGTAAGCCAGCGACACACCACCAAGGGCACGTATCGCCATCGGCCATCCACCCAGCTGATAGGCGAGCAGAAAAAGCAGATAGCTGACCGGCAGGAACCCGAGCACGAATTCATATGAGTGAAAGGGCATCATTGCGGGCGCTCCACATTCCGACGGGCAATTTTGGTCAATTGGCGATGACGGACACGTCGATCGCGTGGGGGTGAAAGAAGTCCGCTGTGTTTTCCAAGCGGGCCGTGCGGGAAACAGTTGACGGTTGCCGCAAGAAACGGATTGCGAACCGGTAAGGGCGGCATCGCACTCGGTCTTTGAACAGGTAGCGGCACCACGGTTTGAGAAGCAGCCGCCACGCGTTGCTCGCCGGGAGGCCGTTTCGCAAGTGCTGGGGCGACATCATCAAGGCTCACGACAGCCAGCGCGTCCGACGTGGTGAAGCTTGAGCTGGCAAGAGCCCCGATCGCTGCCACCGGCAAGTCACGCTCGAAGTCCGAAGAGACAGTCACAGGCGGCGTCGGTGACGGCTTGGCTGATGTTGGTTCTTGCTTTGCAACCCCGGCATCGTTCAATGCCGCGTACTGGTTCAGCACCTTGCCCAGGCACTCTGCGTTTGAGTGTTCGGCGTCGATGTACATAGCCGACGTGCAGCCCACTTTGGCCGGATCGAAACTGCCGAAGACCTTGAAACCGTACTTCTTGGCGAAGTCCTGGGTGATCTTCTCGATTTTTGCCAGGCCGGTCAGGTATGCGCCGTCCTTGACGCGGTCATAGTAGATCGGATTGAACGGCGGATGCACGAACGCCACTTCGACGTTCTTTTCCTTCAGGTATGCAAGCAGCCGATCCAGTGTCGCGACACCTTTCGGGTCAATCTTTGGCGGCGACGCAAAGTTCTCGGCGGCAAACTCCTTCGCAAGCCGCTCCGACCGCTCGGCGGTAAACAGTCTCTTATGCTGTCCCGACCAATGGATCGAACCTCCCGGCAACAGGACATCCAACGTTTCGAAGAACTCTTTCGACGTTGCATGAGGCTTGACCGGCGCCTTGTACCAACGCAAGGCATTCGAATAGAGCATTCTGACAGACATCTGTTCGCGCCAGCGCTGCACGGGCGCCGTTTCCCAATAGGCGTGCGGCTCGATGCCCAGCCTTTTGGCCATCGCCTGGTAGTAGGGAATCCCCGGCAACCACAGGAAGTCGGTTCGATCCGCGACCGGCGTGAACAAGCGATCTCGAATCGCAATAATCATCTTGCGCGGCAACTTGTCGTGCCGGACAAACATTTCGACGACCGCTGGCATATCCTCGTAATAATCACGATGGACGTGCGCATTGTAGAAATCCATTTTCGGGAGCAACTCGACATGCGCTTCCTGCCAATGGCTCGCGCCGAGAACAGCAACCTCTGGTGCTTTCTTGAAACGCGAAATTTGCTCATTGCGCATTTCACGAATATTTATATTCAAGTCGAAAGTCGCAAAGTTCTCACCACGGTCAAATGCCTTGGCAAAAGCGATGGGCCCCGAACTGTGATACATTTCGGGTGCGAAGATCCGATTGCCTTGCCACACACCGACGATGCACATGAAGGTCAGAAAAATGAATGTGCAGACATAGGCCGTAGGGCGGTCCTGCACTTTCCTTGCGAGGCGGCTTGGAGAAACTTCCGGCGCCGCGGCGGTGTCAATTTTTTTGGCAGCATCCACGGCCTCGGGAGCATTCGCCACTTTCGGCGCTGTCGCAGTTTGCGAGCCCAGTATTCGTCCCCGTTGCCTGGCACCGCGCCCCGCCGCCTCATCCGACTTACTGGATGATTTGCCTTGAGCAACGCTGGCCGCAGGTCGCGCGAATGATACTCGAGCCGATCGTTGGCCGACGCCCTGCGACAGTCCGGCAGAGCTTGCTCGTTTTCCAAACGATGGACTCTTCGGGTTTTTGGTTTTTTGGTCACTTGGCATTTGGATACTAACTCGCGCGTGCTTCCACTCGATTTCATGATAATACGCGATTAATATATATGGGGAGTTAAACTCAACCGTAAAATGTCGAAATAAAATTCACCACCTGACCGTGCGATTGCGAGTTTTACTTTCGCTATCTCAAATCAATACGCGACATTCTATAATACTATATTATATCGCATTTACAGTTATGGACACAGAGTCGACCCGCTCAACTCAAGAAATCATGCACGGCAAAGAATAATGACGATGCGGCGACCGGCGGCGCGCATTTATTGAAGAGGATGAGCAGCACGACTTGGCTGTTGAATTCCGATAACCGGTCAACCTGCAATGACTTGAGATTGGCCTTTACCATCGAGCGGAACGCGCTGAAGCACGACGAACGAACCTCTGCTCAATGTGACAGCATCTTCGCGCGCGCCAAAAAAACTCATTCCGGCAGCCGACTGGAACGTCGAATGCGCCTTTGAGGATTGAGACCCGTGCTACTGCGCGGCCGCCTTTAAGAGGGATCAGACCGCTTGCCACCACCCAGGGGCCACCCAGCTGCGCCGAATGCCATGCAGCCGCCGGCATGCACGATGGCGCGCCCGCGAAGGCTCAACGAACAACAATGAAAAGAATGCGACCAAGATAGCGCGAACAGCCGCATGTTAAGCAGCACGCCTCTGCGGTCGCAAGGTCGGCGTCCGTCTCAACAACAAGCTAGCCCGCATACCTATCTTGCAAGGACGCGGGCTACGTGGTCTTGAGTTGCGATCGTGGCCGACTATGCGCGGTCTGGCTCGGCCGTCGGCCCGGCAAAGGACACCAGCCTGATGACAGCAGGTGCAATGAATATCGGCAACATCGACAACCCGACGTATAGTGCCAGCCCCGATCCAAGCATGTCGCCAACCAGGGCGAACGACAGCCCAACGTTACGGAATCCACTCAGAATGCCTGCCGTCATGGCCTCTTTGATGCCATAGCTGTGCATGACGACGACCGTGAGCACATACATGCCAATGCTGAGAACCGAAACAATCGTGAGATAGAACACCACAAGCGCCGGATCTGTGTACATTTGGACGGCGACTGGATGTGTGATGCCCATGCCAAAAACGAGCAAGGCAAGAATTGAACCCCAGTAACTTCCGGATTCAATCGTTTTCGCAACGTTCGCGCTGAGTGAACGACAAACCAGGCGATAACCCAGCAAGACCACGAACGGTGTTCCAAGAAAGATCACAGCGCGCTGGATATATTCGTTGAGATCAAGATGAACGTGCGCACCGTGATGGATGCTGAGGAAGAAGTACAGGGACGCCGGCATACAAAGTGTCGACAGGATCATGCTCTGCAGGGCGCGCTGACGATTGAGATCGAGCAGGCCCGCCAGCATTGGCGCCGCAAACAGAGCGCCCGCGCACGACGTCACGATCATCAACGAGACAACTTGATCTGGAAAATCCGCAAGGATGCCGAAAGCAAGCACGATGCTCGGCAGGACGGCCTGCTGCCATCCAACCAGCAGCCAGGCCCGCTTGTCGACCGCCAATAAGTCTTGACCGGCACGATCCGCGAACGGGATCATGGAAAGACAAATCACGACAAAAAGGGCATGGAGCGCAATCGGCGAGAGCAGTCGCGACAATGGCTCAACCAAGATGGCAACGACGACACCTAATGCCAGCAGCATTACTGCAATCGTCTGCTTGTCCGCACTCTGCATACTATCCCCCGACTCACTTTTCATACCATAACCGCGAAAAGTTACAGATTAGGTTATTGATGGAAAAGGTTTCTCAAACCTTAATCGATACAACTATTGCGTGTCGGGAAAGGCTTTCTTCAGAATTAATCTATACGCTTCCTTCATCTTCAATGATCCCACGATGGGCCCTCAAGTTATGAAATCATCGCAAGTCGACGCCGGAAACCTGTGTGCAATGCCGGACCTGGATACAACCCAGGTCCAAGATCAAAACGCGGAGTTGGCCTATCTCATGGCCGGCGCCGATGTTGGGCTAGCGTTGTTTGATTCGGAGCTGCGACTGCTCGTCTCGAATCAACTCTATCGAACGTTGTGCGGTTACCAGGATAGCGATGTCACGACGGGCGTGCCGTTGTCGCAACTCATCCGAATTTCGCTTGAGCGGCACAAGATGCCGGTAGACGACGTCGACCGCCTCGTTGAGGAATCCCTGTCCCGGCTAGAGCCTGGCATTTCGTATTCGTTCACCTACACGTCGACGACCGGTCGCAAGCTCGTCATCGGCCGTCGCCGATTGTCCAGCGGCTCGGTCGTCGAAACTGTTCGCGAGGACTCGCGAAACCGGGCAGAACCGGTGGATTTGAACGCACAGTTCTCGAAAATCGCAGATGCCGCACGCGAGCGCATGATGCACGCGCTTGACGTCATGGCAGACGGGTTTGCATTGTTTGACGCACAGGATCGGCTGGTTGTCTACAACCGGCAGTATGTCGACCTTTGCCCTAACGTGGCCGACCTCATTATCCCGGGCGCCAAGTATGAGGAGGTTCTGCGCGAGGCGATACGTCGTGGCACCTACTGCTTGAACGGGATGGATGAAGAGGCCTATTTCCAGCAACGCCTCCATCGTCACAGAAACCCAACGGAACCCTACGAACTCAATCTGACCGATGAACGATGGGTTTTGATCAATGAGCGCCGTACGACCGACGGCGGCACGGTCAAAATCCGCTCTGACATCAGCGAAATGAAGCAGCGTGAGTTCGATATGCTGCGCGTATCGAAAAAGCTTCACAACAAAAATGTGCATTTCGACAGTGCTTTGAACAATATGGTTCAGGGGCTGTGCATGTTCGATGACAATCAGGAACTGATCGTTTGCAATCGGCGCTACCTTGAGATGTACGGCTTCTCGCCGGATGTTGTGAAGCCCGGGATCAAACTCGCCGAAATTATGAACTACTCGATCAGCCTCGGAAACTACAATGACGAGGATGCTCGGCGCGCATTGACCGAAAGACGGGATCCGACCGCACTGTCGCAACGCGTGACAATCAAGCAAAAGCTGCGCGACGGCCGCACCATTGCGGTTATGAACGAGCCGATGGCTGAGGGCGGTACGATCGCCACCTATCAGGACATCACGGAATCCGAGCAGTTCGCCGAGCAGACGCAGATTTATCTCAAGAAGCTCGAACAATCGAACCGGGAACTCCAAGAGTTCGCCTATGTCGCATCGCACGACCTGCAAGAGCCGCTTCGAAAGATCGAAGCGTTCGGAGATCGCCTGTCGACGCGATATGGAGAGACACTGCCGGATGACGGCAAAATGTTCATCGATCGGATGCAGAACGCCGCGTCGCGCATGCGATTGCTGATCAATGATCTGCTTGCCTACTCGCGCGTATCCACCAAGGTGGATCCGCCCAAGATGATCGATTTGAACCACTCCTTGGAAGGCGTTCTGTCAGACTTGCAAATTCGGATCGATGAGTTGAATGCGGAAATCATAAGCGACGACCTTCCGAACATTGAGGCTGATCCGACCCAGATTCGGATGTTGTTGCAGAACCTGATCTCCAATGCGTTGAAGTTCCAAAAGCCGGATACCCAACCGATTGTGAGAATCGAGAGCGAGATGATCGCCTCCGAAATCAGCGACAGCGAGCCGGGCACGGTGCGCATCAAGGTCATCGACAACGGCATCGGTTTTGACAACGCCTACAAGGATACGATGTTCAAGATTTTCCAACGCCTGCACGGCCGGCTTGAGTACGAAGGCACGGGCGTTGGTCTGGCCACGGTCCGAAAGATTGTCGAACGGCACGGCGGCAAGTTGGATGCTGACGGCCGGCTGGATGAAGGCGCGACTTTCATTATTGACCTTCCCATCAAGCAGATGAAGAGCGGTGAAAACGGGCTCCCAGAGGTGGCATAGCTTGCAGGGTGCCGGGTCAACGGATAACAGGCCAACGGAAAACGGCGCAGCGCACAGCAGTGCTGCGGGTTAACCTTGTTCGACCGTTCTCCCCGCCCTCCAAACTTGAGCTACACTTTTTTCATCCCGCCCAATCAGGGGCCGCTAACCGGTGGCGACCATTAGAGGAGGCGGGCTGCAGGTCACGCGTCGGCGCACGCACGTCGGCGTTAACAGTGACGCCCCCCGCTCGTGCCGTGGGTGAAAGTCCCCGGTGGCCGCATCTTAAAACTGGGCGGTTTCGC
>JAGDYV010000231.1:0-21496 GCA_049116495.1 Hyphomicrobiaceae bacterium | reverse complement strand
GATGGACGAGCCGTTCTCGGCCCTCGATGCGCTGACGCGCGGCAGCCTGCAGGAAGAACTTTTGTCGATCTGCCGGACGACCGGGCAGACGGTGTTCATGATTACCCATGACATCGACGAAGCGCTGCTTCTTGCCGACCGCATTGTTCTGATGACCAACGGTCCTGAAGCGCGTGTTTGCGAAATCTTGGAAAACACACTGCCCAAGTCGCGCACCCGTCAGGACATGCACACCCATGCCAACTACTATCCCCTGCGCAATCATCTGATCGAGTTCCTCGTCAATCGATCGAAAAAATTCAAACAAGAAATCGCAGCGAGCTCCTATGACCCCAAGTCCCCACCAGTGGTTCGCCCGACCGCTGAGACGGTGGCGCTGGAGGCAGCAGAAGCGCGCGCCTCGTAACGTTCGAGTACCGGGCTGGAGCAACCGGCGCGGTACGCTCAGCAACGATCGATATTGGTCATTATCAGAAGGTTCAGTGACATGAGTGATGCAATGGAAGCCCCCGCCAAACTGCCGGTGACGCTCCTGACGGGCTATCTCGGTGCCGGCAAGACGACGTTACTAAACCGTATCTTGAGTGAGCAGCACGGCAAGAAATACGCAGTGGTCGTCAACGAATTCGGCGAAGAGGGCATCGACAATGACCTTGTGATCGATGCCGATGAAGAAATCTTCGAGATGAACAATGGCTGCATCTGCTGCACCGTGCGCGGTGATCTCATCCGCATTCTTGGCGGGCTGATGAAGCGCGCGGACCAACTCGACGGTATTTTGATCGAAACCACTGGACTGGCTGATCCCGGACCGGTGGTCCAGACATTCTTTGTTGACGATGATCTGCGCGACACGCTTGCGCTCGATGCGGTGGTGACCGTTGTCGATGCTCAGCACTTTGTTGATACGGTTGATGATGCACACGAATGCGAAGAGCAAGTCGCCTTCGCGGACATTGTCATGCTCAACAAAACGGACTTGGTTGATGCAGAGAAGCTGACAATCGTCGAAGACAAAATTCGCAGCCTCAACAAGTTCGCGAAAATCCATCACACGACCCGGGCCGGAATCGATTTGGACAAAGTACTCGCGCGCGGCTCATTCGACCTCAAGCGACTGCTCGAAATCGAACCCGGATTGATGGAAGAAGATCCAGAGGATCACGAGCACGATGACACCATCACTTCGGTGTCCTTGAAGACCGACAAGCCAATTGCGCCCGACAAGTTCTCGGCCTGGATGCGCGAATTCGTTCAGGAACGAGGCGTCGACATCCTCCGCACTAAAGGCATCCTTGCGCTTGCAGGACATGAGCAGCGCTACGTTTTCCAGGGCGTCCATATGGTGATGGATAGCGACTGGGGCCAACCTTGGAAAGCCGACGAAAAGCGAGCTAGCCGGCTAGTGTTTATTGGTCGCAACCTCGATCCGGCAGAGCTAGAGACCGCGTTCGCTGCGTGTGCCGTATCATGAGTTTAGTTGCGAATATAGAGCCCCATGACGTCGGCGCTGAAATGCTCTCACCACTCGTGGCGTCGACCGACCTCTCGTTGCCAGCCAACGTGACGTCCAGCGCCTTCTCTCATGACGGGAGGACATGTGCCGCTGCACTTGGCGACGGCAGCGTAAGTTTCGTCAATTTGCCGACCGACGCGGTAACAATCGATGAGGTCTTGAATGCAGGTCTTGGCAACCACAAACTGCACGCGTTCGCAGCGGTCGCTATAGAACCCTTCCAGGATGGGTTTGTCACAGCAGGACAAGACGGTATCGCGTTCAATTTGCATTCTCAAACAGATCAGCCGCAAGACCTGGAAAGTAAGGAATTGATCCGGTTTCCAGGCGAATGGATTGAAGTACTGGTCGTCCATGACGATGCGGGTTTGATCGGATTTGCCGCCGGCAAGGCGGTTGCGGTCACGGATGGTGCGGGTTCCATGTGCCAGCACATGGAGCTGCCACAAACCATCTCAGGCCTGACATTCGACTCCACAGGAAAAAGGATCGCAGCCAGTCACTACGATGGTGTGTCTATCGTGAACCTGGATACGGGGGCGGTTGATCTGCATCTTGATTGGAAGGGATCGCACGTCGGCGTCAGCTGGTCGCCATGTGATCGCTACATCGTCACCGCAACTCAGGAGAAAGAACTTCACGTTTGGGATCTGGTGACGATGGCTGACTTCCGAATGGGCGGTTACCCGCGCAAGGTCCACCAGATGTCATGGTCTTGCGATGGGAACATGCTGGCTTGCTCTGGTGCCGACGTCATCACCGCATGGTCTTTCGCCGGCGCCGGCCCAGGCGGACGACCACCGGTAGAGATCGGGTACGTATTCGGCGGGACGGTCACATCGGTTGCGGCGCATCCATCGCGAGCGTTGATGGCAGGTGGCTTTACGTCAGGAAATGTTCTGATCGGTGCCACGGGTAAGGGCGAGGCTGTTGTCGGGAGGGCGCGCACAGACACTCCTGTCAGCTCACTCGCCTGGTCCCCGATAGGAAGCCTCCTGGCCGCCGGCGACACAAAGGGGTGCCTTAGTCTCTTTGCAGTTTCCAACGACCTCAAAGTGAGTTGATCCGATGCCCCTTCCAAATTTGCTCTTAGGGCAACTTTCGCCCGGTGCGGACCGTTCAGCAGCAACGCGTGCCGTCAAAGACATGGTGCGAAAGAACTTTGATCTGGACGAAGGTGCAACCGTTTTTGTTGCGGAAGTGTCCTGCGGAGAAATCGACTGCCCGGACGTTGAGACTGTCATTGCTGTGTTTCTCGATGACGTGCGGCAAGAACTGAAAATCGCCAAACCGGTCGACGCTATTACGGGCGCCGATATCGCAGAAGCTGTAGCGACATAAACAGAACGTGAGGTGCTGACATGAGATGGCCATTTGGAAACAAAGCCACTGCTAATGAAACGGCAGTGCCATCACCTTTAGAGGCCTCAAGCACTTCAGAGGAATCAGGGCTCGGCGTTGAACAGCTGCACACGCCCGAAGAATTAGAAATCACAACAACAGGAGACAAACCCATGACGAGAGAACAGCTCACCGAGAAAATCTTGGACATCAAACGCGAGAAGGGTTGGAGCTGGAAACACATAACCGACGAGATCGGTGGCATGAGTCCTGTTCTCGTTGTTGGCGCATTGCTTGGTCAGCAGAGGCTTGTCAAGCCATTGGCACGCGCCGCGGCCGAACTGTTCGGATTGTCCGTGAACGAAGAGAGAATGCTGAATGAAGTTCCGATGCGTGGCGTGCAGATGCCGCCTACAGACCCGCTGATTTATAGGTTTTACGAGTTGGTCATGGTCAATGGTCCGGCTTGGAAAGCCCTGATCGAAGAAGAATTCGGCGACGGTATCATGTCGGCCATCGATTTCGATTTCGAGATGGAGCGGGTCGCAGACCCTAAAGGTGACCGTGTTAAAATCGGCATGTCCGGGAAGTTCCTGCCGTACAAATACTACGGCAACGAGCAAGGCATTGCGCCGCTTGGCCTGGCCGATCTCGATAAGGGCTGAAACAGACACTAGAGTTTTACGCAGCGGCATGGGTCGTCTGATCAATGCCGCCGTGTTCCACCATTACTAGATACCGAGGAGCGCTGGCATGTCATCGTTGTCAATTCTGCGTCGAAGCCCAAGTCCACGTCATGATCTCACCACGATCAGTATGTTCGACAGTCTGTTGGCAACCGGTTTGTTGTGTATTGGAATCTGGTCCTTGATCGCCGTCACGGTTCTTGGAACGTAAAGCACGATGTTGCTCGAAGCCAAAAACCTGACGCTTGGCTATGGCCAGACGCCACTTGTCCGCTCCATTTCATTCCAACTTGCGGCAGGCGACGTCCTCGCAGTCGTTGGCCATAATGGTTCGGGCAAGTCGACACTCGTTAAGACAATCCTTGGTGTCATTCCGCCGGTCTCCGGTTCATTTGATTGGTCTGGCGGAAAACCCTCGACAATTGCCTATCTCGGGCAACGTACCGAGTTTGATGGACTGTTTCCGATCAGAGTGCGCGATTTGGCAGCTATGGGCGCGTGGCGCGGTATGGGCTTGCTCGGCCACCTGGGGAAGTCTGAACACGATCGAATCGAAGATGCGCTCCGGCGTACGAACATCGCCGACATCGCCGACCAGCCTCTTCATGTGCTTTCAGCAGGCCAGCTCCAACGTGCTCTTTTCGCGCGGACGATGGTACAGAACGCGCCGCTTGTACTGCTCGACGAGCCGTTCACTGCGATCGACCAGACAACAGAGACCCAGCTTTTGAGATTGATCGACTCATGGGCAGCTGAACGTCGAGCCGTGATTTTGGTTCTGCATGACCTGTCAGCCGTACTTCAACACTGCAACAAGGCGCTTCTGCTCGGCAATGGCATGGCGCGGTTTGGAAAGCCGCGACAGGTGCTGACGCCTTTTAATCTGGTTGAACAAGAGTACCTTTCGTCGAGTCAGGCGGCATGGATTGAAGAGGTCTTTGCTGGTCAACGTGACGAATTCGGCAAAGCGGCAGAGGTCGGAGCGCATGTTTGAGTGGTTTGAATTCGAGTTCATGAAGCGGGCGCTGGCCGCGACGTCAATTCTCAGTCTTTCGGTGGCGCCAGTTGGAGCGTTTCTCGTCTTGCGCCGCCTCTCGTTGGCGGGTGAAGCCATGGCACATGCAATCGTGCCGGGCATCGTGATTGCTTTCGTCATTGCGGGCCTATCAGTTGTGTCGATGATTGTGGGGGGATTGATTGCGGGCGTGAGCGTCGCTCTTCTCGCCTCGCTCCTGGCGCAGAAAACGATCCTTCGGGAGGATGCTAGCCTCGCCTCCCTTTACCTGATCGCGTTGGCACTCGGAATTTTCATTCTCTCGGCGGCTGGTTCAGCCGTTCCTTTGAAGAGTTTTTTGTTTGGCTCGATCCTCGGTATTGATGACGCAACGCTGTTTCTGATTGGCGCTACAGCGACCGTCACATTGGTCTCATTTGCAGTTTTACTACGCCCGTTGATCGTATCGACGATCGATCCCGTTTTCTTTGAAAGTCAGACTCGACACCATGCGGTCGTCAGTCATTTGTTCATGTTCCTCGTGGTGTTGAACCTGCTTAGTGCGTTCAAGGCGCTTGGCACGCTGATGGCTGTAGGTTTGATGATCCTGCCGGCGACCGCAGCGCGCTATTGGGTCTCGACGATCACGACTTATTTAGCGCTAACATTTGCGTTCGCGCTCGCAAGTTCCTGGCTCGGTCTGATCATATCGTTCTACGTGCCCGAAGTGCCTTCTGGTCCCGCCATCGTACTGGTGGCCGGTGTGATTTTCTCCCTAAGCCTGTTGCTAGGCCCGCAAGGCTTCGGGCTATCAGCTCGTGTGCGTGGAAACTCCGGGAAGCAAAGAGCAACACTCTCCCAAACCGCCGCTGAGCTTTCGACATTCGACAGCATAGAAGCAAAGGAACCAACTTTATGAAACGCTCATTCAGCCGACTAGCAGCTTGCGTTCTAACTGCAATTGCAATTGCGGCGCCGGCTCATGCCGATAAACTCAAAGTGGTGGCAAGCTTCTCAATTCTTGGAGACATGGTGCAGCAAGTGACGGGTGACTTAGCCTCCGTCACAACAATCGTCGGTCCAAATGCCGACGCCCACGTCTATACGCCGAATGTCGGCGATGCCCGCGCTGTGACTAAAGCTGACGTCATTTTCGTAAATGGTCTGGGTTTCGAAACCTGGTCGAAAACGTTGATCAAAACCTCAGGCACGAAAGCCAAGGTTTATATCGCAACCCAGAAAATCAAACCGATTAAGGTCGATGGAGAAATTGACCCACATGCATGGAACGCGCTCCCGAACGGCATCATTTATGTGCGCAACATCGCCAGAGCCTTGGCCGAAACAGACGTCGCGAACGCCAAGACCTATCAGGCCAATGCGGACGTATACATCAAGTCGCTTCAAACTCTTCATAGTCGAACGCTCGCCGAGCTTTCTGCCATGCCGAAAGACCGTCGCACGGTCGTAACAGCACACGATGCGTTCGGATACCTCGCCAATGCCTATGGACTGCGCTTTCTCGCCCCTGTGGGTATCGATACCGAAGCCGAACCTTCCGCCCATCAGCTGGCCAAGTTGATCAAACAGATCAAGCAGGAAGAAGTGGCGGGTTTGTTCGTCGAGAACATCACAAGCCCCGCGCTCATTGAGCAGATTGGGCGCGAAACCGGTCTGCGGGTTGGCGGCCGCCTGTTCTCGGATGCCTTGTCGGCCAAGGGCGGACCTGCGACGAGCTACTACTCAATGTTCGAGCACAATCTCGGTGTGATCGTTGGCGCGTTGAAAGGTAAGAGCTGACCGACAAACGAGTATTGGCAACGGCTTCAGCCACTTTGGCTGCGCTGTTTCCTCCTTACGGAGCCCAGTAGCTGTGGCGTACAGACTACATGTCAACGAGAGTATCCCGTCATGACTCCCGAGAGCCGACCACCCCTGCCACCTTTCAATGAGGAGACGGCAGCACAGAAAGCCCGTATGGCCGAGGACGCGTGGAACACCCGCGATCCCGCCAGAGTGGCGCTCGCCTACACACCGGACAGCGTTTGGCGCAACCGGGCGGAATTCTTCAGCGGACGCGAGATGATCGAAATGTTCCTCGCCCGGAAGTGGCAGCAGGAGCACGACTACCGCCTAATCAAAGAAGTGTGGGCGTTCACAGGCAACCGCATCGCGGCACGCTTTGCCTACGAATGGCACGACGACAGTGGCAATTGGTATCGCTCACACGGCAACGAACAATGGGAGTTCGATAAAGCCGGCCTGATGCAGCGCCGGGAGGCCAGTATCAACAACGTTCGCATTGCGGAAAACCAGCGGAAATTCTTCTGGCCGCTTGGCCCGCGCCCCATCCACCACCCAGGTCTCAGCGACTGCGGCCTATAGTTATCTGGCCCTCTCGTGTGCCTTGACGAGCATCGGCTATGCCTCCGATAGCGCACCCTTTGAGACAACTTCCCTAGCAATCAACGTTTTGGCCGCGCGTCGTGCGGCCAGTGCCGACCCTGGGTCTTTAGAAATCATGGCAACGACAATCGCACCATCCATCAAGAGCGCAAGCTCATGCGTTAGCCGTGATGGATTCGGTGCCCCTGCTTCTCTTGCAAGGCTTTCGATCGCTGCAAGCACGACTTTCTTGTGCCGGATTGCAATCTCCCTCATGCGATCATTGTCTTTGCGGCTTTCTCCAACCGCGTTTATAAACGGGCATCCGTAGAAGCGATCCGACTTGAACCAGGTCTCTAGCGTTTTGAACATCGAAGCCAACTTCACCTCAGGTCGTCCGCGGTGCGATGCAAGCTCTCCCAGAAACCAGTCGCGCCAAGCCTTGCCCTCTACATCAAGCACAGCTTCTACCAGCGCATCTTTTGAACCGAAGGCCTTATAAAGAGTCGTTTTGGCAGTGCCTGCTGCTTCGACAATCTTGTCCACCCCAGTTGCGGTTATCCCGTCGCGGCAGATGAGATCGCAGGTTGCCGCCATCAATCTATCTCGCGGACTGTCACCATATTTTGCTGCGAACGGAGGATACTCGCTCGTCAGGACAGAGCCTGAATTGGTCTTCGTCAAATCTTTCAAGTCATCGCTCATTCGATAGTCTCATTGTGTACAGATCTGTTTCCATAGGCGAACCAGCTTCTCGTGACAACGATCAATCGAAATCAACGCAATTTCCGTCTCTTGCTTGAATGAAAATCTCATCAGTGTTTGATGCTTTTTTTTGCATTGTTTGCCGACATTTTTGGCGACCGACACCATAAAGAAAGTGCTAATCCAATATTTACGACACGAGATACATACAGGTCTGTTTCCTAGAGTGGTATCGAGAGGCACTGGCATGCGGGCGGGCGGAGCACACATTTCGAGCGAAGGAATCGCGCACGCCTACGGCCGAAGTTCTAGCAACGCCATTCAAAATATCGATCTTGAGGTGCAGCCCGGCGAAGCCGTTGCCTTCATTGGCCGCTCCGGTTGCGGCAAGTCCACCCTGCTTCATATCTTATGCGGATTGATAGCTCCCCGGGCGGGACACGTTTTCATTGACGGCGCTCGTGTCACCGGACCATCGCCTGAGTGGGTGATGATGTTCCAGGCGCCCAGTCTCTATCCCTGGATGACCGTTGAGCAAAATGTGGCGCTTGGACTGAAGTTTAACCGGCGCACGCACGAGATCGAAAAGCGTGTTCCCGAGATGCTGGAACTCGTTGAACTTGGTGATTTTGCGACGCGCAATGTGCAGGACCTCTCAGGTGGGCAGCAGCAGCGCGTCGCCCTTGCCCGATCACTCGCACTCAATCCCAAGGTTCTGCTGCTCGATGAGCCGTTATCGGCGCTGGATGCATTTACCCGCCACGCGCTGCAACGGGATATCCGGCGCATTGCGCGCGAAATGGGCATCACGCTGGTCCTGGTCACGCACGAAATTTCAGAAGCTGTGATGGTCGCGGACCGCGCTTTTGTCTTGAGCTCGAACCCCGGTGAAATCCGCTCTGAAATTGCCATCCCGCTGGCTGATGAACGCTTACCTTCTAGCGCTGAGTTCGCAGCCGTACGCGACGAGATAGTTGCCGCATATGAGATCGCTGCGGAACTCGGACTTTCCGACACCGTGCGAAGCCTGGCTGCTTCGAAACAGCGCTTCACCACGCAAACAACGTCAGATCAATTTTTAGCGAAAGGAACAACGCATGGCTGAGCGGTCCAAGGCGCCGAATTCCCTGTCGGATATCAACGACGACTGGGATGACGACTATTTCTCGGGCGATTTCACGCGCAGGCAGACGCTGGATATGTTTGCGGCCGGCGGACTGATGGCATCGCTGGGGCCGATGGTTGGTGCAATGGCATCGGCGGCGCAGGCGGCGGACGACGACGTCGTGCGTATAGGGTACCTGCCGATTACAGATGCCACCGCCCTGCTGGTCGCGCATGGCATGGGATACTTCAAGGACGAAGGGCTCGTTGCTGAGCGGCCAACTCTAATTCGGGGCTGGTCACCGCTGGTTGAGGGTTTCGTTTCCAACAAATTCAATCTGGTGCACTTCCTGAAGCCGATCCCGGTTTGGATGCGCTACAATAACAAGATCCCCGTCAAACTTATGTCCTGGGCGCATACCAACGGCTCCGGACTGGTCGTTGGCAAGCACACCGACATTCAAGACTTCAAGCAACTCGGCGGCCAGCAAGTCGCGGTGCCGTTCTGGTACTCGATGCATAACATCGTGCTGCAGTATGCGTTGCGTAAGTCGGGTCTGAAACCTGTCATCCAGTCGGCTTCGAATCCGCTGGCGAAAAACGAAGTTAACTTGCAAATCCTACCACCACCGGAAATGCCGGCCGCCTTGGCGAGCCGCAAGATTGACGCATATATCGTTGCCGAGCCTTTCAATGCCATGGGTGAAATCAAGGCTGGCGCCCGCATGCTGCGCTTTACCGGTGACATCTGGAAGAACCATCCGTGCTGCGTGATCTGCATGCACGAGGAGGCCACGACCAAGAAGCAGGAGTGGACCCAGAAGGTCATGAACGCCGTCGTTCGGGCGCAGATCTATGCCTCCCAGAACAAGAAGGAGGCCGCACTCCTGATGTCGAAGGATGGCGAGAAGTATCTGCCGATGCCAGCCAAGATCGTCGAGCGAGCCATGACGCTCTACGAAACCGAGGACAGCTACACCAAGAGCGGCGCCATCCAGAATGCCTCGAGTTGGGGCAATGGCCGAATTGATTTTCAGCCCTGGCCTTACCCCTCGGCAACCAAATTGATTGTCGAGGAGATGAACAAGACCGTCGTCGGCGGCGACGCAACCTTCCTGAAGGGCCTTGATCCTGAGTTCGTTGCCAAAGATCTGGTCGACTACAACTACGTGCGCAATGCGCTCAACAAGTATCCCGATTGGAAGAAGGATCCCTCGGTTAACTCCGCCGATCCATTCAGCCGCGAAGAGGTCTTGAAGCTTTGAGCATGGCCTCTGATACCAGCCTCAACGCTATAGACCTCGATGTGGCAACAGAGGAGATTTCCGGTGCACAACCGGAAACCTCGCTGCCAACCGGAATGGCGGTGGGGCGTTCGCGCGCAAAGGAATTTGCCGAAACGCTTGGCTATGCCATCGCCGGCATGGCGCTGCTGCTCGCGGCCTGGTGGCTCGGCGGTTTCCTGATCCGTAACGATCCGTCACTCTCGGCGTTTGCGGATTTCGCGCCAGGTCCGGCCTTCGCCCGACTGGTAGAGATGATCGGATCGGGACACGTCTTCGAGATGGCCGGACCTAGCCTCTATCGCGTCGGTCTCGGCTTGGCCTGGGCGATCGCGATCGGCGTACCGATGGGCATTATCATCGGCTGGTTCGATGCCGCACGGAAACTTACCAATATTCCCTTCCAATTCCTTCGCATGATCAGCCCTCTATCCTGGATGCCGATTGCCGTGATGGCTTATGCGACATGGGACGGTGCGATCATTTTCCTGATCTCAGTCGCCGCAGTATGGCCGATTCTGTTTTCAACCGCCGCAGGACTGAAACGCATCGATCCCGCTTGGTTCAAAGTGTCGAGAAACCTCGGCGCACGGGCCTGGCACATGCTGGTCATCATCATTCTGCCGGCAATTGCCCAGGACATTCTCACCGGCATCCGTCTCGCCCTTGGTGTTGCCTGGATCATTCTCGTCCCCGCCGAATACCTCGGCGTCACATCAGGTCTCGGTTACGCGATCAACGATGCGCGCGACACGCTCGAATATGACAGCCTCGCGGCCATAGTCATCGTCATCGGCATCATCGGCTTCACGCTCGATCTTGCCCTTCAACTCGCCATTCAGCGCTTCAGCTGGATACGTTCAAGCTGACCAAACCAGTTCCGTTCAAGAGGAGGAAAGAACCATGTCTGAACCTGCAACAGCTCTCACCGGGTGCCTTGCGCCCATCGACAAGGACGGCCTCAATGGCCTCATTGAGAGCGGCAAGGCCAATCCGCAAGCCATCAAGACACTCAAATGCAAGACCGTTGCGGAGGGCCGTTTCCGGCACGCCAACTACATCCGCGACCTTGAGCCGTACATCGTCGATGAACCCCCCGGATTGCTCGGCGATGACACCGCACCGAACCCGTCCGAGGCATCACTTGCGGCGCTCGGTTCATGCATCGCAGTTGGCCTGCACGCCAACGCCGTACATCGTGGCATCACGATCAATTCGCTGTCGGTCGAGCTTGAAGGCGACCTCAACATAACTGCCGTCTGGGGTACTGGCGACACATCGGAAAAGCCTGTCGGCTTCACAGACGTCCGCATCGACGTCCAGATGGATGCAGATTGCCCGCCGAGCGAAATTGACGAACTGATCGCCCATGTCTGCCAATGGTCGCCGATGTTCAACACTTTCAAGCGCCCCGTAAACATGGTTGCGAAGTCCGTTTAACGCGGCAATGGGCATGCGGACGGCATTTGTTGTTTTCTGCATGCCCCCTACACACCGGGAACCTGCCATGACCCTGCTAACGTCAAGCCTTAATATTTTCACATCGCGCGAAAAACCCGCTGCGAATCCCGCTGCCTCGGTTCCAGTTGCTGAGGCGGCTGATCCAGTTTCAAGTGTCAACGTGTTGGCAGAGGCCAGATCCATTTCGGACCAGCAACTTGCCCCGCTAGTCGAGGCGATTGATGCAGAGGGCTTCTACCCGGAAGACGTGATGCGCGCATTCGGGAAAGCGGGTGTCTATAGTCAGCACCTACCAACTGGTAGTCATGATACTCCGGATCTGACAACGAGCATCGAAGCCATGTCAATCGCCGGCGAATATTGCCTGTCGACGGCGTTCTGCATGTGGTGCCAGAACGCGCTCGGTTGGTACATCTACAATTCCGACAACGATGCGGTCAAAGCTGAGCTGGGCCCGAAGATCGCGAGTGGAGCCGCGCTCGGCGGCACTGGTTTGTCGAACCCCATGAAGCACCTGTTCGGAATTGAGCGCTTGAAACTGCAGGCCGTACGGGTAGATGGCGGTTACGAGGTCACCGGGACCCTGCCCTGGGTGTCAAACCTTGGCCCGGATCATTTCTTCGCTGTTGTATTTGGCGTGCCCGAGGCTGATGACAAGCGAGTCATGGCGGTGGTCGATTGTGCTGGTGACGGCGTGCGACTGGTCGAGAATGATCACTTTGTAGCGCTTGAGGGCACACGTACATTCACCATCCAACTGCGCAAGGCGTTCATTGCGGACGCTCGCATCCTCGCCGATCCAATTGATGACTACATCAAGAAAATTCGCGCCGGCTTCATTCTTCTCCAATGTGGTATGGCCGCTGGCATGGTGAGGTCGTGCATTGATCTTATGACGCAAGTCCAGAGTTCACTTGGCCATGTCAATTGCCATCTGCCGGATCAGCCAGAGCATTTTGAAGAGAAACTGGACGTACTTGAGCGCGAGATCAGACGCTTGTCCAAGACCCCCTATAGCGACAGCAAGGACTACTTTATCGATGTCATTCGCGCACGTCTTGACGGCGGCGAACTTGCTGTCGCCGCAGCGCATAACGCGATGCTGCATTGTGGTGCCCGTGGTTATGTATCGCATGGTGCTGCTCAAAGGCGCCTTCGTGAAGCTTACTTCTGCGCGATCGTAACGCCTGCAACCAAACAACTTCGAAAGATGCTCGCCGACCTTGGCGCGGCGCAATCGTCCCCGCCAAGCTGATGCGTTGGGCGCAAGCGCCGCTCCTGCGTCCAAGCATTCCTTGAACCAGCAAACAAAGGATCTCTCGAAATGACCCGTGCACTTATTTCGCCCACCGAGTTGAGCGCTCTGCTGACCGACCCGACAATTGTAATCATCGACACACGTGATCCTGAATCCTACGCTGCGGGCCACATTCCCGGCGCTGTCAATATACATGAGATTTTCACCTACCTTGCGACCTCGACCCCTGATGGCATGACAGAACTGACGCAGAAGTTTGCCGATGCGTTCGCCGCTGCGGGTCTTTCCGGCACCGAGACCGCCGTCATCTATGAGCAGTCAATGAACACCGGCTTTGGGCAATCCTGCCGAGGATATTTCCTTCTTAAACATCTGGGTTATGAAAAGGTCTCGGTGCTTCATGGCGGCTATCAAGCCTGGCAGGCGGAGGGGCATGCCGCCGACACAGAAGTGCCAGCGGTGAAGTCTGCGACGTTCCCAGTCGATCTGGCCGGAGGTTCGCTAATGTCGGATGTAGAAGAAGTCAAGGCGGCGCTGGTTGATCCGTCCGTCGTGCTATTGGATGTCCGCGATGTTGATGAGTGGATCGGCGAGAGCTCCTCGCCCTACGGCAAGGATTTCTGCCCACGCAAAGGCCGCCTGCAGGGCGCCGTCTGGGTGGAGTGGTACCGCATGATGAAACCAGGCCAAGACGCGCCGATGTTCAAATCTAAGGAAGAGTTGCTCGCGGAATTTGCAACCGTCGGCATTACGCCGACCAGCAAAGTGATTGTATACTGCTTCAAGGGAGCCCGTGCATCAAACACGTTTCTCGCACTGCAGGAAGCTGGCGTGTCCGATGTAAAAATCTATTTTGGCTCATGGAATGAGTGGTCACGTGACCCCTCGTTGCCGATTGAAGAGGGTTATCCTTATCAGATGGCCGATACGGTCGCTGCTGAATGAACGCACAGAAACGGGCCTCCCCATGTCATCGGTGGTTGATTACTACTTTGCGCCAATCTCCGGCTTCGCATATCTCGGTGAGCCCCGTCTCATGGCGATTGCCGAGCAGGCGGGCGTGTCGGTTCGTTTTCGGCCAGTCGATATTGGTGTGGTGTTCGCAGCTTCGGATGCCACGCCGCCAGCAAAGCAATCACCCGCGCGGCTGGGCTACAGATTACAAGACATGAAACGACAGGGCGAGCGGTGGAGTTTACCCATAAATCCGAAGCCGAAGTATTGGCCGGTTCCACCGGCTTTGGCGGGACGGCTGATCCTGTCAGCAGAAGCCGCAGGCATCGAGCCGCACGCGGTATCCTTTGCACTATTGAAAGCAATCTATGCCGAGGAAAAAGATATCTCCAATGAAGACACTGTAGCAGCTGTCCTCGCCGACGCCGGTCTTGATGCGGGCAATCTTCTGCAGCTAGCAACAGCTCCGAAAGCCGTTGCTGCATTCGAGGCTAGCACGCAGGAAGCTGTCGATCGTGGCGTCTTCGGGTCGCCAACCTACGTGCTGGACGATGAGATGTTCTTTGGCCAGGACCGGTTAGGGGATCTTGCGTGGCGGCTTGGTGTGGAAGTCGGGTTCTAAGCAATGGCAAAGTCCAACCCGATCATCGTTGTTGGCGCGGGCCAGTGCGGCTTGAAGGCGACCGAAACCTTTCGGCAGCTCGGATACGATGGTGATTTGCTGCTCATCGGAGACGAGCCATCAGCTCCTTACCAGCGACCTCCGTTGTCGAAAGCGTTCTTAAAAAGCGAACTCAACCAGGAGCGGTTGTCGCTGGCCAGCCCAGGCTATTTCGACAATCACCATATTGAAACGAGGTTCGGCGACAAGGTCTCCTCGCTTGATGTGCAAGCAAACGTTGCCGTGCTGTCGGATGGCACCCGCTTGCCCTACAGCAAGTTGTTGCTCGCAACAGGTTCGCGTGCGCGAACTATTCCTATGCCTGGGATAGATTTGCCAGGGGTTTGTTTGCTGCGCACCCTGGAAGACACCAAACGTCTGGCCGGTGCAATAGGAACCGACAGTCGAATTGCGATTGTTGGCGGTGGATACATTGGCCTCGAAGTCGCTGCCTCTGCGCGCGCGCTTGGCCATAACGTGACTATCCTGGAGGGCGCAGACCGCGTTTTGCAGCGAGTGGTTTGCCCTAAAATATCGCAATTCTTCGAAGATCTGCATCAGCGCCATGGCGTTGACGTCAGGACCGGTGCGCGCCCCACACGCATTCTCGGTGAAGCACAGGTCTCGGAAGTTGAACTTGCAGGCGGCGAAACGATTAACTGCGATGTCGTTCTGGTTGCCGTCGGCGGTATGGCTGACGACCATATCGCCCAGGCAAGCGGTTTGGCGACGAACAACGGCATCGTCGTGGATGAGGCATGCCGCACAGCTGCGACCAATGTCTTTGCAGCAGGCGACTGCGCACTTTTTCCATCGAAGAGATATGATCGTCCCATTCGCCTGGAGAGTGTTCAAAACGCTATCGATCAAGGCAAGGCGGCGGCCCAAGCAATGCTCGGCGAAGAGGTGCGCTATGATCCTGTGCCCTGGTTCTGGTCTGACCAGTATGATGTCAAGCTTCAGATCGCAGGGCTATCGCAAGGCTATGATCGCGCTGAGATGGCGGCAGGCAAGGCTCCGGGTAGCTTCGCGGTCACCTACCTGAGGAACGATCGGGCAATATGTGTCGATGCGGTGAACAACCCACGTGCTCACATGACCGCGCGACGCGATCTGGCAGTCGCGGATCACTCCGCCATGGACTGACACTGCCAACGGCCAGTTTTGCGCCCTGATGCGCCGTCATCATCGTCAATGTTGGAGGATCTTTGAAAGGAACAGTTGGGCCCGATCTCCGCGTGGACTACCAAAGAAGTCGTCCTTGCTGCAATCCTCTTCGATGCGCCCTTCGTCCATGAAAATGACTTTGTGCGCCACCTTGCGCGCAAATCCCATTTCGTGCGTCACCACCATCATCGTCATGCCGTCGCCGGCAAGCGTCACCATCACATCCAGCACTTCGTTGATCATTTCCGGATCGAGCGCAGAGGTGGGTTCGTCGAACAACATCGCAACGGGATCCATGGCGAGCGCCCTGGCGATCGCAACGCGTTGCTGCTGTCCGCCTGATAGCTGCGATGGATGCTTTTCTGCCTGATCT
This sequence comes from Hyphomicrobiaceae bacterium, assembly GCA_049116495.1. Taxonomy (GTDB): domain Bacteria; phylum Pseudomonadota; class Alphaproteobacteria; order Rhizobiales; family Hyphomicrobiaceae; genus CAJQQK01. The sequence goes on along the minus strand of JAGDYV010000231.1, from coordinate 5,608 downwards.
GCCAGTCCGACGCGATCAAGCAAGGCCATTGCCTTCTTCTCCGCGTCTGCACCTTCGCGCTTGAGGACCTTTGTCTGCCCGAGCTTGATATTGTCCAGAACGGAAAGGTGCGGAAACAGCTCAAAATTCTGGAACACCATGCCAATTCTGGATCTCAGCTGTGACAGGTTCGTTGCCTTTGCACCCACCGAGACGCCGTCGAACAAGACGCTTCCTTTCTGAAAAGGCTCCAGGCCGTTGACGCATTTGATCAGTGTCGATTTACCTGAGCCGGAAGGGCCGCAAACGACCACCACCTCACCCCTTGAGATCTCAGTTGTACAATTATCCAACAGCCAATTTCCACGTTCGTGGTCAGGACAATTGAACCCTTCTCATAACGCTTGGCGATGATTTGGAATAACAGATTGGCCTATTTTCGCCCAAACGGGAGATAACCGATCTCGTCAATAATCAGCAGCTCCGGTTTGGAAACGATGTTGTTGAAGACAATATTCAACCGCTCTTGGCGCTCAGCCGTCTCAAACATTAAGATAAGATCGTTTGCCGTCACGAAGCGTACTTTGTATCCGCGTTGTGTGGCGCGATAACCTATCGTTATTGCCAGATGTGTCTTGCCGGTGCCGGGGGGACCAATGAACACGGCATTCTCAGAGTGTTCGATAAAACTAAGCGTCGTCAATTCCTGGATCTCTGCTCTCGACACGCCCGCGGCAAAGTCGAAGTCAAAGTCAGACAGCGTTTTGATCGTTGGAAAGCCGGCGGTTCGCGCCAGCCTTCCGGCAGAACAGTGGCTGAGTTCATCAATATCGGGACGATAATTGCTGAACCGGCGCAGGACAGCGGCGCCTCGGCGAAGAGCACGCGAGACACGATTTTCAGTGCGCTGGTGTCCTTCACCAGGCGTCCCGATAGAATGTATCGTCCTGCCAATCGTTGCCGCCGTCTTCATCACGCACTCTCCTGTTGGACCATTAGGCTTGATCGCCGTAAATGCATTCGTAGGCATGGCGTGGGATATCGGCTCGGCTGATTCCCAAAGCTTCCAACTCGGGATCGGACATTTCCGTCATAATCTGCAACATTCGCGCGTATTGCATGGTGAGCAGTTGACGACCCAGAAAACGTTTGACTTGCGACATCTTGTGGATGAAGCCACTACTACGTGGCACGTCGAGTCCGGAAAGTGCCATGGCTAAAGTCTCCTTCATTCAATGACATTTTGCTGCAACGCGGTGACATCTTGCTGCAATGCAGCTTGGTGGAGTTCTCAGTAATCGTGTATTCCACATTTCGTCATGGCAGCTTTAACTGCGAGGCATAGAAGGAGCATGTTGAGGATCTATCGAACCAGATTGTGCCGTCTAACGCGCCATCAGAATTCGGAATTAAAATCGATCAAAACTATGAAATTTATGACTAATTTTTCGCGAAGAGCAGAGCGAGAGATTGTCTTTGCTGAAGCGGATCTACGAGAACGTTGCTTGCCAGGATGACCGCCGTATCTGCCAAAGGGCAAACGAGCAGGTTAAATGCTGCTCAATAAAATAGCATCGCGATGAAAGTTTGATCTTAACTTACGATTGCAATTGTTGCGTTGCAGCAATAAATTTCAAGAGCGTTTTCGTCGGCTTCGATCGTATCGGTGCCCTCCAAGCGCGTTTCCTCCTAAACTTTAGGCCGCCCGATGAGGCGGCCTTTTTTTGCGGGAGGCGGCGGAAGTCTTGATGGGCTGTTCGATGTCCAAGTTGTAGGTTCTTAGGATGGACCTAACTGACCTGAGCCCAGTGGACGCCCTTGATTGATGCTGTGTCACCAGCACCTAGGGCAGGGCTGTCGATTTTCATTTCTCCGAAGCGTTGGCTTTCAAATCCGTTTCGTAGGCAGCTATCGGTTCTGATGGGAACTGATGTGAACCGTATCGAAGCACCAGCACCGCTGACGCCAACAACGTAATGGCACCGGTCAGTACAAGCGTGTTTAGCTCAAGAGCTTTCGGGCTGCTGGCGTTGTGATCAATCGGCACATTAATCACTCCAATGAGGTGCCGGGTCAAAGCGGTCATGGCGACATAAATGAGGAAACGAACTGGTAGGCGATTAGTCTTGAAGTATATTCCGACCATTGCGCCAATTTCTAAGTATATAAACAGGAGTAGTAAGTCTTCAACGGATGCCGAGCCCTTTGCGAACATATGTATGTAGGCAATCACAGCTGACCAAACAGTTGCAGCCCCTATCGCAAACAGTCCGAAGAGGTGGAACAGGTCAGTTAGTACCGAACCTGAAACTTCCGCAAAGCACCGGATCCGTAAGGGAGCGTATCTGAGCCGTTTACCTGCGCCGACGCTACGTGCATTTGCAGTTGCCGTTGACATTTGTCCTACTCCCTAGGGCGTGCCGAGCAGTCAAATCTTTCGCCGCCGTCGGAGATCAGCCTCAGGCCAGACGGACCGCGGGTTTTGATGCTAAGTCCAGATTGGCGTGAATGAACCCGATGCGATCATCCGCAGCTTCGGACACCACCGAAATATTGTTCGATTGCTCTGGCTGGATTTCACCGACTACATCGCCCGCTTCGAATTGGAGTTCCGCCTCGTACTTGCGCGCGATCGCCTGCATTTTTCGGTTCTCGGCCAAACAACACATATGAAGGCGCTTGATGCCGCGATTTCTCGCTGACCGAATGACGTAACCCATCAGTTCAGAGCCGATGCCATTGTCTTCATATGCCGCCTCAACCGTGAACGCTGCCTCTGCATCCTCACCCCAATGATCTTCCAGCATACGAAGTTCAGCCGTTGCACGGACATCACCGTGCTCGATGTAAGCGAAAACAATGCTGCAGTGGTCCAGCATGCGTTCCGCGTAGTCGGCAACGAACTTGTCCGACACACTATGAGCAAATCGCGACCGTTGGCCTGTCTTGCCGAGACGCAACAAGTGGTCGCGAAACTCGCCAGTTTCAGACGTACAAAGTTTTCGTATCGTTCCTCGCCAATCGCGGTGATCGGTCATGATCTTACCTCCGAGGTCCTCTGGATACCCTTGGCTATCGTTACCTTTTGTACGTTGCCTGCCAAACACGCCGTTCAATGTCGCAGCGGTTAATGCTGAGGTCGTGCAGAACCCGGTCAGAACACGCGTGGAGTTCATCCACTCCGCGGCGATAGTCGATGTACCGGCGCAGCTGAGCCATGACTTCACGAAAGGCACCCGAAACGTGACTTTGGACTTTCTCGTGTTCTTTAATGAGCGCTTCGGAAGAAGGCACCATCGCCCCACTCGCTGTTGCCGACTTCATTGCGAGTTCTCCTGGTCGCCGTAAATGCACTCACGCGCATAGCGGGGGATATCGGCACGGGTGAGTTCCAAAGACTCCAGCTGCTCATCGGACATTTGCCTCATGCACTGGGCCATACGAGCGTATTGCATGGCACGCAATTTGTGGCCGAGGTAGCGCTTGATTCGCGACGAAAAGTCAGTGGCGACGCCGGCATGAGGGGCGTCTAGTTCGAAAGTTGCCATGGTTCACGTGTCCTTGCTTCTATTGACAATTTGCTGCGATGCAATATGTGTTATGCCGCATCGCGGTCTACGTTTGTTGCAATGCAATGTGATGATGTTCGTCGAGATCATGTACCCCATGTCTCGTCATGGCAGCTTTCACTTCAAGGCAAAGAAGGACGCGCTTCATGGATTTGCCGAACCTGATTGTGCTGTTCGCTCGCGTGGTCGACGCCGGCAGCTTCTCAGCGGCCTCGCGTGAGTTGAATCAATCGCCTTCTGCGGTCAGCAAACAGATCTCGCAGTTGGAAGACCGAGTTGGTGTGAGGCTGTTGGTTCGCAGTAAAAACGGCGTGACACTGACCGATGACGGTCAGGCTTTCTATGAACGGTGTGCCGAGATCCGCCGCAGTATCGCCGCCGCCGAAGATCTTGTTGTATCGTTCGGCGATCATCCAAAGGGACTGTTGCACGTGTCGGCCACAGTGGCGTTCGGCAAAGCTCAGATATTGCCGGTCCTACCAGCCTTCATGGCCGAGCACGCCGACGTCACGGTCTCAGTTCATCTATCAGACAGCAAGCTTGATTTTTCGCACGACCAGATTGATATCGCGATTCAGTTTACCGAGCAGATCGAGGACCAAGCTCTCATCGCACGCAAGATTGCGCACAATCGTCGGGTCATCTGCGCATCTCCGGCATATCTGGAACGCGAAGGAAAACCAGCAACCCCTGACGATCTGCAACGCCACAACCGGTTGCAACTCTCCACTGTGCCGCGTTTCAACGACTGGCAATTGAACGAGTTTGAGCCGCAGGGTCCTCAACAGCGCAGCAATTTTGAGGCGAACAGTGCCGACGCTCTTTATCACGCAACGCTTGCCGGAATCGGCATTGCCCGATTGTCAACTTACCTAGTCGCAAATGATCTGAGGGATGGGCGTCTGATCCGCGTGTTGCCCGACTACGAAGACAACACCTCCGACATCTACGCGGTCTATTCGTCCCGTCAGAACCTCGCACCAAAAGTGCGTGCTTTTATAGACCATCTCGTTGCAGAATTTTCGCCGACCCCTCCGTGGGAGCGCGACGGGAGCAACTACCTTTCTGAAGTTGGGTAAGAAGCATGCCAAGTCGCGTCAAGGATCGTAGTGTTGTGTGACGAGCTTCTCGACCTATAGCCGGCAAGTCAGAAAAACTCGTAGGGTCCTGGGAATGAACCAACTGGAACCAAGTGCGTGACCATTCCATCAGTGGGGTGCCAGCTGTGAAGCAGCAGCGCCGGTGGCTCAAGATACGAAGCCGGGTCAGCACCTGCACTTAAACGAAGCGCGATAGATGTCGTCGTGCTTGGAGCCGTGCAAATTAGCGTCCCAGCAAATCGCCGCTGAATAAACCTATGAACGTGCCCGCAAACGACACGCTCGACCATTGTATAGTTGGCCAACAGTTTCTCAAGGCGCTCTCCGCCAAAGCAGCGGTATTCGTCAATGAATGGGATGCCGCTCTTGAACGGTGGCTGATGCAGTATGATCATTGTTGGGCGATCTGGTTCTGCAGCAAGGCAATCATCTAACCAGTCAATTACCTGGTCATTGATTTCGCCGTGGTGGGCGCCAGATACGATGACGTCGATACCGACAATGCGGACTGGCCCGAGTTCGGAAATTACAAAGTGTAGGGGACCGGTCTGAGGCAGATAATCCATGTCCGAGAAGCACGAGCGGAACGCTTCTCGCTTGTCATGATTTCCTGGAATCACAATCAAAGGCTGTTCGATTGCTGACAAGATTTTGCGGCAGTGCGCGTATTCTTCATCTGCGCCGTTTTCCGTTACGTCACCACTCAGAATCACCACATCAGGGACAGGCAAGAGCTCGTTGACGTGTCGGACAGCGGCAACCAACATAGCGTTGGAATCCACCAATCCTTGGTAGAGTGTGTTTTCCGCACAGACATGCGGGTCGGATAACTGGGCGATGAGCATTAAGTGGATTGCCTTATAGCTCTTGCTGGTAAACTCGCACTAGCTGAGGCCCCATGAAACTAGCAAATAAAAAACAGCCTTACGAATAATTGACCGCTTTGTAGATGGGGTGGAT
>JAGDYV010000230.1:0-6340 GCA_049116495.1 Hyphomicrobiaceae bacterium | reverse complement strand
GGAAGGGAATATGAAGAAAGAACCCGATCGTTTGTTTGTGCCCGCGCTTGCGCAGTTCCGCAGCCAGCGGAATGAGATGATAATCATGAACCCAAATGATGTCGTCCGGTTCAAGCAATGGTGAAAGCGCCTCGGCGAATTTCGAGTTAACGCGCTTGTAGCCGGTCAGGAATGGCGCCTCGTGCTTGGCCAGGTCGAGGCGATAGTGAAAGATCGGCCACAAAACGCTGTTGGCAAAGCCGATATAGAACTGGTTGTAATCTTTTCGCGTAAGTGGCAGCGTGATGGTCGTGACATTGTCGTAGGTTTGCACGTTCGGCGGCACGCGCGTGCCGGCGTTCACAACCTTGCCGTCCCAGCCAAACCAAATGCCGCCACGATCGCGCAGGGCATCTGCCAGAGCTACCGACAATCCGCCCGACTGCGCGGCATCCTCGAAATCTGCAACACGATTAGAAACAACAACCAGTCTACTCATACAAAAGTTTCCCAAGGTCGGGACAGGCGCCGCGCACCATTGATAATCCCGACCATTGAATACGTCTGTGGGAAATTGCCCCACATCTCGCCGGTCTTGAAGTCAGTGTCTTCCGACATCAGACCAAGGTGATTTCTCGAGGCAAGAAGCGCCTCAAAGATCTCAATAGCTTCGTCGTTGCGACCTATCCGGCTGAGCGCGTCGAGGCGCCAGAACGCACAAATGTTGAAAGCCGTCTCCGGCACCCCGAAGTCGTCAGCGGATTCGTAGCGCATCATGTGCGGGCCGCGGGCAAGCGTCTCTTCGAGCCGCTCGACGGTGGCCACGAAACGCGGGTCGACGGGATCGATAATCCCAACTTCGGCCATCAGCAGGACGCTTGCATCAAGGTTATCGCCACCGAAAGAGTCGGCAAACGCTTGGCGTTTTTCCGACCAAGCCTTCTCCAGGATGACGTCACGAATAGTCGCAGCGCGCTCGCCCCAGAAGCGCGCGCGATCGGCCTCCCCGAGATGCTCCGCAATCTTGGCCAACCGGTCGCAGGCAGCCCAGCACATCAAACTGGACGACGTGTGTACATCTGCCCGAGAGCGCAACTCCCACATACCGGCATCAGGTTGATCATGCAGCCGGAAAGCCTGCTCGCCGACGACCTCAAGGCGCTCAAAATCACCAAGATCCGCCAACTTGGTCAGGCGACGATCAAAAAAGGTTTGGACGGCCCCGAGGATGAGATTGCCATAAACATCATGCTGGAAGTGCTCATGCGCCTGGTTACCGACGCGTACCGGCCCCATTCCACGATAGCCAGCCAGTTTCGGCTCGATCCGTTCGGTCAAAGCCGCTTCGAGACCGATACCGTAGACAGGTTGAAGGTGATTATTTTCGGCACGCCCCACGATGTTCGTCAGCCAGCCAAAGTAATTCTCCATCGTGTGAACGGCGCCAAGCGAATTCAACGCGCGCACCACGAAGAAGGCATCGCGCAGCCAGCAATAGCGGTAATCCCAATTGCGGCCGCTATCGGCGGCCTCTGGCACTGACGTTGTCAACGCCGCAATGATCGCACCGGTTGGTTCGTAGGTGCACATCTTGAGCGTGATCGCCGCGCGAATAACGGCTTCCTGCCAGTCAAACGGCAAGGCCAGCCGCCGGCTCCAGCTGCGCCAGTAACTGATCGTCTGTTCTTCGAAATGTCGCGCCGTATCACTCAGACCATCCGATAGTGTCTCGTCCGGCCCGAGGATCAGGCTGATCGGTTCATCGAGATTGAACGCCGTCTCTGCCAAGACGTAGTCAATAGGCGCGTCTGTCGTTAGCCGCAGCGTAAATTCGGGACCTACGTAGCGAATATGATTGGAGCCGTGCGTAACTTGCGGAGACTTGGTGCCATATCGAAAACTCGGCCGAACCTGCACTTTAATCCGCGGCCGACCGGCAATCGGCGTCACACGACGGACGATCGATTGCGGCCTGAACATGCGACCACGCCAATGGAAGCGCGGCATACAATCCGAAATCTCGATGCTCCCTGACGGTCCATGCAGGCGCGTCTTGAGAACCGCCGTATTCGGTCCATAGAACTGTTCCGTCTCTTGGACGGCCTCAAGACCGATCGAAAAAGCACCGTCAGCCGAGCTAGGATCGCCCGCCTGCACCAGGGCATTAAAGACAGGATCGCCATCGAAGCGAGGCAGGCAGCACCACACCAGACGCGCGTGCCGGTCAATCAGTGCTCCGACGCCACAGTTGCCGATGATTCCGAGATCAAGACCGCTCAAGTTGCCACATCCTCTAGTTGACCTTGATGATTGCCATCGCCGGCAAGGGCACCCAGCCAGTCGTGAACAGCATTGGGGTCTTGAAGTCGATAGGTTGCGCATGTGTCGCCCGCACCGACCTTGATCGACACCCCGCCACGCGCGTTGACAGCGGCAAACGCCGCTTCATCGGTGACGTCATCGCCGATAAAAACGGGGACGCGCTCACCAAACGGCGGCTGATCCAGGAAGGCCAGGATGGCCTGTCCTTTATCACCTTGGTGCGCTTTGATCTCGACAACCATCTTACCTTGCATCACGCGCAATTCGCTCTCCCCGCTCAGAGCTTCGCGAACAGCCTGCTGACATCGGTCTGCGAGTTCTGGGCGGCGGCGATAGTGCAAGGCGATCGATGCCGGCTTGGTTTCCAGCAGAAGGTCGTGGTGCTCACCAGCAAACTCCGCGAGAAGATGCCTGACGCGGTCCAAGGCCTCCAGGTTCGCCGACCGTCGAGATATCAGGCCGTCACTGTCACGCGTCTCAAAGCCATGCACGCCGGAAGCAGGAAAGACATGCGGTGCCAGGAAGGCATCCAACGTCGTCAAATCCCGCCCGGTGATAATCGCCAGCGCCCCATCCAGTTTCTTGAATGCACGCACCAGATTGGCCAATGTCCGAGCTTCGATGCGAACATTCTCCGGACGATCAACAAGACCTGCCAGTGTACCGTCAAAGTCCAGAAACAATGCCGTCGAACTGACGGACAATTGGTTCAAGGCGTTAAATCCCGATGGCATAGAATTTCCGTTCGTCTAGCAGCCCCGACAGCCTATACGATTCAACTCAGAATCACACATTCGTCCTGCAGGCACACGTTTTGGCGGGACAACTTCGATAAAAAAGCGAAATCCTAAACGCCCGCCTGCGCAGTCCCTGCACCGACATGCTGATCCAGAAAGCGGCGGCACACCTCAAAATCCTGATCATAACCAGCTGGCAGATCGGCTTGTCTGTCTTTTGCAAGACGCCGTGCAAAAGCGATCATCTTATCGGTCGGAGGTTTCGCATCAGTTCGGTTCGAACGCTGGGCCTTGCCGCGTTGCGCAGCCGCCTTGCCTTGCCGGTTCGTTTGCTGCCCACCGCCGCGGGCATCCTTCTTCGACGATGTGCTTTTCCGGCCCGCCGCTCGCTTGGGTGCCGGCTTGGACTTGAATTTCGGTCCAAGATCGACCTTTCCGCCGTTATGTCGGCGCAGCACCCCGATCAAACGATCGGCCTCGCCCGCAATTTCATCGATAACCGAGCGAAAATCCGCTTTGCCAAGCACAACGTCATCGAGGCGCATTTCCCAGATGGCGGTCGTGCCCGGGTCAACCAGAGTCGGAACCGCCGTGTGCAGCATCTCGAACACCTGCAACCCAGCCGGCGTCGGCACCACGTGTTTCCCTTTTGACATCAACAAATTCTGACGTTTCAAACCTGTCAGGATGCCAGCGCGCGTCGCTGGCGTGCCGATACCTTTCGCCTCCTTCAACCGGTCGCGCAGCGCATCGTCCTTGATGAAACGCCACGCGTTCTGCATAGCATCGATCAGGGTGCCCTCATTATAGCGCGGCGGCGGTTGGGTCTTCTTAGATTGCACCCGCGGTCGACTCAGAGTCGCCATCTCGCCATTGGTCATTTGCGGCAACGTCTGCTCGGCTTCTTTCTCTGTCGACTTGCCTGCATCGGGGTCGGCGGCCCCGAACGCCTCCTTCCAGCCTTGCTTGAGCGGCATACGGCCAACGGCGCGGAAGTCAGCACTTTTGAACGCGCCCTGGTCCGGAACGGGTACCGCCATCGAAATCGTGGTTTGACGATATTCAAAATCCGGCATCACGGCGGCCAGATAGGAACGGCAGACAAGCGCGAACAATCGCTTCTCATCGTCGCTGAGACGCGTGATGCGTTTTTCGATTTCATCCGTCACGTTGACGTTCGGCACAACCGCGTGGTGCGACACACCCTCAAGCGCCTTGTCGCTGAAGTGGCCAGACTTACCGCGACGAACAACGGGCGGATCGATCGTGAGGTGTGCAAACCCGCGCAGACGCGTCATCGCTGCGACGATAGCGGGTACATCCTCAATCTGGTTTTCGGACAGGTAGCGGGCCTCGGCACGTGGATACGTGATCAGTTGCTTGCCGCTGCCATCATAAAGTTCCTGCGCTATGGCCAAGGTCTTGTCCGCCGTCCACCCCCAGCGCTGACCACATGTCTTTTGCAGTGACGGAAGATCGAACAATTTCGGCGGGGCCTGCCGACGATCCTCCACCTTAACCGCGAGCGGGCCAGAAAACTTCGTCGCAGCATTGACGATCGCATCGGCAAGCGCCCGGTCCTTGATTCGGGCTTTTACCGGCGGCGCGCAACGCATGACAAATGTGCCATCCGCGACTTTGGCGTTGGCAACAACCTCAAAATAGTCTTCCGCCTTGAAGTCACGGATCTCAAGCTCACGCAGGCAGACAATGGCCAACGTCGGCGTTTTGACACGTCCGATTCCAATCACGCCCTTGACACCCGGCGCCAGCAACGTTCGCGTCGCCGTGCGCGTGAGCGACAGATTGAAGATCTGATCGGATTGCTGGCGGGCAACCGCGGCCTCATACAATGGGTGCAATTCTTTGTTGGGCTTGAGCTTGTCGAACGCCTGACGCAGCGACTTTGGGTCTTGCGCGGTAAAGAGTGCGCGCCGGACACGGCCTCGATAGTTGAAGTGTTCGAGAATCTGCTGACCGATAAGTTGGCCTTCGCGGTCACAGTCCGTCGCCAGAATCACGTCATCGCATTGCTTCAGCGCTGCTGCGATCGCTTTGAGCTTGGCGGGCTTGTTGCCTTGCGCGGCCGGTTTCGTTGGATAGAGGCCATTCGGCTTGAGCAGAACGCTGGCCCAGCTCTTCCATGATGCTTCGACCTCATGCGGCTCGGCAAGACGCAAGAGATGCCCCTCAGCAGGCAAGATCTGACCGATTCGATCACCAAGCGCCGCGCGTAGATCGCGCGCCTGACTGGTTTTTTCCGTTATAATCAAAGTCGCCATGATGACGACCATGTCGCGACTCGGACGACGAGCCAAGCCTGCAGAAAACAGCATCCACCGGGATCATGCGATACGCACAGGATGCGGCCGAGCACAGCACCTGTGCAAACTCAAAGGCGCCAGGCGACCATCGTTTGTGCTAGGTGATATCGACAATCAGTCCAACTGAGAAGAAACAAGAGGTTATCGTGAGCGCAATCGATCGTATCGAGGTCAAACTCTTCGCAGTTCCCCTTGCCGAAATCCTGTCGGACGCCAAGCACGGCGACCACACACATTTTGAGCTCGTAACCGCAACGATTCATACGCGAGATGGCCTAACCGGCACCGGCTACAGCTATACCGGCGGACGCGGCGGCTACGCGATTCGCGCCATGATGGAACATGACCTGGCGCCAATCCTGATCGGGCGGGAAGCAAACGACATAGATGCACTCTATGACGCGATGCAATGGCATATTCACTACGTCGGCCGTGGCGGGGTGGCATCCTTTGCCATTTCCGCAATTGACATCGCGTTATGGGATCTGCGTGGCAAGGCAACCGGACAATCGCTTTGCCAGATGGCCGGCGGCAAAGCGCAATCCACAAAAGCCTATTGCGGCGGCATTGACCTGAATTTCCCTCTCGAAAAACTGCTCGGCAACATTCAGGGTTATCTCGACAGGGGATTTAACGGCGTCAAGATCAAGGTCGGGCGCGAAAAACTGCAAGAGGACCTCGATCGGGCCAAGGCTGTCCGCGAACTGGTCGGGCCGGATATCGCCTTCATGGTCGACGCGAACTACGCCCTCTCAGTGGAGCAGGCAATTGAAGCAGCAAATGGCTTCAGACCCTACGACATTGTCTGGTTTGAAGAGCCAATAATCCCCGACAATTACAAGGGTTATGCCAAGATCGCACGTGCCACCGGCGTGCCTCTCGCGATGGGCGAAAATCTACACACCATCCAGGAGTTCGAGTTTGCCTTCGATGACGCCGCGTTATCCTTCATCCAACCCGATGCCTCCAATTGCGGCG
>JAGDYV010000229.1:0-3553 GCA_049116495.1 Hyphomicrobiaceae bacterium | reverse complement strand
GCGCAGCAGTGGCAGGCCGGCGATCTCGTGATCTGGGATAATCGCTGCACGCTGCATCGGCGCGGCCCGCTTGACCCGACCTTGCGGCGACGCATGCATCGCACGCAGGTCAAGGCGGAGGCGCCACCAGTGGCGGCTTGAGGTGGTGCACGCAACGCAGCGATCCAGCCGATAGCGTAGTGACACGGAGACGGTTCTTTCGAAGAGCTGTCCCCGTGCCGCGCGCACATTTAGTAGTGCAATTTGCCACTCAGTCGGATCGTGTGGAGATTAGTTGCAATATCAACATCTGATCCCTGGATATCGTCTTTGAAGCGATAGTAGTGATAGCCAAGCGAAACGCTATATGCTGAGCCTACTTGCCAATCGACGCCTGTGCCGACAGTGAAGCCGAACTGATCGTCCTTGATTGACCCGGCGCCACGCTCAGTTCCGGCAGCACTTGTATCTTGATAATTATACTTTGCCTCGAAACGCTGCCATGCAACACCACCCGTCAAATACGGTCGAAAATCACCTTGCCCCCATGAGCCTTTGACTCGAAGACTGGCTAGAAGGTCTGTTCCGTATCGCGATTCATCCCTTTTGGTAGTTCCGTTACTCAGGATTTCCGTTTCAACTTCATCTCTTTTGATGCCACCGCCGAGCAGATCGGCTTCAACAGCCAAAGATCCACTGCCAGTGACGACACGATAACCGACAACACCACCACCCATCACACCACGTGTTTTGGCCTTGTCTCCGTCCGCGGAAAGCCTCCCCCAGCCGTAACTGACAATGCCGCCGGCATAAAACGAACTCTTATCCCTCGCCTTGTAGCTATCCCCACCAGCCAGCGCCGGCACAGCGCCGACAACAATCATGCCTATTGCTACCGACAGTACTCGTCTCATCATTCTTACAATCCCCGTTAGCTATGAAGTGCTATTCAATGGGGATCGCGGGCTAACTTATCCTCGCTTTTAGATGAATAGTTTCTGATGCTGCCAGGCGGCAACAGCCCGGCGCGCGACTTGGCGCTCGATAAAAACGTCATCGCTTGAACAGATTGCCGTGCGGGCGACGAAGATCAGTGAATTCGCGGTGGGCCGCGTGGTACGCGCGCAAGTGCGCGGCGAAACGCTTCGGGGTGTCGATCACCAGCAACCCGGCACAGGCACGCGCCTCCGCGCGCAATGCCTGCTGTCGATCTTCGATGTCAGAAAGAATTGTCTTGCGGTCGGCAGAGCGCAATCGCGGTATCGAGGCCGACCGAATAAAACTGGCAAGCACACTCAGGTCATGGTCGTGACCAAGCACGGCTGCCAGGCACTTAGTTGCGCGCGTCCGTTCCTCCATCAGCACCGGCCAGGTCGCCGACAACAGCCGCAGGTGACGCCAATGCAGCTGCGCGCTCTTGCGCCAGTCGTGATAGGCCTCGTCTTCTCCGCTTGCAACGGCAAGATCATGCTGCCGGCGCAGCAGTTGCAGGCCGCGTGCTGCGCCCTGTTCAAGGACCGTGAACGTATCATTGCTCAGCCGCAGTTTCCCGTAGCGCGCGGAAGCCGCCTTGAGGTGACGCGCTGCCGTTGCGATATGCGCCTGCCGATCGGAATCCGGCATCTGTTGCGCCTGCGCGCGCGCGATCGCCGAACGGACCAGATCGGATGCATCACGCGACGTTGCAAGGGCCGCCAGTGTCACCGGCATCACGTCGAGGTCGCGCGCGCCGGACAATGAGCGGGCGATATCACGCACCACGGCGTACTCACGCGCATAGATTTGCTTGGGCAAGCCACTGCGCACAAGTTTCAAGAGCGCTTTCAAACGCTTCAAGGATTTGCGCATTTCGTGAACGGTTGATGCGTCGCCGGTTTCCGCCGCCAGACGCGCAATCGTCCTTCGCACCTGTTCCCGCGCGATCCGGCGCAAACCATCCTGAGGTGTTTCTGACAGGGCGAAGCGATAGGGCAAGACTATCCGGAGCTCCGCGCGCGCGCCGCCCAGGCAAGCCATTCGCCAACACGTTGTTCCGGGTTGGCATGGGTGAAAAAATCGGTGATCACAGCCGCTGAATCCGCGCCTGCATCAATCACACCCTGCGCCCGCTCGACCGTGATGCCCGCGATGCCGACCAGCGGTATGCTGCCGACCCGCGCCTTCCATTGGCCGAGCCGCTCAAGGCCTTGCGGCTTCCACGGCATGACCTTCAGTTTGGTTTCGTAGATTGGACCGAGTGCGACATAGTCGGGTTCGGCCGCAAGCGCCGTGTCCAATTCTTCTTCACTATGGGTCGAGATGCCAAGCTTCATGCCGGCAGCCCGGATCGCTTCCAGGTTGGCATCGGCGAGATCCTCTTGACCGAGATGCAGGAAGTCGGCGCCAGCTTCAATCGCAAGTTGCCAGTAGTCATTGATGATCAGCTGGCAGCGGCTCTCCCGGCATAGGGCGACCGCTTCTGCGATCTCATCGCGCAATTGACTGTCAGACATATCCTTGGCGCGCAGCTGCACCGTTTGGATGCCGAGCGGCAACAGGCGTCGCAGCCAGGCAACGTCCGGGACAACCGGATAGAAAACGTCGAGTCCGATTGCACGGGCTTGAGGACTGTGCATCAGGATTTATCCAGATTGAAAAACGGCGTGCCCGCGACCGGTGTCGAAGGCGCGGCCATATCGCGCGCCTCCATGAGGCCGGCTTCGAACGCCTCGCGGCCAGCACTGATCGCATGACCAAAGGCGCGCGCCATACGGACGGGGTCTTCTGCCTTGGCGACGGCCGTGTTCAGCATCACGGCATCAAAGCCCAATTCCATGGCCTGCATGGCATGTGACGGCGCGCCGATACCGGCATCAATGATCAGCGGGACACCGGGAAAATAATTGCGCATTGTGCGCAGCGCGTAAGGATTGGCAAGGCCACGGGCCGTACCGATCGGGGCTCCCCATGGCATCAAGACCTCGCAACCGCTCGTCATCAGGCGCTCCGCGACGCCAAGATCTTCGGTTGTATAGGGGAATACCTGAAAATCCTGACGCATCAATTCGCCAGCTGCCTCGACGAGCGCAAAGACGTCGGGCTGCAGCGTATCATCGTTGGCAATCACCTCAAGCTTGACCCAGCGCGTATCGAAAAGCTCTCGTGCCATCAGGGCCGTATTGATCGCCTCTTTCGCCGTCCGGCAGCCGGCTGTGTTGGGCAGCACGCTCACGTCCCATGACCGGATCAACTCGAAAAACCGGTCACCCGTTCCGGAGCCGGCAGTTTCGCGGCGAAGCGATACGGTGACAATCTGCGCGGCGGAGGCAATCACCGACTGTCCAAGAATTTCAGGCGACGGATACTGGGCCGTGCCGAGCAGCAAGCGTGATGCAAATCGGACATCATAGAGCGTCAGGCCACGGCCGTCGTCGGCCACTGTCTGGTCGTTTGCCGCTTCCGGCGGGTGATCGATGATACTCATCTCAACTCGTCTTCGTGTTCCCTTAGCCGCCCTGGCGCGGGGCGACAACTTCGATCTCGTCACCGTCGCGCAGTTCATAGGTCTTACGCTCGTTGCCGGCAACGAAACTGC
>JAGDYV010000228.1:0-12382 GCA_049116495.1 Hyphomicrobiaceae bacterium | reverse complement strand
GTCTAGGGAGGAAACGCCCAAGGTGGGCTCCGGTAAGCAAATGGCCGCTTGCCGGTGGGTCTATATGCGGACGATTCGCCTTGCGCCTCAATAATGGCGAATGCAAAACTGTCAATATCAATGACGAATTTAACCCACAGCGTCAAAAGTGTGACAATTACAACCCAACGAATTCCACATGTGTGGATAACTCACCTTCAATATTATGACAATAGTAGGAAAGTCAAACCCAAATATGACCAGCGAGGCAATCCCTCATTCCCAGTTAATTTCCCTCGCCCATCGCCTCGGCGACGTGTCGGCCGATGTCATTCTGCCGCTCTTTCGCAGCGATCTCGCCGTCGACGTCAAAGGCGGTCAAGGTGCGGCATTCGATCCCGTCACGGAAGGGGATCGTGCCGCCGAGGTCAGCATTCGGGAGATCATCGAAGCGACATTTCCGAACCACGGCATATTTGGGGAGGAACACGGCATCAAGCCTGGCTCTTCTCCCTACCGCTGGGTGATCGACCCGATTGACGGAACCCGCGCCTTTATTCTCGGATTGCCGACATGGGGTACATTGATTGGTCTTGAAATCAATGAGCAACCAGCGATCGGCCTGATGAATCAACCATTCACCGGCGATCGTTTCTGGAGTGACGGAAAAGCCTCATATTTCCGCAACGGCGCTGGTGACACGCGCCAGATCCAGACCCGCGCGAGCGTTAACTTGCGAGAGGCACAAATGGCCTCGACCAGCCCCGACATTTTCGCCGAGGGGAACGAAACAACCGTCTACACGACCATCTCCGAAAGCGTCCGGTCCTGCCGCCATGGCACGGATTGCTGGGGTTATGCCTTGCTCGCCGCCGGCTTGGTCGACATCGTCGTCGAAGCCGGTCTCAAGCCCTACGATATCGTGGCACTGATCCCGATCATCGAAAACGCCGGCGGTGTCATCACGAGTTGGGATGGCGACACCGCCCGGCACGGCGGCCGCATCCTGGCAGCCGCAAATCCTGCCCTGCACGCCGAGGCACTCGACGTGATTGCCAAAGTCACGGGCGATACGACCGCCGGTTAATCTGCAAGCAGCAGTGCGATATCCACGACGGAAGCGAAAGCAAAGGCTTGGCACCTCCCGCTGGACGGTTCAGGATGATGGACCAGCCGAAGGAGCATGCCATGGCCGTTGCAACCGAACGAACTCCCCTTGATGAGTGGTACCAACGGGCCCAGGCCGTCATGCCGGCCGGCACGTTTGGAAACTTTGCCGGCCAGACCGTGTTGCGCGAAGGCAAGGCCGGCCGTGTCAGCGATGAAGCCGGCAACGAGTATGTCGACTTTCTGATCGGGTCCGGACCAATGCTGGTCGGGCATTGCCACCCCGAGGTCAATGCCGTTGTCCGGGAGCAACTCGAACGCGGCACCACATTCTTTGCAAACAATGCCCAGGGCATCGAACTCGCGGAAGTGATCTGCGACGCTGTCGCCTGTGCCGACAAGGTCCGCTTTGCCTCGTCAGGCACCGAGGCGGATATGTATGCCATGCGATTGGTGCGCGCCTTCCGCGGACGTGAGAAAATTCTGAAATTCGAGGGCGGCTACCACGGCATGAGCGATCATGCCTTGATGAGCCTTGCGCCGCGCCGCCTCGCCAATTTCCCTAATCCGGTGCCGGACAGCGCCGGCATCACCGAGAGCGTACGGGATTCCATGCTCGTCGCGCCGTTCAATGACATCGATGCTGCCGTAAAAATGATCAGCGAGAATGCTGACCAGCTCGCCGGCGTCATTGTCGAACCGCTGCAACGCCTGATGCCGCCACAGCCCGGTTTTCTCGAAGCCTTGCGCGAGGCAACCGCCAAACACGACATCCCACTGATCTTCGACGAAGTCGTCACCGGCTTCCGCCTTGCCTATGGCGGCGCGCAAGAAGCCTACGGCGTCGTGCCGGATGTCTGCACGCTCGGCAAGGCCATCGGCGGCGGGTTCCCGCTCTCGGCCATTGCCGGGCGCGACGACATCATGGCCCACTTCGACAAAACTCGCGTCGGCGATGACGACTTCATGATGCAGGTCGGCACCTTAAGCGGCAACCCGGTCGCGGCGGCAGCCGGTATCAAGACCCTTGAGATCCTGCGTCGCCCGGGCGCCTATGAACGTGCCGCCGCCACCGGTAACGCCCTCATGCAGGCCATCGAAGAGCACTTCGGCGCGACAAGCATCCCGTTCCAGGTGGTCGGTCACTGGTCGATGTTCGATATCGTCTTCACCGGCCAGCCCGTTCACGATTATCGCGCCGTCTTCCATGCCGACAAGGCACGCCTGACGCGGTTCAACGAATTGCTGCTCGAAAAGGGCATCCTGAAGTCCGACAATAAGTTCTACGTCTCTCACGCCCATGATGATGCCGACGTCGCCCAGACCGTCGCTGCCATCAAGTATGCAGCCGAGATCATGAGCCGCGAGTGATCGAACCGCCGTGCACCGAAACGCGCAGACGACACGCCACAGCCGACAACCATAAGAGAGGCCTATGCGCACCTCAGGCCTCTCACCACAGCTTGTCGGCATCCTGGCCATGTCCGCAGCCGGTTTCGTATTTTCCTGCCACGACGCCATCACGAAGTATCTCTCACCGCACTACCCGCTTGGTGAAATCATCTTCTTTCGCCAGCTGACCTCGACGATCATTCTAACCGTCTACGTTCTGTTCACCACCGGGCTTCAGACCTATCGAGTCTCGAACATTCCCGGCCAAGTTGGCCGTGCATTACTGTTTGCTATCTCAACGACGTTGATCGCGACATCCGTGATGGTTTTGCCGCTCGCGACGGCATTGGCGATCGTGTTCGCAAGTCCGTTACTTGTCGCAGCCTTATCCGCAACCGCCCTCGGTGAGCCGGTTGGCCCGCGTCGATGGGCTGCGATCATCGCCGGCTTCATCGGCGTTGTCATCATCATTCGCCCTGGCGACACGTCGTTCACATGGCTACTTCTCATTCCGGTCGCAGCCGCCAGCGCAAGCGCCTTGCGCGATGTCGTCACCCGGATCCTCCACCGGACCGACAACACCAACTCGATCCTGTTCTGGTCAAACATCGCGATCATGCTGGCGACACTGTGTTCACTGCCTTATGGCTGGGCGCAGATCGCACCGTTCCACATCGGGATCATCATCCTTGCCGGCGCGCTCAATTTGCTCGCACACTTCCTCATGATCACGGCGCTACGCCTCGGCGATGCGGCCCTCGTCACGCCGTTTCGCTACACGTCACTCGTCTGGGCCGCCGTACTCGGCTACATCATCTGGGATCATATACCTGACGAGTTCACAGTCCTCGGCGGATCAATTATCGTCGCCGCCGGCATCTATCTGGTGATACGGGAATCGCAAGTAAAGGCGCGTGCCGCTGCGCATGAAGCCAAGCAGACAGCCGACTAGGCAGCTCCGACAGTTACGTCATTGAACAGCGCTACTGCGGAGCAAATGCCGCCATCGTATAGTCAGCCAACGAGATCAGCGAAACAATGGTCGCAGCGAGCAGCACCATGGAAATCGTCTCGAAACCCAAGAACGTCTGCGAAACATACCCTAGCGCGACCAGCACGACGGTAATCTGCGCGACACCGTGCACGCCTGTTTTGATTTTCCCGCTGTAACGCACGCCGATATCAATACCGCGTTGCCGCGCCAGAGTCCGAACGTACGGAACCCCGAGGTCGCGAGCATAAATGACAAACAGCATCCATGGTGCCATCCAACCCTGCTTGACGAAGGCCAGGAACACCGACACGTGATAAATCACGTCGCACACCGGATCGATCAACCGTCCGATTTCTGATTCCTGGCGCAGCGCACGCGCCAGATAGCCATCAAAAAAGTCGGTCAGCTCGGCAATCACCATCAGCACGAGCGCCAGGCCCAGCGCCGGCACTGACCCGGTGAGGACCAGCCACACGACGACCGGCGCCAAAGCCAGCCGCAGCAGGCTCAACGCGTTCGGCAACGTCACCCAGCGCGAAGAAACGTCCGCGACGGTCTGCTCTTGTTCATTTGGCAAGACCACGCATCTGCCTCCCGTATCCATTCATTGTGCCGCAAATCACGACTGCATCGCCGAGTTTTGCCGCAAAGCTTCCATCACGCCTTGCGCATAATCAACAATCGACCACAGCGTGATGGCCGTCGCGATATACAATAGCGCATTGATGACGAAAGACATATCGCCGGAAACGCTACCCCCGCCAATGGCATAGAGCAAGACCGCGACAAACTGCGCGATCCCTTGCACAGCTGCTTTCAGTTTCCCGCTCGAACGCGCCGCAAGAGTGATCCGTGCACGTTGCGCCAATAATCGGACCTCCGACATGCCGAGATCGCGGGCGGCCATGATCAACAGCATCCAGAGCGGCATCCAGCCATTCGCCACCAGGGCCACGAAAACGCTGATCCGATAGAGACTATCCGCCATCGGATCCAGCACCTTCCCGGATGAGGAGACCCACCCCATGCGCCGTGCCAGATAGCCATCAAGCCAATCTGACACCTCACACACCAGCATCAACGCCAGCGCCATCCAAAGATAATGCGTTTGCCCTTCGCCGGATCCGGCGTGGACAAGCCAAATCACCGGCAGAACGGCAAAAATCCGTGTCACGGTGATCAAGTTCGGCCAAGTCAAAATCGTATCGGTCAAGGCAAACAGGCCCTTGTCGAAAAAGCGTGAGAAAGGTTTGACCAGCAACGGAGTGACCTTGCAAGCAAAGCGCCTCTAAAAGCAAGCACTGGGATGCCGCAAAACGCACGCGATTCAATCAAAAAATCGGCATTCAATGCTGTCGTGCGATGCGACCCGGCAACGGCGGCAATGCCTATTGATGCCAAATCCTTGAGGCGGCCGCCCAGGTCATTTCGTGACGATCCGCGCGGTGCCGCTCTTGCCGTCGTCGGCCCACCACCAGATCTTACCGTGGCGCTCCTTGAGCCGCATGCAATGCGTTTCACGGTCAAGCCAGATGCGCCACTTCTGGCACAGCTTGCCTTTCTTCACCCACCAGCGGCCGTTGTCTTTGGATGCACCGAGGAAGAAGGACAAGGCCCCGGCCTCGCCGTGCATCCGGCCATTGCCATCATATACGATCGGCACCTCGGCTCCGATACTCGTGCGCAACAGGATCTTGCGGTCGCTGACAAGCTGTCGAATTCGATCATTCGCCGAAATTCTCGGCTTCCGATCGGGTTCCGCGCGGCGTTTCTGCAGGGGCGCTGTCGCCGCTTTGGCCAACACAGGTGGTCTGCGCACCGCAGCCACACGCTGCACTGGAGCTGGCCGGCGATTTACTTGAGGCCGCCTGGCAACGACCGGCGACTTGCGTCGTAGCGCACTTGCACCAAGCGATTTGCGGCTGGATTTCAGATTTGGTCTGCCGGTCGGCGGTATCGAACCTGCCGTCCCAGGCAACCCCGACGATCGTGCAAAATGCCATGCCGTCTGGGCAATTTCAGGCTGCCGTCCTCGCTCGACGAGCAGCACCGGATGGCCATCGCAGAACCGGTTCTGGAAGGCCCGCGCAAGCAGCACGATACTGGCCCGGTAGGCATCGGAATGTGGCGCCCAACGCCGTGCCAGATCACCGTAGGTAATCGGCCGGTCAAACTGCTTGTGCCAGTCGGCGAGGATCCGCCAAGCCTGCACCTTGCGCGTGCGCTCGGCAATCGGTGCCGGTACGGCCACACCTGCGTAGTGCAATACATGCTCGAGATGACCGCGCACGCCGTGCGAAATAGAAATAAACGTGTCCCCGGGCTTGCCATCGCCCACCGCGCCAATCCCGGCAAAATTGTTATGCTCAGGCGCCACATCCCCGGGCGTACCATCGGGCCGCCGGAACGACAGATTCGCCGTTTCGACCATCATCTGGAAGAAGCCGATATCCCAACGCACTCCAAGCCTGTTGCCATATCTGGCATATTGGTCTGCGATTTTGAGAAAACGTGGTGCGACACGGGCGTTCCGTGACCGCAAGAACCGGGTCAACCGCCTCGGTGTCACGCAGCCTGGCACTGTATTGCGCGCGCTCAACCGAACCTCGGGCAAACCGACCATTGTCGCAGCACGGCTTGTCGTGAAAACGCTCGTCAGACCGACGCATCCCACCACAAAGACCAACTGTACTCGTCTGCCGCGTATCCCACGCATGCGACCCAAACTCCAAGCGGAACCGCGGGCTTCTCGATACCGCCTCACCGTCGACCCGGCCAAAACCGGTTAACCCCGTCGTAAGCGAGTATCGCAAGAAGATGAATGTGGACTTAAAAACCGTCCCCATGACGGCAAAATCAAGGCATAGAACAGTTGTTCTGTGATAACGAGTATTCATCCGCCCATGGCTTTTGCCGTTGCGGCCGCGCGTTCAAATGCGCAGGATCGCCAAGACCAACGCCACATATCCCCAGTGTGTTGTCCGCATCCTGGTTCCAGGTTACGGAAAACCGTTAAATGACAGCCGAAATCAGCCTGTCGCCGAAGGCCGGGCCCGAAGCGATCGATAGGAGAGAGCCGCGTGAACAAATTTATTCATAGCTCGCATTGGGGCGCCTTCGAATCCGTCGTCGAAGACGGCCGATTGGTCGATGTCCGCCCGTTCGACCGCGATACCGCGCCCTCACCGATCCTCAAAGCGATCGCACCTGCCGTGCACCACGAGTTGCGTGTCAAACGCCCAAGCATCCGTGAAGGCTGGCTGAAATCGCGTGATCGCAATCGCGGCGCCGACCGGTTCGTCGAGGTGCCATGGGACGAAGCGCTGGACATGGTCGCCAAGGAGTTGGAGCGCGTCAAAGCCGAGCATGGCAATGAGGCGATCTTCGCCGGCTCGTACGGTTGGTCCAGCGCTGGCCGCTTCCACCACGCCAAGACACAGCTGCAGCGTTTCATGAACTGTTTCGGCGGCTACACCGGACAAAAGCACAGTTATTCGCTGGCCGCCGGCCTTGCGATCCTGCCGCATATCGTCGGTGACCTTGCCCCGTTACGGCAGCTCACAACATGGGACGCCATCGCCGAGGCAACCGAACTGTTCGTTGCGTTCGGCGGCGTTGGCACGCGCAATGCGCAGGTCGAGCCGGGCGGCATGGGCGAGCATTCCGCCCTGCCCTGGCTGCAGCAACTGACCGAAAACGGCATCAAGCTCGTTAGCATCACACCGCTCAAGAACGACACGCCCGAGTTCATGGACGCCGAATGGTGGGCGCCGCGCCCGAACACCGATGTCGCCTTGATGATGGGCCTTGCCCACACCCTTGTCGTCGAAAATCTTGCCAACCGCGAATTCCTCGATCGCTACGCAGTTGGCTTTGAGATCTTCGAAAAGTACCTCCTCGGCAAGTCTGACGGCACCCCGAAGAGCGCAGACTGGGCCGCCGGCATCTGTGACCTCAACGCCGATGATATCCGCAAGCTGGCGCGTGAAATGGCCGCCAAGCGCACGATGATCGCAACGGCCTACGGCCTGCAGCGCGGCGACCACGGCGAGCAGGCGTTCTGGATGACCGCCGTGCTCGGCGCCATCGTCGGTCAGGTCGGTCTGCCCGGCGGCGGCTTCGGCTTTGGCTATGGCAGCATGCACGGCCAGGGCAACCCGCTGTCGGAACCGTTGCGCGTCTCCCATTCAACCGGTGATAACCCAACCGGCAGCTTCATCCCTGTCGCCCGCGTCACCGACCTGCTCGAAAAGCCCGGCGAAGAATACGATTTCGACGGCGAGCGGCGACGCTATCCGGACACCAAACTGGTCTACTGGTGCGGCGGCAATCCGTTCCACCACCACCAGGACCTCAACCGGCTCCTGCAAGCATGGCGGCGTCCTGACACCGTCATCGTCAACGAGCCTTGGTGGACACCGACCGCCAAGCTCGCCGACATCGTTCTGCCCGCGACAACGACGCTTGAGCGCAACGACATTGGCGCCAGTTCCCGCGACCGCTTCGTCATGGCCATGAAACAAGCCGTTCCGCCACAGGGCGAAGCACGCAATGATTTCGATATTTTCGGCGGACTCGCGGTACGCACCGGCGTTGCCAAAGCGTTCGGCTATGACACCGATGAAATGACATGGCTGCGCCGGCTCTATGACGAGGGCTGCGCCAAGGCTGCCGAAAGCGGTCTCAACGTGCCCGATTTCGACACCTTCTGGGAAGAGGGTTACGTCGAGACGCCGATGCCGAACGAGCCCTACAACGTCTATGCGGACTTCCGCGCCGATCCCGTTGCCAACAAGCTGCCGACACCGTCCGGCAAGATCGAGATTTTCTCGGAGCGGGTCGACGGCTTCGGTTACGATGATTGTGCCGGGCACCCGACCTGGTACGAACCGGTTGAATGGCTCGGCAGCGACGACGCGACACGCTGGCCATTGCATCTCATTTCCAACCAGCCGCCACACAAACTCCATTCGCAAATGGATTTTTCCGGCCCAAGCCTCTCGGCCAAAGTACGCGGCCACGAAATTGCGACCGTATCGCTCGAGGAAGCTGACAAACGCGGCATCGAGGATGGCGACATGCTGCGCATCTTCAACGATCGCGGGTCGACGCTGGCGGTTGCCAGAGTGTCTGAAGACGTCCGCGACGGTGTCGTGATGTTGCCCACGGGTGCCTGGTACGACCCTTCGGAAGCAGCCGGCCCCGGCGGCATGGAAAAGCACGGCAACCCGAATGTTTTGACCCTCGACAAGGGCACCTCGAGCCTTGGTCAGGGCCCGATGGCCCACACGACCCTGGTCGACATCGAGGTCTACAAAGGCGAAGTGCCCGAAGTGACCGCCTTCAAGCTGCCCGAGATTGTGTCGCTGGACTGATCGGTTGCCACATCGACGTTTCGCATGTGCCAAAGCCTTAAGGGAATATGAACGCAGGTTGGTCTAGGGTTTGCACCTTTGAGGGTGCAATCTTGGCCCAATCTTCCCGCAAGGCTCATGTCATGATGGACAATAGCTCACTGGTCCCGCAACGCCGCGGCGACGTCGTTTTGATCGTCGCCGGCGGCGAGTTGGCGTCCCGCGCCATAAAACACCTCTCGGCTCGGTTTCCAGGGCTGGTCGTGTTGCAAGAAGATCCGGAAACGAAGTGGCAGATTATCCGTCGCCGTATCCGCCTGCTTGGCCCGATCAACGCCATCGGACAGGTATTCGCCGGCTTCGCCATTCGTCTGGTTGCGTGTTTCAATATGGAACGCGCGGATCAGATTCGCCGGAACGACCCGACAGACATCGCCGCCCGCGACGTCCGCGTCATCAAGGTTGGCAACGTTAATTCGGCGCGCTGCCGCCGCGCCTTGCAACTCCTCGCCCCACGCGCCGTCGCCGTTTATGGCACACGCATCATCTCACAGCACACGCTGGATGCCATCGATGCACCGTTCATCAACTATCATGCCGGCATCAATCCAAAGTACCGCGGCCAGCACCCGGCCTATTGGGCACGCGTCGAAGGCGATGACGCCAACGCCGGCGTCACCGTGCACCTCGTCGACAAGGGTGTCGACACCGGCGATGTCATCTACCAGGCACCGGTCGAATTTGCGGCCGGCGACAACATCGCGACCTACCAGTACGTGCAACTCGCCACCGGCATGGCACTGCTTGCCCGCGCCATCAACGACATCCTCGATGGTCGCCTGACGACGCATCGCGTCCAGCTGCCTTCCCGGCTCTGGTTCCCACCCACGATCTGGCAGTATCTGTGGAACGGCACCGTCAAGGGCGTTTGGTAAGACAATGCGCTAACCGGCAGCCTTCCTGGTCGCCATGTCCAACTCCGTCGCAAACGGCAGATCGATGATACCGCTGCGCGCGTGTTGATCCGCAATGTCACCAATCCGCTGGCGCAACTTCGCAAGGCCGACTTTCTTGACCAGCGGCTGCATCATCGACCGTGACATGAAATAGTTGACCAGTTCATCCGCAGACATCGGTTTCAGCCAGACGTTGCGCTCGCGCTCGACAGTCTCGAAATCCGCAAGTTCATCGAGCAACGCAACCATGTCACGCGCGCGATAGTCACGGTTGTAGGACGCGTCGTTGTCCTCAAGATAGCTTTCAATTTCCGACAGCACCGCCGATACCGCGTTCTGCCGATTGTTGTAGAGGACCGCGACCATGCCACCCGGCACCAGCACACGCGCGGCATCAGCAAAAAACGTCGGCTGGTCGAACCAGTGCAGCGCCTGCGCCGCCAGCACGAGGCTGGCGCTGCCATCCTCGCCGGGCAGTGCCTCGGCACCATTGGCTGAGAACTCGACATTCGCTTGGCCGGCGCAGGTCGCCCGCGCCTTCTCCAGCATATCTGCATTGGGCTCCGACGCGATGATCCGCCAGTCCGGCAATCCCCGCGCCAGGTCAAGCGTCGCAATGCCCGTCCCACAACCAATGTCGATGGCGACTTTGGGCCCGCCGACAGCGGCGGCACGTGCACACAGCGCTTCGATGATCTGCGCTGGATAGGTTGGCCGGTGCGCTGCGTAGATGTCAGCAAGCCCGGTAAAGCGGCCGGCATTCACGGATTGAGACATGACAGGCTCCAGCAGTCGCGATGATCGCGCCAACCTAATCGCAGCTCTACGGTCCTGTACAGCCAGTTGGCACGAGACGTGCCTGTCCATGCACAGAAGCCGCCTGCCGGCTTGAGGCCCGGCGCTCTAGATCGAAGGCATGACATGATCAATTTCTGGGGCAACAGCGCTCCTGAACCGGAACCGATACAATTAACCCTGCCAAAAAGGCTTAGTGACGCCGAGACCGTTCGTCTGCTCGGCGACGCCTTCGATATCATGGTCGCGGTTCTGATTGATGGTGCCGAGATCGCGGATGTCGCCCGCCACACCGGCTATACGCTGATGCTCAGCGAGGATCAGACGCCTTCCCTCAAGCTTGAGAGTTTCGCGCACGCACGCGAGGAGCACCGCCTCATTCTCAATACCCATTGCTACCCGGAATATACCCGCCGTGTGATGAACCTGACGATCCCTGGCGGCATGACGCTTGACGCGCTGGAACGCTTCCGTCTCCGTCGCAGTTGTGTCGGCTCGACTTACTACTGGCATGACCACATCTACGGCGAGTGGCGCACGGACAGGAACCAGCACGCCGAATTCGCGCGCGCATCACGCTCGCCCGTATTCATCGAGTTGCGCCAGGACGTTTTCCAGGAAGAACCCTTATTATTGCGCGTCGTCTTTCATCGACTATCAGCCCGCAGGTAACTGACACGTTGCCTCAATACGCAATCGCACGCACTATGCTGCAAGCAAACTTGAGCAAGCGTGAGGTGCAGCAATGGATGGCGCAACGGGGATCGTGGGACTGGACGTGCCGGCCGAGCCGGGCATGCCACTCGACGAAATCGCAACACCAGCCCTGATCGTTGACCTCGACGCATTCGAGCGCAACGTCGAAGCCCTGCGCACCTTCACCACCGCCAGCGGCGTCCGGCTGCGCGCTCACGCCAAGACCCACAAATCCGCCGACATCGCCCGCTACCAGATGGAAAAGGGCGGCGCATGCGGCATCTGCTGCCAGAAGGTCAGCGAAGCGCAGGCGCTGGTTGCAGCCGGCATCAAGGATGTACTCGTCTCCAACCAGGTCATCAACAAGCGCCAGATCGCGCATCTCGCCACGATGGCGCGCGATGCCCGCATCATCGTGTGTGTCGACGATGCTGCCAACGTCGATGCCTTATCGGCTGCCGCCCAGGATGCCGGCGCGACGATCGAATGCCTGGTTGAAATCGACGTCGGTTCCGGCCGTTGCGGCGTCGCATCAGGCCCACCGGCGACCGCGTTGGCTGGCAAGATCGCCCAGGCCCGCGGCCTCAAATTCTCCGGCCTGCAGGCCTACCAGGGCAGCGCCCAGCACAAACACACCGCCGCTGAGCGCAAGGCCCTGATCGACGTCGCCATCGGTCAGGTCCGCGAGACCGTGGCGCTGCTCGAGGCCGAAGGCCTGCCGTGTGACATCATCGGCGGCGCCGGCACCGGCTCCTACGAACTGGAAACCGCCTCCGGCATCTACAATGAACTGCAATGCGGCTCGTACGTCTTCATGGACGCCGACTACGGCCGCGTCCTCGACGCCGGCGGCAAACCCAAATCCGACTTCGAAAACGCCTTGTTTATCCTCACAACCGTGATGTCCAAGACCAAACCCGGCCTTGCGGTCTGCGACGCCGGCCTCAAGGTGCAAAGCGTCGACTCGGGCCAGCCGGTCGTGTTCGGGCGCGAAGATCTCGAGTTCCGGAAATGCTCCGACGAGCACGGCGTTATCGCCGACCCGGCCGACAGCCTCGCGCTCGGCGACAAGCTCAAGCTGATCCCCGGCCACTGCGACCCGACCTGCA
>JAGDYV010000227.1:0-1257 GCA_049116495.1 Hyphomicrobiaceae bacterium | reverse complement strand
CGGTGATCTTGATGTCCATCTGGAGAGACGTCACGCCTTCAGCTGTGCCCGCGACCTTGAAGTCCATATCCCCGAGATGATCCTCATCTCCAAGAATATCTGAAAGAACCGCGAAATCGTCAGCCTCTTTGATCAAGCCCATGGCAATGCCAGCCACCGGACGCTTAAGCGGAATACCAGCGTCCATCATCGCCAAGGATGCCCCGCACACAGTCGCCATCGACGAAGAACCATTCGATTCCGTAATCTCGGAGACTAAGCGGATTGTGTATGGGAAGTCGTCATGATCAGGCACCAGCGGGCGCACTGCGCGCCAAGCAAGTTTGCCATGACCAATTTCGCGTCGGCCAGGCGATCCCATTCGGCCTGTCTCTCCGACAGAGTATGGAGGGAAGTTGTAGTGGAGCATAAAGCGCTCCTTGCGAGTCCCCTCGAGGCCGTCGACGAATTGCTCATCTTCACCAGTGCCGAGCGTGGCAACGACCAGCGCCTGCGTCTCGCCACGGGTAAACAGCGCTGAACCGTGCGTGCGTGGCAGCACCTGGGTTTCGGCCATGATCGGGCGAACTGTAGAAAGATCGCGGCCATCAATACGCTTACCGGTCCGAATGATATCGCCGCGCACGATGTTCGACTCAATACCCTTGAAGACATCGCCGACCAAAACGGCTTCGGACGGCTCACTGCCGTCAGGCACCAATTCAGCCATCATTTTTTTCTTGGCGGCGGCAACCATTTCCTGTCGCGCCTGCTTCTCGGGCGTTGCAAAGGCTTTCTTCAGATCATCTTCGACAATAGATTTTGCCTTGTCGACGTACTGTGTTTTGTCAGGCGGCGTGAAATCCCAAGGATCTTTTGCCGCGGTTTCGGCCAAAGAAATAATCGCCTGTATCACTGGCTGAAAATGTTTGTGACCAAACATCACCGCCTCAAGCATTCTCTCTTCCGATAGCTCCTTGGCTTCAGATTCCACCATCATTACTGCATCATGAGTGCCGGCAATGACCAAATCGAGATCTGTTTTGTCCATCTCGTCCAGAAGAGGATTGAGGACAAGTTCGCCGTCGATCAGGCCAACGCGAGCGGCGCCGATGGGTCCTAGAAAAGGCAAGCCAGAAAGCGTCAGAGCGGCACTGCAGGCGATCAAAGCAACTATGTCCGGATCGTTTTCGTTGTCGAACGACAAAACAGTCGGCACAACCTGTGTCTCATGCTTGAAGCCATCGACGAACAGTGGGCGGATCGGCCGGTCAATCA
>JAGDYV010000226.1:0-648 GCA_049116495.1 Hyphomicrobiaceae bacterium | reverse complement strand
TCAAGATGGAGAGCCACAACCATCCGAGCTATATCGAGCCCTATCAGGGTGCCGCAACCGGCGTCGGCGGCATCATGCGCGACGTCTTCACGATGGGTGCGCGCCCGGTTGCCAACCTTAATGCATTGCGCTTCGGCGCACCCGACCATCCCAAAACCCGCCACCTGGTCAGTGGTGTCGTTGCCGGCATTGGCGGTTACGGCAACTGCGTCGGCGTGCCCACCGTCGGCGGTGAAGTGAATTTCGACGCACAGTACAATAATAATATCCTCGTCAACGCGATGTGCATCGGCCTCGCGCGCACAGACAAGGTGTTCTATTCCGCCGCCCGCGGCATCGACCTGCCGGTCGTCTACGTCGGCTCCAAGACGGGTCGTGACGGCATCCACGGCGCCACCATGGCGTCCGCCGAGTTCGATGATGCCTCCGAAGAAAAACGCCCCACGGTACAGGTCGGCGATCCTTTTACCGAAAAGCTGCTGATCGAGGCCTGCCTTGAGCTGATGGCGAAGGACGTCATCATCGCGATCCAGGATATGGGTGCTGCCGGTCTCACGTCGTCGACGTCCGAGATGGCCGACAAGGGCGGCGTCGGCATCGAGCTCGATCTCGATCATGTGCCGCAACGCGAAGAAAACATGACCGCCT
>JAGDYV010000225.1:13183-13638 GCA_049116495.1 Hyphomicrobiaceae bacterium | reverse complement strand
GCAGGGCTCGGGTAAGACGACGTCGACCGCGAAGATTGCCCGCCGCCTGCAGGAGCGCGAGCGCAAGAAAGTCCTGATGGCTTCGCTCGACACGCGTCGCCCGGCCGCCCAGGAACAGCTCAAGGTGCTTGGTGAACAGACCGACGTTGCGACGTTGCCAATTATCGCCGGCCAGACCCCGATTCAGATCGCCAATCGCGCCATGGATGCCGCCAAGCTCGGCTCCTACGACGTCGTGATGCTTGACACTGCCGGGCGCACCACGGTCGACGAAGAACTGATGCGCGAAGTGGCCAACGTCAAGCAGGCGACCAGCCCGCATGAAGTGCTGCTCGTTGCCGATAGCCTCACCGGCCAGGACGCGGTCAACACCGCAAAGGCCTTCGAAGATCGCGTTGGCATCACCGGCATCATGCTGACCCGCGTCGATGGCGACGGCCGTGGCGGTGCGGCGC
>JAGDYV010000225.1:0-13099 GCA_049116495.1 Hyphomicrobiaceae bacterium | reverse complement strand
CGCGCCGTCACCGGCAAGCCGATCAAGCTGCTCGGCACCGGTGAAAGGTGGGACGAACTCGAAGATTTTCATCCTGAGCGGATCGCCGGACGGATCCTCGACATGGGCGACATCGTCAGCCTCGTCGAACGCGCAGCCGAGACGATCGACGCCGAAAAAGCGGAAAAAATTGCAGCCCGCATGAAGAAGGGCGAGTTCGACATGAACGACCTCGCTGAGCAGATCAAGCAGATGGAAAAGCTTGGCGGGATGGGCGGCGTGATGGGCATGTTGCCCGGCATGAGTAAGGCCAAAGATCAGATGGCCGGGATTGACGACAAGGCAATCAAGCGCCAGCACGCCATCATTATGTCGATGACGAAGAAGGAGCGTTCCAGCCCGAAGATCATTGATGGCAAGCGCCGCCGCCGCATCGCCAAAGGGTCCGGCACGCACGTTTCCGAGGTCAACAAGCTGCTCAAGATGCACCGTCAGATGTCCGACATGATGAAGCAGATGGGCAAGAACAAGGGCATGATGGCCAAGATGTTCGGCGGTATGGGCGGGGGTCTTGGCGGTATGATGGGTGGCGCGCAGCCGTCACCGGAAATGATCGAGCAGGCCAAAGCGGCAGCATCTTCAGGCCAGATGCCGAAGGGCCTGCCCGGCCTTGGTGCGGCACCGAAAGGATTGCCGGGTCTCGGCGGTGGTTTGCCTGGATTGGGTGGCGCCGGTCTGCCGGGCTTGTCAGGCGGACGCACACCGAAAAAGAAGAAGAAGCGCTGATGACGGTGGAACTCGAAACCGAACGGCTGCGCCTGCGGCAGTGGCGGCCCGACGATATCGAGCCGATGGCGCTATTTCTTGCCGATGAGGATGCGAACCGATACCGCGGCGCTGGCCGCGGGCTGACGCGCGATGAGGCCTGGAACCATCTGTGCAGTACCATTGGACAGTGGACGTTGCGCGGTTACGGCGAATTCGCGGTTACTGAGACCGAGACCGGTCAGTTGGTTGGCTGGGCTGGCCTGTGGCATCCGTCGTTGCTCGATGAGCCTGAACTTGCTTGGTCGCTGTTTCCGCAAGCACAGGGCAGGGGTTACGCCACCGAGGCGGCGTCTCGCGTCATGCGCTGGGCAGCGGAAGACCTACGCCTGCCGCCGCTCTTTAGTTTTGTACATCCCGACAATACGCCTTCGCGCAAGCTCGCCGAACGTCTCGGCGCCGTGCTTGAGGGCAAAACCGTATTTCGCGGCGAACCCCGGCTCGTGTACCGGCACCGCGATTTGGCAACCACGAATATCAACCCATCCAAACAACCAGAGAAAGAACTCACATGTCAGTCGTAAAACTGCGCCTTGCCCGTGGCGGCGCCAAGAAACGTCCGTACTATTACATCGTCGCTGCCTCGAATACGGCGCCGCGTGACGGCCGCTACATCGAGCGCATCGGCACCTACAATCCGATGCTCAAGAAGGACAATCCTGATCGCGTCAAACTGCTCGAAGAGCGCTGCAAGCATTGGCTGTCCGTCGGTGCCCAGCCGACCGATCGCGTCGCCCGTTTCTTCGATCAGGCCGGCATCCTCAAGCGTGAGGCCCGCAACAACCCGACCAAGGCACTGCCCGGCAAGAAGCGCCTGGAGCGCGAAGCGGCCGAAGCCGAAGCAAAAGCTGCCGCCGCTGAAGCCGCTGCTGCCGCCGTCGAAGAGGAAGTGACGGCACCTGAAGCGAGTGAATAGTGTTGAGATTGGTCAGGCGCTGTTGAACTGCGCCTGACCGCCCTTGCGTATGACCGATCCAGCCAACCTCATCCTTCTTGGACATATCTCCACCGCGCAGGGCATTCGCGGTGAGGTTGTTGTCAAATCGCATACCGCGGCGCCGGCCGACATCGGCGCCTACGGGCCCCTCTTCGACAAGTCCGGCACGAAAACGTATGACATCAAAGTCGTTCGCGTCGCCAAAAAGGGCGTGATTGTCCGGCTAAAGGGCGTTGACGACCGCACTGCCGCTGAGGCGCTGCGTGGCACAGAACTCTATATCCCGCGCGAGCGCCTGCCTGAACCCGACGATGATGAACTTTATCACGCTGACCTCATCGGCCTTGAGGCCGTGTCCACCGAAGGTGACATGGTCGGCGAGATCGTCGCGGTCCAGAATTTCGGTGCCGGTGATCTCCTCGAAATCCGCCTCGCAGGCAAATCACGCACCGAGTATGTGCCGTTCGATGAGCACTTCGTACCCGACATCGATCTTCAAGCGCGCCGCGTCACCGTCGTTATGCCGTGAGGCAAGTTGCTCAAAACATTCATACTTCGTTAAGCCCGTCGCCACGATTTGCTCGCCGGGACGGCCCTTAGAGGTTATCCTTGCAGAATAGAGAATTCTATCTCGGTGGGTCCGGCAAACGTTGAACGTGCCGCCGCCATAAGAGCAATTGCCCACGGGGGCGAGGAGGCATGCTTATGAAGACGACCCTGGTAACCGCTGCCGTTTCTGCGAGCCTGCTCGCCGCGCTGACGGTCACGCCAACGGCGCAGGCACACTTTGATCGGGCGGCCAAGCGTGGCCATGCGGTCAAGCATGGCTGGTCGCATAAACGGCGCAAGGCATATAAGCCCCACGTTATCCGCTACAACAAGGACGTCCAATATTTCAGACGCGGTTTCCCGGACGATTGTGCCCAACTCCGGCGTCGTGCCCGTCTGACGGGCAATTCCTATTGGCGTTACGCTGTGCGCCGCTGTGTCAACGATCATTACCGTCCGTACTGACGCAGGTATTCCAACGCGAGTCCGCTGTTGACCCAGGTCGAACGGCACGAGACGCGCGCACCGAGCCGCCCGGCTGTCCCTCCGGGCGGTTCGTTCGTTTCAAGCGTTCCTGCTGATACCTCTACTTTGCGGATTTCTTGCTTTCGGGTCCGACCCTGTGTTTTGCATCCTGCTTTGCGCGCGCCAGGGCCGCCCGCCAGTTTGCGTCATGAATGTCAAGGATTTGTCCTGATCGCGTGACGAAGAAGATTGGCGGATACATCTTCTGCAGCCGCACGCCGGCTCGCCGTAGCATCGCGTCCGCTGATCCATAGCTGCCCAGCGTCGCAACGTTCTGAGTGCGGTCAATGATGTTAACGGCAATCCTGAAGCCTGATTTTGCAACGGCCGCCTGAACGATCGGCAGACCGTCGCGTTTGAAAGCCATGCATGGCGGGCAGTCTTTTGCACCGTAGAAATGGAATGTCACGAGCGACTCCTGCGCCAGCACACGACTGGCACCGAGTGCGAAAACGACGAGCAATAGCGCTGGCGCCAGCAGCCGAACCTTTATGCGCATCACGTGTCTCTTTGTTGAGGTGTCTGTGGAAGGCTCAGCAGCGCCGCAGGCACTGGCTTCTCGGCAGTTTCCGTGTCCCATGCCTGCGCCGCGATCTGCCAGCGACCATCGCTGCGCACCAACAGGATCGCTTCGACATTGCGGCTCGTTTCGGATTCATTCTCGTTGAGCTGGCAGGTCGCCATGGCCACGGCCACGTTGCCAAACACTTGCACGTTGAGGCCGAGCAACTGCTCGTCCAGCGAGGTTAGCGTACTCTCGGACAGGGTTCGCATGCGGTCGACGAAAGCATCGACGGTCTGTCCACGAACGGGGCGGGCAGCGGAATAGAGCGGCGCGCCCGCGACGAAATCGTTGGCAAAGGCCTGCCAACCTGGCTGCTTGACTTTGCTCCAGGACAGACTGTCGAACTGGCGTTGGACGATCGCGCGAATTTCTTCGATATCGGCATCAGCGGACATGGTGATCTCTCAAAATTGACTGGCCGACGGTTGTGCGCGGGCCCGGTCAGAAGATACTGATCAACCTGTGTGGTGGTTAAGTACGCACTTTTTGGTAACTATCGTTTTGGCGGTCACGAATGAGTGAAGTTCAACCCAACCCGTATGCAGCAGCCTGTCCGTCGCGTGAATTGATTGCGGTGATTGGGGACAAGTGGTCATTGCTGATCATTCCGCTGCTGGCGAAGCAACGCATGCGCAACTCCGAATTATTGCGTGCCATCGAAGGCATCTCGCAAAAGATGCTGACGCAGACATTGAAGCGTCTCGAAGATTATCGTCTGATCAGCCGCAACGACTTCGGCGAGGTGCCACCGCATGTCGACTACCAGCTCACCGAGCTTGGTCGATCACTCGCTGATGTCCTTTTGGTCCTGGATCGATGGGTGGTTGATAACTTCCGTGCGACGCAGGGGCGCTCGTCTGGGCTGGTGTGACGGCAGTGAGGCCTTCGGGGAAAGTTTCGGTTGTCGTGACACATTCAGGTACGATGGGCCGCAGCAGTCGCTGCCGCTGCGGCCGGTTACCCTTTAGAGTCGGCCACTGCCGGTGCCGAACTCCGGATAGGCTTCAAGGCCGACTTCGGCTTTATCGAGGCCTTCGAACTCTTCTTCGTCGCTCGGTCGCAGCCCGATCGTCATCTTCAAGGCAAACCAGACGACGATACTTGCAGTCGACACGAACACCGCCACGGCCGCGACGCCGATAAACTGTGCGACGAACGTTGCGCCCGTGTTCGTCAGCGGCACCGCCATCGTTCCCCAGATGCCCGCCAACAGATGCACCGGGATGGCGCCGACGACGTCGTCGATGCGCATCTTATCGAGCAGCGGCACCGTGAACACGACGATGACGCCGCCCACCGAGCCAATCAGGATCGCCATCAGCGGCGAAGGCGTCAGCGGTTCCGCCGTGATCGACACCAGGCCGGCCAGGGCGCCGTTTAGGGCCATCGTCAGGTCGACTTTGCCGTAGAACAGCTGGTTGAGGACGATCGCCGCAATCACGCCGCCGCATGCCGCCAAATTGGTGTTCATGAAGATCTTCGAGACCGACGATGCATCCGTCAGCGTGCCCATTGCGAGTTGCGACCCACCATTAAAGCCGAACCAACCAAGCCAGAGGATGAAGGTGCCAAGCGTCGCAAGTGGCATGTTGGAGCCCGGCATCGGATGCACCGCGCCGTTCGGGCCATACTTGCCTTTTCGCGCGCCAAGGATCATCGCCCCGAACAACGCAGCCCAGCCACCGGTCGAGTGCACCAGCGTCGATCCGGCAAAGTCCTGGAATTCGGCGCCAGCGAACGTTTTGATCCAACTCGTATCGGCGCCGGAAGCGAGCCAGCCTGCTCCCCATTTCCAGGCGCCCTGGATCGGATAGATGAAGCCGCACAAAATGATGACGAACACCAGAAACGGCCACAGTTTGATCCGTTCAGCCATCGTGCCCGAGACGATCGAGGCCGCTGTCGCACAAAACACCATCTGGAAGAACCAGTCTGAGGCAGCAGAATAGCTGCCGGCATCTTTGCTTGGCTCCGGGATCAGTTTCGGCGTGATCGAGCCCATGAAACCGCCATCGACGCCGTCGTACATGATGTTGTAGCCAATCGCCCAATACACCAGCCCGGCAATGGCAAACAGCGCGATGTTCTTTGTGCACTGCATGGAGACATTTTTTGTGCGCACCATGCCGGCTTCGAGCATGGCGAAGCCGGCTGCCATCCACATCACAAGGAAGCCGCCGATCAAGAACAGCAGCGTGTTGAAAACGTATTGCATTTCCTTTTGGAGTGCGGCCGCGTCGATCGGTTTGTCTTGCGCGAGCGCCGGCGATGCCACCAGCATGACGGCGAACATCGCCAATGTGGCGAGCGCTCCTGGGGCAATCTTGTCGTTGGGCATCGGGTTTTTCATAGGGCTTCCTTGTTCTTGTTGAGGATTGCTTGCTGTCACGACTAGATCGCCGCCTCATCCGTTTCGCCGGTGCGAATGCGAACGGATTGGGAGATAGGCGACACGAAAATCTTGCCGTCGCCGATCTGGCCGGTATTGGCAGCTGTCGCGATTGCGTCGACGGCTTTCTGGGTGGTCTCCGTCGATACGACGACATCGATTTTGATTTTTGGCAGGAAGTTCACCGCGTATTCGGCGCCACGGTAGATTTCCGTATGGCCCTTCTGCCGGCCGTAGCCTTTGACTTCGGTGACCGTCATGCCCTCCAGGCCGAGCGCCGTCAGCGCCTCGCGGACTTCATCGAGCTTGAACGGTTTGATAATCGCACTCACCAGGTTCATGCAGTTTCCCTTCGCGTGACAACGGCGGCGCTCTCGCAGAGCGCACGCCGTTTGCTGGCGCCGTCGGCTAGGCTTCCGAGCGGGCGCGGTTTACGCGAAGTTAACTATCAAGGGCTGTGCCAGTTTTTGATTGTGAGAGTAAGATATTGAAATAAAAAGATATAAAACGAGAAGTGCTAGAAATTAGGCTCATTGCTTGCTGAAAGAATGGTCAAATATTATGCAAATGGGGTGATTTGCACATTATTTCACCACATAGTTTGTTGCGCGGCGACGGGTCAGTCCCTCCTGCGTTGTCGAGGCGACCAGGATTCCGTCCCGAGAATACAGTGAGCCCCTGCAGAACCCGCGACCGCCACCGGCTGACGGACTATCCTGGACATAGAGCATCCAGTCATCCATGCGCGCTGGGCGGTGTAGCCACATGGCGTGGTCGAGACTGGCAAGCTGGATGTCGGTGTCAAACAGCAGCTTTCCGTGGGCGATCAGCGCGGTATCGAGGAGCGTAAAATCTGAGGCATATGCCATGACGCATTGATGCAGCTTCGGGTCATCAGGAAGGCGCCCGTTCGCCTTGAGCCAGATGCTCTGGACCGGCTCGCGCTGCTGGCGGTCCAGGTACCGTGAGATATCCGTCGGTCGCATCTCAATCGGTCGTTCGTGCTGCCAATAGCTGCGCATATTTTCAGGTAGGGAGGGCAGCAACTGAGCGCGCAATTCCTGCTCGCTTGGCAGATCCTCAGGCTGCGGCACGTCCGGCATCGTCGAATGATGCTCGAAGCTCTCCTCGTGCTTATGAAAAGAGACGCTCATGGCGAAGATCGGACGGCCATGCTGGATGGCCTTGACGCGCCGTGTCGTGAACGAGCCACCGTCCCGAATGCGTTCGACCTCATAAACGATCGGCTGGCCGGGGTCACCGCCAATCAGGAAATAAGCATGGAGCGAATGCGCAGCACGGTCGGCTGCGACCGTGCGTCCGGCTGCGACCAACGCTTGACCAAGGACCTGACCACCATAAACGCGCTGCCAACCGTAGGCCGGGCTTTGGCCGCGAAACAGGTTTTCTTCAAGTTTTTCAAGGTCCAGAAGGTCAATAAGCGCCTGCAGCGCCGCATGGGTCTCGGTAATCGGCTGCATGGTGTTCATCCTGTCTTGCGGTTCCGCGCTAAACTTTGGCCGCAACGGTTCCTCTGGCGGGATATAGGGACTGTCGTGGCCGCTGGCCATGTGCCAACTTCCCACGCTGTTGCACAACGTCAAGCCGGCGTACGATACGGAAGGTGTCGGCGCGAGCGCCAAATTCATGCGAAACAGGGAACCGTGCCGTGAGTGAAAGGTATGATGCCGTCATTGGTGGAGGTGGCCCAACCGGGCTCGCAATGGCGCTCGCGCTTGCCCATCAATTTAACGGTGACGCTCGGATTGCACTCGTCGATCCAGCATCGCATGAGCCATCGACAAAATCCGATCCCCGCGCATGGGCACTCGCCGCCGCGTCGACCCAGATGCTGAAGGCGCTGGATATCTGGGCGTCTGTCGCGCCGCACGCGCAAGCTGTGACCGAAATCGAGATTACCGATTCGCCGCTTGAGGCTGGTATTCGCCCGGTCCTTCTCAGCTACGAAAATCAGACCGATTCTGGCGCACCAGCTGCCCATATCGTGCCCAACCAGGTTTTGCTCGACACGCTCCGAGCGGCTGTCCGGGCGCCAGACAGTCAGGCTATCGCGTTGCTGGAGGGGCGCTCGATCGCTTGCTGCGACACGCAACCTGACGGCGTCGTGGTAACCCTCGATGACGGCGCGGAGCTTGACGCTGATCTCTTGATCGCTGCGGACGGGCGCAAGTCGCAGTTGCGTGAAACTGCAGGCATACAGTGTCTAAAATGGCCTTACAGGCAGCATGGAATCGTGACCACCGTCTCCCACGAGCGGCCGCATGGCGGCAGAGCCGTGCAGCACTTTTTACCGGGCGGTCCGTTTGCCATTCTGCCGTTGTCCGGAGCACGGTCCTGCATAACTTGGAGCGAGGAAGCCGCCGCCGCCGAGCGCATCATGTCTTTGGGTGACGACGCGTTTCGTGGCGAATTGCAGCGTCGCTTCGGCGGCAAGCTCGGCTTGATCGAGCTTGCCGGGCCGCGCGCCAGTTTTCCACTCGGGATGCAGCTTGCCAGGTCATTCATCGCGCCGCGTTTGGCTTTGATTGGCGATGCCGCGCACAGCGTCCACCCGATTGCCGGGCAGGGCCTCAATCTGGCACTCCGCGATGTTGCTGCGCTGAGTGAGTGCGTCGCCAATGGTGCGCGGGCCGGCTTGTCGTGCGGAGATGCCACGATCCTGGAGCGCTATCAGACGTGGCGGCGATTCGATTCAACTCTATCGGCCGGCACGTTCGATGCGATCAACCGACTGTTCTCGAACGATGTCGCGTTGTTGCGTTCGGCGCGCGAAGTCGGGCTCGGCCTGGTCGATCGTTCTGACGGGTTGAAACGTTTCTTCGTCAACGAAGCAGCCGGCCTGTCAGGAGAGGTGCCGCGAATAATGCGCGAATAGTTACTGCGCCTCCTATCCGACAATTCTGACGGCACTACCACTTCGCAATTTCGTGAGTACAATTGTGAGATCTCGGCGCTTCAGGGATACACATCCAGCGGTCGGTGCTATTTCTCCACCGTCGCCCAGGCGCGCCAAGTGCATAAAAATGGCGCTGCCATGGCCCTGCACTCTGGGCAACCGATTGTGTCCGAGAACAACGATGACGTCGTAAAGGTTGTCGTCTCGCCAGAGCTTTTCAGCGCTTGCCGGATAAGGGTGGCGCACTCGGCGATTGTAGTTGCGGTCATCGACGGCATCACACCACCCATCAATCGTGCGCAACGCTTTTCCGGTCCGTTGCGCGCCGCAACCAAAGGGGCCACGTAGTCGGTCAGGCCG
This sequence comes from Hyphomicrobiaceae bacterium, assembly GCA_049116495.1. Taxonomy (GTDB): domain Bacteria; phylum Pseudomonadota; class Alphaproteobacteria; order Rhizobiales; family Hyphomicrobiaceae; genus CAJQQK01. Next base: position 4,053 of record JAGDYV010000225.1, on the reverse strand, counting down.
ATACAACACGTCTTGCACCGGCCAGCGGCCGATCGGTGAGGCATTGTCTCCCTCGCGTTTTCGGACGGTCATGCCGGCACCACCAAGCCCGCAACGCAGGACGAGCGGCCCGATCATCGCGATTCCCGTCGTCGCTCGACGACTGAGTGCGCGCACGATCAGATCCGATGCCATGATTTCGCCCTTGCCCGACCCGTCACGAATGTTTCAGAAGAAGTGATATAGATTCTGTCGAGTAAGTATCTTGCGGATCGGGGCGAGCGCAATAGTTGGGTTTGAGGTCCAAAACGGCCATGTTGACGTTAGCTTAATAGCTGGAATGGGCCTTTGGATCGAAAATTTGAGATGCTAAATAGCCATTGCATGATTCTGACTGGAGAAAACGCATGAGCACCGCCCGTAAGATTCTCATCGTGGACGACGAAGAGGACCTTCGTGAACCGCTGCGTGAACAGCTCGCACTGCATGATGAATTCGACATTACCACTGGGGAGACTGCCGGTGCCTGCATTGAACGGTGCAAGGCCGAGCATTGGGATTTGGTCATTCTGGATGTCGGCCTTCCAGATATGGATGGTCGCGAGGCCTGCAAGCTGATCCGCAAGAACGGTTTCAAGTCGCCGATCATCATGCTGACCGGAAATGATTCCGACGCAGATGTGATCCTGGGGCTGGATGCTGGTGCGAATGATTACATTACCAAGCCATTCAAGTTTGCCGTCCTGTTGGCGCGGATCCGCGCCCAGTTGCGCCAGCACGAGCAGAGCGAAGATGCTGTCTTCGCGCTTGGCCCCTATACCTTCAAGCCCGCAGGCAAGATCCTTGTTGAGGAAAACGGTTCCAAAATCCGTCTAACGGAGAAGGAGACCTCGATACTGAAGTTTCTTTATCGAGCCGGTGAAAAGGTTGTCACCCGCGACGTCCTGCTGGAGGAAGTCTGGGGTTACAATGCCGGTGTAACGACCCATACACTCGAGACGCACATATATCGTTTGCGTCAGAAGATCGAACGGGACCCTTCCAATGCCGAAATTCTCGTGACGGAGACCGGTGGTTACAAGCTTGTACCGTAACCGACCGCAGTGCCGCGTTTTATGCGGATAACTGATCAATCATGCCGCGAGCCGCACCAGTGCCAATGAGACGCTCGGGCCTATAATTCGCGCGCAGTAGCGCGCGACATCGCTGACAGATCGGCACGAATCAGTTGAACGTTCGACGAAGTTTTCATTCGTCGATTGGGCCCAGGTGTGTGCCCGAAGTCGACCCGAGCGGGGATCATCCGTCATGACTGCGATATCCGGCCTGCTGCAAACTATTCCACTTTTAAGCACATTGTCGCCAGCACAATTGACGGCGATGTCCGGTGTCTGCGAACGCTGCGCGTTCTCGCCTGGCGAGGAAATAGTAGCCGCCGGCGCAGCTGCGGATGCGGCATATTTTATGATGGACGACAACACCGAGTGCCTGACGACGGATGCCGATGGTGCGGAGATAAAGACTCAAATTCCATCCGGTGCGATTTTGCTAGAGTTGGCGATGATTGTAGAGCTCGACGTCAGCGCGACCTGCGTGGCGCGCGGTCCAGCTAAGGTTTTGAGAATTCCGCGCCAGCAAGTGCACGATTTAATGCAGGAAGACATTGCTTTGACGGACAAAGTTATCGAAGCTTTAACCATTCGCCTGAAAGATATGGGTGAGACGATGCGTGAAGCGAGCGCACCGTTTCAACCGGCCAAGCGATCAGCCTAATGTCGTGGTGTCGATGTACGAAATAAAAAAGCGTCCAGCTCTCGGGGGGGATGAGAACTGAACGCCTGGCGCTATCAGCGCGTAAGCACCGGGAGGGATACCGGTGCCGCAGGTTTTGTCGTCGGCTAGACGGGGGGCTCAGCCGACATCACGACGCCACCTGTCAAAGACAACTTAAGCGCAAAATCGCGACTTGCAATAGGCGTAAGTGATCGATATCACGAAATTGTTACCGAATGTGTCAAACTTATACACAGAATTAGTCTTGCGACGTCGCGAACAAACAACAAATTAACCATGTTTGGCGCAGATTTCGCGGTTTGGATCCGATCCAACCTGCCCTTGGCTCCTGGTCCAACAGTTCGCGCAATCCTCCAATCTATCCGACTGACTGTATCGCTTTACTGGATCGACTTCATAAATAGTCGCTCACGTTTGAACAGCTTGCGATCTAGTTTTTCAGGTCTCGCGAGATTGTGCACTTCAACTTTCGTTACACCACCTTGCACGTCGGTTGTCACCCAGCCGGCCAGGGCAGGTTCCGGACCCGGTTTCAGGTAGATCGTAATTTGGCCGGGTGAATCAGGGCTCTTGTCCGTCAATGTGATGGCGATTTGAGTGTCTGATTGCTCGACGGCCATGATCCGCGCATCTCGAAGCAAATTGACATTCTCGCGTAGCAAGATGCGAAACGGTGTGTTTTCGAGGCCGTAAATATCTTCATTCTTCAGATCCAGATCCTGAATCGCCAGATACTTGCCATCCGAGATGATGACTTGACGGCTCGGTCGGTTGTAGTCGAACCGGAAGCGGCCCGGTCGCATGAGATAAAATTTGCCACGCTGTAGCTTGCTATCTGGATTGGTTTGCGCGAACGAGCCTTTCAAATTGCTCAGATTATTGAAGTAGTTATTGACCGTGTCGATGGACTGCATCTGCTCCGACGTCAACGTCCGGGCGCCATCGCCACCAGCCTGTTTAACTTTGCTATCCCATCCCGCGCCAACGGGATTGGACGGCACTTTCTTGTTCTGTGCGATGGCAGCCGGTGCTGCGGCCGTTAGCAGGACAGACATCAAGAGGCTCGAAGTGATCGTCCATCTCGAAATGCAATTCATCGCCAATTCTTCATCCCTTGAATAACTGTACCGCGCGGCCCGATCGAATTGCGGACCCGCCAAACCGGTTCGAAGCACCGGTCGCACCGGCGAGCGTGAGGTTCTTAACATTGCCAGTCACGCAACAATGAGACAAGAACGAGGCATCCTACGGATTTGCGCAAAAGGACGTGTCGAAGCCGCTACACAGAAGCGATTCTAGTTCGGACCTAGATCAGACGGTTCTGATCATCAAGTGCGAATACACTACCATCCACTGTGGCCGCATAGGATGCGATAATCGTTATACTATTCGAGACTGGCAATCGGTCTTGATGCGTTGGCCAGCGCCTGACTTCAGGCAATACGGTCGGTGCTGCCTAGCCAGCCAACAGTATATCCCGGCGCCCGGCATGATTGGCGGGGCTGATGACGCCTTCTGCCTCCATTCTGTCGATGAGGTCCGCGGCCCGATTGTAGCCGATTGAAAGGCGGCGCTGGAGATAGCTGGTGGACGCCTTCTGGTCGCGCAACACAATTGCAATGGCTTGTTCGTAAAGGTCGCCGGCTTTGTCGTCCGGACCGGCTTGCGTATCCGCACCACCGGCATCGGCGACCAGAATGTCGTCAATATAATCCGATGGATAGGCGCGACAAAGTGATGTCGAGATCGCTTCGACTTCTTCGTCGGACACGAACGGCCCATGTACGCGTTGCACATCTCCCGAGCCGCTCATGAACAGCATGTCGCCCTGACCGAGCAATTGCTCTGCGCCTTGCTCGTTGAGGATCGTGCGACTGTCGATGCGTGACGCGACCCGATAGCTAATGCGGGTTGGGAAATTGGCCTTGATCGTGCCGGTGACGACATCGACCGACGGGCGCTGCGTGGCCATAATCATGTGGATACCGGCAGCACGTGCCATTTGCGCCAGCCGCTGCACGAGGCCTTCGATCTCTTTGCCGGCAACCGCCATCAGGTCGGCGAATTCGTCGACGACGATTACAATGTAAGGTAGCGGTTCGGCCTCCAGTGACGTCTGTTCAAACACCGCCTCACCGGTCGCAGGATCAAAGCCGGTTTGCACGGTACGGCCAAGCTTCTCACCGGTCCGCATGGCATGTCGGACACGGTTGTTGTAGGCATCAATACTTCGCACGCCCAGCTCGGCCATCCGCTTGTAGCGCTCTTCCATTTCGCCAA
>JAGDYV010000224.1:0-13514 GCA_049116495.1 Hyphomicrobiaceae bacterium | reverse complement strand
CCAAATCATATGACGACGCACATCCATTGACCAACGATGGCAGAGGTTCTGAGCGATACCTTCTTTGCGGCACAGCCGCACAATCGCTTTGAAGCGTTCTACTGGCCGGCAGGCCGCGTTCTTGGCTGCGATGGTCGCCGTGAACGACAGCAATAGAGACGCAATCGCCTTTCACCAGTTCCGGTGCGCGGATGATCGAGATCACCCGCTTCATACTGTCGGCGAGAACGTGCAGCGCCATCCCGGTGGCAACGTGTTTCAGTGTTCGCATCTGGAAGCGCGTTCCGCCCAACGGCCTCAAGGCGATCCGAGAGGCCGCTGCAACGTTGATCCGACCTAGAAGCTGATCGAAACCCCGCCAACCGAGACGCCAATACTAAACCCACTGGACGACGGCGTAGATCGTCGATTGTGTGTGGTTGTTCTACTCCGGCGGTGACGGCGGCGTTGCTTGCGCCGCCCTTTGAAGTGGCTGTCGTGATATCTAGAAGCACGCGAACGGCGTTTCGATTGCTTCCCGTGCTTTTTCGTCCGCCGCTTGTGGCTCCGCTGAGGTGCTTCCTCGATCCTTGCACTCTTCTTCGCCTTTTCTCGAGCGCGTTGGCGTCCTTCTTCGTATAATTTTTTCTCAATCCCGTCACCGGATTCATCCGTAGCACGCCGCACATCAGCGCCCTTCGACTGAGGCCCGGAGGCCTTTTTCGCATCTTTATCGACAACTAGGTATTCATCGAATCTCTTGTCGCTCACGACCTTCAGTTTTTGAATTCGTTCGATGGTCCGATTGTCTCGGTTTATCGCTGTCTGAAGCTGGATCTGCAGTCTGATCAACTGCGTGGCTGTGATACCATTTTGTTGAATGTACTCCTCAAGCGTATTGGAGACATCAATCTTGATGAGCTTTTTGCCACCGTACTTGACCAGATCACCCAACAGCGATGCCAAGCCAACAATTCTGCTCGCGACAGACTTTAGACCGCCCTTGGCGAGTTCCCGCTTGGCCGCCTCTTCCGTTGCTTTCTGGATGGCGCGTTGTGTAGCCTTTTTATCGAGATATTGACGGGCTTTCCCCGTGCCATACTTCGTCACGCCCTTCTTGGCGACATCACTTGGGGTAAAAATCGATTTGTCGTCGATGTCCTTCTTTTGTTGTATAAGCCCCGCCTTTCGGCGTTCAACTCTCTCGAGTTGTTCTTCAATCATGTCATACCGCCAGCGCGCCTCGTTAATGCCGGTCTTTAGATCTCGAATTGCAGTTGAGGCTGTCTTTCCGCCCGTTTCCGTCATCAGGTCATCATGCGCTTTGCGGGCTACGTTACGAGCGTCATCCGCCTTTTTGATTGCATCGCGGGCATACTTGTCGTTGTGGACTATTGGGCGCCGTGGCCTTTTTACAGTTTTAGGTTTGGATACCACGCGACGACTTCGGTTCGACGGCGTCGAACGTTTCTTTCTCTTTGACGAATACGTACGGCGGCCGGTTTTCCTGCCTGATGTCGTACGGCGCTCGGTCGTTGTTTTCTTTCGGCGCTTAGTTGCGCGTCGTGTGCCTCGACCGCGCTTGCGCTTCACGCTCTTTTTTTTGAAATTAGCTTCCAAGGCCTCATTGGCGTCACTCCCTCCGCCGTCGGCAATGGCCGGCCGAACACTCAATGGGGAATGAGATTCCAGAGAGAAGAATGTAGCCAAGGCGAGTAACAACGCGAGGCGCACACTTACCACGGAGAGCGATCGATTGATTATTTTCACGAGAACACCTCGAAAGTTAACAGGTTATTAATTGTTGCGAATACCTAACGTTTTTAAATATTATATTTGTTCCCGTAATTCGAATATGATCCAGTTCACATTAACAATAAAGTCATCCAATAAATAAATGCATATTAATATCATTCACCATGACCATCAGTGGTGGCGCGACCAATGTTGCATCATAGTTTTCGACGCCAGCTTCGTCCTCAATCTGAACCTTCAGTCGGAACACTGCTGCATCGGTTGATCATTCCCTCCCGTGCTGTTCCGCCACCAACGATTTTCGAAAAGCGCAATGAAGTCTGTCCGTCGAAGTCCAATTGGGGGTCTTCATGACGCTGGACAGATCTTCGTCATGAACGCATTGTCGATAGCCGGACCTTCCAATTACCGGGCTCACCAACCATGCCGATGATCCTTGCCGCCAACGCCAACGCCCAGGGCAGTCACGTCGGAGAGTGGCGGCATCCCGACGCCTGGGACAATCCCGCAGCGAACATTGCCAATGCCACGCGCCTCGCCCAGATCGCAGAGGCTGGAAAAATGGACCTGCTCTTTCTCGCTGATGGCAACGGCGTGCGAAATATGAACAAGCCGGACCTCTTTGCTGCAACTTCGCCGTCCGACCGGCCGGGCGTGTTTGAGCCCGTCACGCTGCTCTCGGCGCTGGCGATGGTCACCCGGCACGTCGGTCTTGTCGCCACGACGACCACGACATACGACGAGCCATTTCACGTCGCACGACGCTTTGCCTCGCTGGATCACATCAGCGGTGGCCGTGCGGGGTGGAACCTCGTGACCACATCCGATCCCAACGATGCACTGAACTTCAGTCACAGTGAGCATGTAGCGCGCGACATCCGTTACGAACGCGCCAACGAGTTCGCCGACGTCGTAAAGGGCCTTTGGGACTCCTGGGCCGACGATGCCTTTCCACAGGACAAGGCAAGTGGGCGCTTCCTTGATCCGGCCAAAGTCCAGGTCCTCGGCCACAAGGGCAAGCACTTCCAGGTTGCCGGAGCACTTAATGCGCCGCGCCCACCGCAGGGCCACCCCGTCATATTCTCAGCTGGTCAATCGGAAGCCGGTCGCGATCTTGCGGCGCGGCATTCCGACTGCATCTTCGCTATCGAGGCGACGCTGCCAGCCGCCCAGACGCTTTATGCCAACTTCAAGGACCGTCTCGCAAAATACGGCCGCGAGGCGGACGATCTCAAGATCCTCGCCGGCGTCACGATCTTTGTCGGCGAGACGCAACAACAGGCCGATGATCTTGCCGGAGAGCTGGATGATCTGGTGCCGCCCGCCGTCGGCGTCGACTATCTCTCGAAGATGACCGGACACGACATGAAGGGCTATCCCCTCGATGGTCCGATGCCGGGCTTGCCCGACCAGCATGCCGGTCCGACCGGCATCAGCAATGCCATTTTCCAGGTCGCCAAGGAACAAGGGCTCAGTGTGCGACAAACGTATCGCCGGATCCTGCCGCAGATGGCGGGCAACATGTTTAAGGGCGACCCCGTCCAGGTCGCCGATGTCATGGAGGCATGGTACCGCGGCAGGGGTTGCGACGGTTTCATGATCGCAGCGCCCGTGGTTCCAACCGGTCTTGAGCGTTTCACACGCCTCGTGGTCCCCGAGCTGCAGCGCCGCGGCCTCTTTCGTCGTGAATACGAAGGCCGCACGCTGCGCGAGAACCTCGGGCTGAAACGTCCTGTCCGACACCTCGCAGGATAATCCACATTTGACGGCGCGCGATGTCCGGCTGCGATACGCCCCGACAAAGGACGAAGGCTCAAACGTTGCGCGCCGCCTTACGCATTGCTCACCACCGTCATCAGATGTGCCGCCGTGGTCCGCTGCCTCATTTACACCTCAAGAAATTTCTCGCCATGGAAAGTGCGATTTGGACTGCCACGCTCAAGCTCGGCGTGCGCCGCCTGCAGGCGCGCACGATCCTGAACTTCGCTGAGCACTTTTGAAGCATCAATCAATTCGCCAAGACGAACGAGGGCAACCGCTCTGTTGCGATGCTGTGAACGGTCTTCCCGCACGACGGCGCTCAGGCCCGTTGGCCGGTGGATCGCCCGAATGGCACTTTCGGTCTTGTTCTGATGCTGACCACCGGGACCACCTGCGCGGAACGCTTCGTATTGCACATCCGCCGGATTGATGCCGTCACCGATCACATCAGGTGGGTCAATCACCTGGCAGCTGATGAACCAATTCTTGCGCTTATGATTTGGCCGAAGGGGACTTCTACAGACCCACAGGATCGAACCGATCCAGCGCTTTGCGAACTCTTCAGCACCGTCTCCGTGGATCATAGCCAGCGCCGATTGTGGCCCGCACCCATGGGCATTACGTCCTTCTGTCGTATCGACGTCGACGCCGGCATCGGATGCCTCCTCAAGCAACCGCCGTAACGCATGAGCCATCGCCATACGACACTCTGCCGGACCTTGGCCACTTGTCAGATGCAATCGTACCGACATGCCTGAACGTTCTCCCAATCAAGACAACGGTCCTTGCAGGAAGGTCGTTGTCCGCTTGCTTATGCACGGCCTCCGAAGTGTTTCCCAACGACCTCGGTGCCGTTTTCGTAACAGAAAACAAGACAACCGCGAATACTGGATGCCGAAGCAACAGAGCTGGTCGCCCTAGAGCAGCAAGCCACAGCAAGCACCGCGTGCTTCAAGGCACCGAACCATCTTGTCTGAGGCGTGAACCTTTTGCGTCGGCGATGCGACCACTGAGACATCGCAGTGTTAGAAGGAGGAATCGACATGCGTCTCTCAACGAACGGTCAATCTGCAGCACTTTCGTGCGGTCTTGGTTCAGTGCTGATCATGCTCGCGCTGCCGGTGTCCGCGGGCACAATCTCCGCTGGTGGCGTCGATCTCGACAAATTCAAGCAAAAGCTCGCCAGCGACTTGAACGGGAATGTGGTCGGTTACGGCTTTGCCATCGCGAAAGGCGGTAAAGTGTGGCGTCGCGGTGCCGGCGGCTGGGCGCAACGCCCCGGCGACGGAAACAAAAAAATGCGCCCACGCACGCGCATCAATGTCATGAGCGCAACCAAGACCTGGACGGCGGTCGCAACGCTGCAGCTGCTCAAAAAACGCGGCCTCGGTGTTGATGCCAAGATCTACAAATGGTTGCCCAAAACCTGGTTGATCCGCGGCAAGGGCTTTCGCAAATCAGACAGCCTGACATTTCGTCAGTTGCTGACCCACACCTCTGGACTGGATCAAAGGTTCAAGCAGCTCAAGGCAGAAGGAAAACATGGTTCCTGGAAGAACGGATGGGACGGTATAAAATTCGTTGTCCGCAAAGGGACACATGCCAAGAAGAGTTATGCCTACAAGAATATGAACTACGCTCTGCTGCGGGTCTTGGTACCGAGATTGGCTGGCCGTACCGTGACCAAGGCCAACTATGCCGGCCACTACCTTCGCTACCTGCGCCGGCGGATCGCACGGCCGTCAGGTGTGAAACAACTCACCTGCCGCCGTCTGACGTCACGACCGCATGCGAAGGCCTATAACGTCAATTCGCCGAACAGCGCTGGTTCCAATGCAGAGGCTGGCATGCAGGATTGTGGAGGCCACGCCAACTTTCAGCTCTCAGCCGTTGAGATGGCAAAGTTCATGACAACGTTGCGCTGCCGGGGAACGTCTTCGAAGCTTCTATCGAAGAGTTCGTGCCAGCAGATGGACCAACTGAAGTTGGGCTGGCAGCGCTCATCAAACCAAGGATCGAATGCCGGCTTGTTCTTTCACGGCGGCGACCGTGTTGGCAGCAATCAAATCCATACGTGTCAAATGAAGTTCCCGGGCAACGTGGAAGCTGCACTGGTCACGAACTCGGCTTCGAAGAATGGCCGCTCGGCCTGCGGCATGCTGAAAGCCGCCTACAATCTGGCGAAGTGAGTCACTAAAATGGCTCGCAATCAGGGCTGCCCGTTTGGGTGGCCCTTTTTCTTTGAACCTTTTCGTTCTCAGCCGCGACCTATGACTATCGAAACGCTTTGGAGTAGGAGAGAACCCATGCAAACCACCCATTTGAAACCGATCGGTGTTGCGGCAACCGTCATCGCCGGTCTTACAGTCGTTGCCGGCAACGCTGCCGCCGAACCAAGAATTCGCGAATTCTCTGCCAAAATAAACGGCCCGAGCCCGACGATCTACGTCGAGGCAAAGAATGGCAAATGGCAGCGCATCTCAAACCGTCCTGTATACTTTCAAGTCCGGGTCGACGCCAATGCGAGAGGCGTGAGCAACTACATCAAGAAGATGGGCACCGGCATGTCCGAAAGCTTTGGCATGACCGAGGACGGCCAACCGGGCACGTATATGAGCGGCCTGGCGGTTAAAACATTCGGCGGCAGAGGAGATCGCAACCGGGCAAATGCCACTCTCGATGTTGCGAAGGGCGGCCGCGAGCTTGGCCTGAGCAAGGCAAGTGAAGACGCGATCGTACGGGCTTGCAATGCGCGCCTAACCCAAGGCAAGTCCGTCTTCAATCAACAACGCACAACGTCATCTGGCCACGTCCTCTGGGCCGGCGTACTGACACAATACTACCGTGGCGGCTTCGTCAAAGGCACGGTCGGAGAGAAACGTAATATCGGAATCGGCTTCAACGTCATCTGCTTGCCGGATACGGCGCCGTATAAAACGCTGAGTGCGAAGCTGGACTACAGCATGACGGGCAATGCCTGCCCGCGCAAACTCACGATCCGAACGGTTGTCGAGTCAAACCGGCCAGGCACCGGCCACTACCGCCGCGAACGCAAGGGCGGACCGCCGAGCGCCTGGATAGCTTTCAAGACCAAGCAGGTTGGCAATCGCTATCTGTTCGTCAAGCACGACACGCAGGAAGTCGGAAACGTCGACCAGGTTCGTCGCATTCGTATCAAGAACGGCCTTGCCGCACCCTGGAAGCGGATCAAGGTGGACTGCGACAAGTTCAAGGTCACGCACGCGAAACTGTCCTACAAGGTCAAGCAAACCGGTGCCTGCCCCCGCCCGATGACGACCCGTATGGCGGTGCATGCTAATCAAAAAGGCCACGCATGGGTTCGCCACGAGCGTAAAGGCGGCGCACCTGGCAAATGGTTCAAGGTGACATTCAAGAAGTCCGGCAAGTCGTACGTCTGGTCCTCCAAAAACGCGCAGAAAGTGGGCAAGGTAGACCAGACCCGTCGATTGAAAGTCAAACACGGCCCTGCATCGGCATGGGTACACTTCAAAAACGACTGCACACCGCGGCCCCGGGCCGGGCACGCCGCACTCGGCGCCGGTCGGCGGGTTGCAAAATAGCGCACAACTGCCCGTCAAGGGGCGGATCCAACTAAGACACGAAACACGCCCTGGTACGCCGGGGCGTGTTTCTATTCGCGCTATCGCGCCGGCGGAATATATGCGGTCGTCAAAGAATATATTTTTTGAAAATGGATGAACCATTACGGGGTCAGCGGCGACCCAATAATGTGCGCCGTATTGCGCGGCTATTGACCCACACACCATCTAAGGATTGAACATCATGACCTCTCATCGCATCGCAATGACCGCCTTCACTTTCGGCCTCCTCCTGACAGCTGCAGGCCTGGTGACACCCGCCGTTGCCGGCACGTTGCAAGCGCCGAAAACCTGCAAATCCTATTTCGTACACGCGACCGGAAAACAAGGTGCCACCGTCGCCCGGGCGACGAAATCGGCCGTCAGAGCCTGGCGCATCAAGGTACGCCACCGGATCGGCCGGCCCTGGGCCAAGACCCATGTCGCAGCCAAACCGAAACGCACATGCGTTCCTCTCACCGTCGGTTGGAAGTGTCGTTTCCGGGCCATTCCATGCCGCATCAACTAGCTGATCGAAGCGCGAGCCGGATCGTTGGTCCGGCTCGTGGCAATCGCGACGAACCAGAGACTACTTCGCCTGATCGGCCAACGACGTCAGAGCCTCACGCAGCAGGTCCGGATGCATATCCCAGCCGATCGCCACAATATTGTTACGTTTCGCCTCCCAACCGATCGCCTGGCCTGCCTGCACATCCAACAGCTCGATCGGATGCACGATGTCACGCACACACTGCAACACCGCCGGGCGCTCAAATTCTCTGAGATTGAGTATCCCCTTTATGCGCAGGATGTTGCCGCCGTAGAGATTGAGAACTTCATCGATCCAATCCTGAACAGCAGCCGCTTCCAGCCAGCCATCAAACGCCAACCCAACCGTTTCAAATTCCGACGCATCATGGACGTTTTCGACAGACGCAATGGGCATCACAGGTCGTGCATGAGAAAGCTCCAGGGGTCGGCTGAGGACCTCAACGAAACCATCTGGCAAAACATCGCCGGCACCATCAAGACGCAGCGCGGCAGGGTTTGTTTTCGAAATGATATCGGTCATCGCCGATTTATCCAGCGCGGTCGCCAGATCGGCCTTACCGAGTATCACGACATCTGCCGCGCCGAGTTGAAAACGCGCTTCTGAGTGTTGCGCCAGTGTCGCTTGACCATGCACACAATCAATCACTGTCGTGACCAGCGGGAACTGAAAACCGGTGGAAGCCTGAGGATGTTGGCTCAGCGTTTCCAGTATCGGGAACGGGTTGGCGGCACCTGATGTTTCGATGACGATACGTTTTGGCGCAGGCTCAAGCATCAGGAGTCGAGAGACACCTTCTGCAACGCTGCCCTTGGGCTGGCAGCACAGGCAACCGCCTTCCAGCAACAAGATGTCGTCGCTGGCACCGATCACCAGATTGTGGTCGATGCCAACGGTTCCAATTTCATTCACGAGCACCGCCGTGCCATCGAAATTCTGGTGCCGCAAAAGCGCGTTGAGCAGCGTGGTCTTGCCGCTGCCAAGAAATCCGGTGAGCAAGATCAGAGGGATTGACATCTGGTTCTCACATATCATCCATTCGACGGAACATGACCGCCGATCAAAAGCCCAACAAGATCGGTCAAACCTTCCAACGTCACATCGACGGATGGATGCTCCCCGCCCTGCCCTTTTCTTGGCAGCCAGGCCGTGTGCATGCCGAAGGCTTTCGCGCCATCCATGTCATTGACAACGTCGTCGCCAACATAAAGCAACTGCTGAGGCGACATCCCCATCACCTCGGCAGCCTGCGCGAAGGCGCGTGGATCAGGTTTTGCCCATCCGGTCAGACCGGAAACCGTGATCTCATCGAGATGGCGAAGCAGATCGAAACGCTCAAGCGACGCGTGCACGGCCGGAGCATGTGGATAGTTGGAGAGCAGCCCGAGTTTCAGCCTGTCCTTCAATTTTGGCAAAACGGTCTCGGCATCCTTGATTTGCCAGCACTCCGCGGCGACACGGGCACCGAATTTACTCGCCATCCAGGCTGAGGTCGCCGCATCCGTCTTCTCAGTTGGGAAAGTCAGTGCCAGCGTTCGGGCAAATCTCTCTTCAAAACTGTGCTCCTGCCCGGTTTCCGAGCTCATCTTGATTTGATCGGCCGCGACGGATGCATAGTGTGATTTGAACGCCTGCCATTCGGTCTCGCCTGCGCTTTGCGCCAAGGAAAAACGTTCAGGGAGATCTTCCCTGAAGAACGCTTCGACACAGCCAAAGTGGCCGTCAACATCGGTGGTAATACCTGGCGGATGCACCAGGGTGTCTCCCCAATCGAACAGCACCCCGCGAATATCATGATCAGCAGGCGCGAATTTCACGATGCACTCCCATACGACATCAACCGAATCGAACTTCGGCACAACAGCCCAGTTATCGCCATCGTCACGCCTCTGATCGGCAAGGTCAAATGCAGCATTAGAGCTTGATCTGTCATTGGACAATCGCGTTACGACTTATTCTCTATTCGATATCGTAACCGTTCGACATCCCCGCGCGCTACTCTTACAGTCTGCAATCGATACCGACGGCCAGGGAGTGACAATGGGTTTGCAAGCAATAGTGGGTGGACGCGCTATCGACGGGCTCGGCGGGGACCCAATTGAAAACAGCGTGGTACTCATCGATGATGACCGCATAACACACATAGGCACGAAAAGTACTCTGCAGATCCCTCGCGATGCGCACGTTATCGACGCATCCGGTCATACCGTCATGCCCGGCATCATTGATTGCCACGTGCACGGCACCTACCGTTCCCGCGACGTTCGCCGTCACCTACTCAACTCACCAACCTACAATGTCCTGCGGTCAACGCAGATCATCGAGGAAACCCTCGCGTGCGGCGTCACGACCGCCCGCGACATGGGCGGAGCCGATGCCGGTTTTCGCCAGGCCATCGAGGAAGGCATCATCGCCGGCCCGCGACTGCAGATATCCATTGCCATGGTCTCGCAAACCGGCGGTCACGGCGACTTCTGGGTGCCGGCCGGCATGCGGATCCCGAAACGAACGTGGCTGCCCGATGCCGTGGCCGATGGCGTGGATGGTGTGCGCCGTCTCGTGCGCCAGCTTCTGATGGCCGGCGCGGATTTCATTAAGATATGCGCAACCGGCGGCATCACGTCGGTTACCGATAGTTGGGATGAACCGCAGTTTACACTGGAAGAATTGCGATGCGCCGTCGAAGAGGCCGGGGCGAAACGCAAACCCGTTGCTGTTCATGCCGAAGGCATTGATGGCATTCGCACCGCGTTGCAGGCAGACGTCCATTCGCTAGAGCATGGCTGGTTCATCGACGAAGAATGTATCGACCGGATGGTCAAGCAAGGCACCTGGTGGGTGCCGACGCTGGCACTTGTGCCAATGTCGATCGAGCATCGCAAAAAGAATGCCGCGTGGGGCCAGCAGCAACTCGGTGAAGAAGCACAAAAAGACACCGAAATTCACCGCAAGATGCAGACCGAGCAATTCCCGATCTGGCGCGAAGCTGTGCGCCGCGGCGTGAAGATCGCCATGGGAACGGATCAATCGCACCGGTTGCTGGTTGGCGAAAACATGGTGGAGCTCCGCTTCATGGTCGAGTATCTCGGCATGTCGCCAATGGAGGTTCTGGTGTCAGCGACATCAAAAGCCGCCGAATGCATCGGCCGCGATGATCTGGGTGCATTGGCGCCTGGCCGTCTTGCCGACGTTTTGATCGTCAATGGCGACCCGCTCGATGATATCAGCGTGCTTGAAAACCGCGACCGCCTGAAACTCATCATGAAAGCCGGCGCGGCCTACACCGATCGCATGTCCACCAACTGAAAACCCGACCAATCGTTAATCACCGACCAACAGAGTGATCGCTGAAAGGTAGCGAAATGCAGCTCAACAGATTCATGATCCGCCCATTCGTTGAAGCAGGGCTTCGAGAAGAACTTGCCGCCGGCGACACCACTGGCGGTTTCCTGGTGCTCGATGATGATCCCGTGCAAACCGGCCAAATCTACGCGAAAGACTATGGCATCGTTTGCGGCCTCCTGCTCGCGGACGAAACGATTCGAATGTTGGACGAGAGCGCCGAGGTTGAGCATGCCGTTCGCGATGGCGACGAGGTAACGCCTGGTACGACATTGCTGAAAATCACGGCACGAACGTCGACATTCTTCGCCATTGAGCGATGCGCGCTGGATTGGATCCAGCAGCTTTCCGGCATCGCGACCAAGACGCGGCGTTATATGGATATGGTGAAGGGTACCAATGTGCGGGTCACGGACACCCGAAAAGGCTGGCCGAGCCTGCGCGTGCTGCAGAAGTACGCGGTCCGCGTCGGTGGTGCGCACAACCACATTTTCAATTTGAGCAATTGCATCCTGATCAAGGACAATCACATCAAGGCAGCCGGGAGCCTGACCAACGCGGTCAACACAATCCGCGCGCACGCACAACACACCTTCAAGATCGAGGCCGAGTGCGAAACACTCGACATGGTTCGCGAAGCGCTGGCGGTCAACGTTGAAATCATCATGTTCGACAACATGGACCTCGACGAGATGCGCGAAGGCCTCAAGATCGTGGATGGCCGGGCCATGACAGAGGCTTCAGGTGGCATCAACGAACAGACGATTGGTCCGATTTCCCAACTTGGCGTGGATATCATTTCACTTGGCGACCTGACGCACAGCATCAATGCGCTTGATGTCAGCCTTGACATAAAAGACATCAAGCCAAGCGCCTTGCGCACGATTAAGCGCATGGAAGAAGGTCAGTAGATCGGGCGTCATAACTTCCATCCGGTGTGAATAGATCGAGCGACAGATAGCGCATGGCAAAACCGACAAAGAAGACGAAAGCCGGAACTCCCCGGTCAAAAAAGAAGGTTCTATCCTTTAAGACCAGTCACGGCATCATGCCGGCGCTTGACAGCGACACGGTTTACGACGTGTTGCGCACCGTTGAGGCCAGCACGAAAACAGAAGGCATCATTGGCTACAAAATCGGCCTGACATTGGCATTGCGGCTCGGCCTACCGGGCGCCATTGCCGCGCTTCGTGAGGTGACAGATCTGCCGATCATCTACGATCATCAGAAGGCCGGACCGGATATACCGGACATGGGGTCGAAATTCTGCGCGCTTGCGGCTGAAGCAGGCGTGTCAGGACTGATCCTGTTTCCACTTGCCGGGCCAAGAGCGGTTGACGCCTTTGTCGGCGGTTCGATTGATGCTGGATTGATGCCGCTGGTCGGAGGCGATTTGCCACTCAAGGACTACAACGCCAGTGGCGGCGGCTATGTTGTCGACGATGCGCTTGATCATATATTCAAGCGTGCCGTCGATCATGGTGCCAACCATTTTATCGTACCAGGCAATACGGACGAGAAAGTGCGCCATCATGCAACCTGGCTGCGCAAGGCCACCAAGACGCCGAGCCTGGTGATCCCAGGCATTGGCGCACTGGGCGGCAACATTTCAGATTGCTTCAAAGCGGCGAAAGGCTGCCGCGCCTATGCGGTCATTGGCCGGGCAATATATGGTGCACCTGATCCCGCTGAAGCTGCCAAGAAACTCGCTGGCGAAGCGCTGAAGTTCGCATAGGCATGACCAAATTGAGGCAGTTCCAACTCTTCATTGACGGCGAATTTGTGCCAGCCGTCTCCGGCGAAACCTTCACGGTTAGCAGCCCGATCGACGGTGCCGGTTATGCTTCCGTCGCCAAGGCCGGCATCGAGGACGTCGATATGGCAGCCGCCGCCGCCCGGCGTGCCTTTGCCGGTGCCTGGCCTCGTATGCTGCCGTTCGATCGGGGGCGGGTGTTGCAGGAGATCGCCAACACCATTCGAAACCGTTCACAGGAGATCGCAACAGCCGAGACGATGTCCGGCGGAAAAACCATATCCAACTCTCTCAACGAGGTATCGGCCGCCGCACGCGTGTTTGAATACTATGCCGGCGCCATGGACAAATTCTTCGGCAACACCATTCCGATGGGCGCCGACCTCATGGATTTCACGGTGCGCGAGCCCGTTGGTGTCGTTGCACAGATCACCCCCTGGAATTTTCCCATCCTGGCTGCGGCCTGGAAAGTCGCACCAGCCATTGCCAGTGGCTGCACCGCAATTTTGAAGCCTGCAAGCAATACACCGGTAACATCGCTCCTCTTGGCGGAGGCGGCCCAAGCCGCCGGTCTCCCCGCGGGCGTCCTCAATGTCCTGCCTGGGCCCGGCGGCGCACTTGGCGATCACATCGCGACGCATCCTCTGATCAACAAGATCGCCTTTACCGGTGAGGGGCGCACCGGCGCCGCTCTCGTCAAGGCGGCAGCCGATGACATCAAACGCGTGTCCCTGGAGCTTGGCGGTAAAAGCCCGAACATCATCTTCGCCGATGC
>JAGDYV010000223.1:0-7577 GCA_049116495.1 Hyphomicrobiaceae bacterium | reverse complement strand
TGCTCTACCCCTGAGCTACGGCAGCTTAATGCGTCGTTGCAGCGATGCGGACAACGCGTCAGAGCGGCGGAAACTGCCATAGAGTCTTGGGCACTGCAAGATGCGATTTGCGGCTGGTGGTCATGATTTCTGCGAGTTTTGTCGCAATCCATTGATCCACATCAGTTGACGCGGCAACCAGAATATAAGAGACCCGTTGCTCATGCAGGTGTTCTTAGCGACATTTGCAGGGCACACTGACCACTCGGCATAGCGCTAGAATGATTATTCTGCACAAGGAATAATGGAGCAAATGGTAGCGACGAAATCGGGCGGCGAAGGCGCCGAAAAACACAAGCAACCCGGCAAAGCCCGCAGCGCTGAGCGACAGGAGCGCCTGGCGCAGCAGCTTCGCGCCAATCTCAAAAAGCGCAAAGACTATGCCCGAGCCCGCAAATCTGCGAACCCGGACAACATTTAATCTGCGAATCCGGCATATTGCCCGGCCAGCAGCCGCGCCCACTGTGGCGCCGCTGACAATCAATATCCAGTGGAGGGACCCGCATGGATCGTATCAAAATTGTTGGTGGAAACCAGCTCAACGGGCAGATTCCGATCTCGGGTGCGAAAAACGCGGCGTTGCCGCTGATGATTGCGAGTTTGCTGACACCGGACCGACTGACCCTGAAAAATGTGCCAAATCTGGCAGATGTCAATCTGCTCGCCCGCATCCTGCGTAATCACGGGCTCGACCATCAGGTCGATGGCAAGCGGCCTGGCCGGGCCGCCTATATCGGCGAGACGTTTCACTTCGATGCCCGCGATATCGTTGATACGACTGCACCGTATGAGTTGGTGTCACGCATGCGGGCAAGTTTCTGGGTGCTCGGACCGCTGCTCGCACGGATGCACGAAGCACGCGTTTCCTTGCCCGGTGGCTGTGCAATCGGAACTCGGCCTGTTGACCTTCATTTGATGGGGTTGAAGCGCCTCGGTGCCGAAATCGACATCGACGCAGGTTACGTCGTTGCGAAAGCACCGGGCGGACTGATCGGTAATCGTATCACGTTTCCCAAAGTGTCGGTTGGCGCGACGCACAATGTGCTGATGGCAGCGACCCTTGCCAAGGGCGAGACGGTCATTGAAAACGCTGCCCGGGAACCGGAAATCGGAGATGTGGCCGCTTGTCTCAACAAGATGGGGGCCCGTATTGAGGGGATCGGCACGTCGACACTGCACGTGCAAGGCGTCGATCGTCTCGAAGGTGCTGTGCACAACGTTCTACCGGACCGCATCGAGACGGGTACGTTTGCCATGGCGGTTTCGGCAACCGGCGGTGACATTGAGCTCGTTGGCGCCCGGCGCGAGTTGTTGGCGACCGCGTTCGATGTCATTGAGCAGACTGGCGCGGAGGTAACTGATACGGATGCCGGCATCCGGGTGCGGCGCAATGGCAGTGGTATTCGCCCGGTTTCGGTTGAAACGCAGCCATTTCCCGGTTTTCCGACAGACCTGCAGGCTCAGTTCATGGGACTTATGGCAACGGCGGACGGGACCAGCGTGATACGCGAGACGATTTTTGAAAACCGGTTCATGCATGTCCAGGAACTTGCTCGTTTTGGTGCGGACATTCAATTGAACGGCGATTCGGCAACGGTGCGCGGTGTTGACAGGTTGCGTGGAGCTCCGGTTATGGCGACGGATCTGCGCGCGTCCGTGTCATTGGCGATCGGCGCCCTGGTTGCCGACGGTGAAACGGTTATTAATCGCGTTTACCATCTCGACCGAGGCTTTGAGAAACTCGAGGAGAAATTGTCAACCTGCGGTGCCGATATCGAGCGTTTGGCGGCTGATTGAACCGGGTTTGCCGGCCAGGTATGCCAGGCGGGCCGGATCGGGCGATGCCGGGACGGTTGCGCGCGGCCCGCAGGCTCGCTATCTGAATTACTCCGCCCGCTAACGTATGCAAAGCCGCTATATGACCGACCTAAAACTCATCGCGCTCGAGCCCGAAGACCTACAGATTGTCTCGGCGCATCTACAAGACGCCGTGCTGATGGTCTCAGATATTGCCTATTTGCCACGAGAGAAGCGATTTGCCGCGTTACTGAACCGTTTCGATTGGGCTGCCGCGCAAGATAAAGCGAAATCGGATTCGGCAAAGGGCAACACCCCGGCATTTGCTCGACGTCGCGCGGCGTTGCGCTTTGAGCAAGTGAAGTCGGCGCGACTGAAGAATATAGATTTGGCCGACAAGAAGCGCGTGCTCAGTCTGCTTGCGATTCAGTACGAAGCACACGCTGAGGGAGATCCGGCGGGCTTCGTGTCGCTGATTTTCGCCGGAGATGCTGCTATTGGTCTCGACGTAGAATATGTCGAGGCAGAAATGCGCGACCTTGGTGCCGTTTGGGCCACGGGTTCACGACCGGAACATACCGACACATAAGTATTTCTCTCGGCCAATGCCAACGGTATATCGAGAAAGCTCAACCCAAGGATAGGTCATGCCGCAGCGGCTCAGCACTCAGGACCCGGAATTCGAGGCAGCCTTTGCGTTCTTTATATCGCTCAAACGCGAAGTCTCCGACGATATAGACGCCGCCGTGCGAGAGATTATTGAGAGGGTCCGCACGCAAGGGGATCGCGCCTTGGTTGAGTACACGGCCCAGTTCGATCGCCTTCAGTTGACGACAGATGCGCTGCGCATCAATCAGGACGAGCTTACGGCTGCCTCGGCAGAGTGCACATCGGACGCGCTTGACGCCCTCAAGCTGGCGCACCAGCGTGTACATGCGCATCATCAGCGTCAGCGGCCCGAAAGTCGTCGTTATCAAGACGAAATCGGTGCCGAGTTGGGGGATCGCTGGACGCCAGTCGATGCTGCTGGCCTCTATGTGCCTGGCGGCCTCGCCTCCTATCCAAGCTCGGTGATCATGAATGCCGTACCCGCCAAAGTCGCCGGTGTCCCTCGCGTTGTCATGGTCGTGCCGACGCCTGATGGCGTGATCAATCCGTTGGTGCTGGCTGCCGCCCATCTTGCCGGTGTTGATGAGGTTTACCGGGTCGGCGGCGCACAGGCTGTTGCGGCGCTGGCTTACGGCACTGAGACGATCAATCCGGTGGCAACCATCGTTGGGCCGGGCAATGCTTATGTTGCGACCGCCAAACGGCAGGTCTTCGGCAAGGTCGGGATCGACTCAATTGCCGGGCCATCTGAAGTGCTGATCATTGCCGATGCTGATAACGATCCAGAATGGATCGCCGCTGACCTGCTTGCGCAGGCTGAGCACGACAGCGCCGCTCAATCGATCCTGATGACTGACAATACCGCTTTTGCGGATGCGGTTGTTGCGGCAGTTGACCGGCAACTCGCTGCCTTGCCACGCGTGGAGATTGCCCGGGCTAGCTGGCAGGACTTTGGCGGCATCATCATTCTTGATAGCCTCTCCGAGGCACCGCCCCTGGCCGACCGGCTGGCCGCTGAGCACCTCCAGATTGCAACGACAAATTGCGAAGCTTTGGCCAATCAGATCTCCAACGCCGGTGCGATTTTTCTTGGAAAACTGACACCAGAGGTCATTGGCGATTACGTGGCTGGTACCAACCATGTTTTGCCGACAGCGCGCAGCGCGCGGTTCTCATCGGGGCTGAGCGTGCTTGATTTCATGAAGCGGACCTCAATAATTAAGCTTGATGCTGCGTCTCTTGCACACCTCGCGACTCCGGCGATGACCTTGGCGCGCGCCGAAGGTTTGGAAGCGCATCGTCGTTCCGTTGAGGTTCGCCTCAAGCCGAGCAGTGGATAGCCGCCATGCCCGAGTCAGCCCACGCATCGCAAGAACTCTCACGCAATAGATTGATTGAAATCAATCTTGATGAGGCATCATTATCGGTGCGGGTCAATCAGGCCGCGCGACATGATCGCGAGGTCGCAATTTATGACCTGCTGGACGAAAACTCATTCGCACTCAATGAGCGCGACGAAGGTCCCTACAAGCTCAAATTGGGGCGGCTCGATGATCGTCTGGTTTTTGACGTAGCGAGCGAAAACGACGATCCGCTTGTTACGCACGTCTTGTCGTTCTCGCCACTACGCCGGATCATGAAAGACTATTTCATGGTCTGTGATAGTTATTATGAGGCGATCAAGTCAGCGCCGCCCTCAAAAATACAGACAATCGATATGGGACGACGCGGCCTGCATGATGAAGGCAGTCATTTGCTAAGTGATCGCTTGCAGGGCAAGATCACGATCGATCATTCGACCTCGCGACGGCTTTTTACGCTGATCTGTTCGCTCTATTGGAAGGTCTGAGCGGATGCCGCGCACGTTGGGGCTGCCATCAGCCGTCCTATTTGCGTGCACCATGAATGCCGTCCGGTCGCCAATGGCGGCTGCGATCCTGAGACACCTCGCTGGCAATCGGGTCTATGTTGCATCGGCCGGGGTCCGCGAAGGCGAGCACGATCCCTTTGTCGACGCGGTTATGGAGGAAATCGCCATCGATGTTTCGCGCCACAAGCCGCAAGTCATCGCAGATCTACATGACACATCGTTCGATTTGATCGTGACACTCTCGCCGGAGGCGCATCACCAGGCGTTGGAGCTCACTCGCACGATGGCCGTCGATGTGGAGTACTGGCCGACCTTCGACGCATCGATCATGGTTGGCCAGGGCAATCGCGATCAGGTGCTGGCGAGTTACCGTGAGGTTCGCGATCAACTGTTTGCCACGATTAAGCAACGGTTTGGCTTCGGCGGAGGTCCAAGTTTGTGAGCAGCGACGCCTTTTTGGCTCCAATACGTGATCAGCGATAGGGCGTGCGGTAGCGCGGCTCGGCTAGGAACGCTCGATCCGTTAGACCTTCCAGAAATGCGATGAGATCGCGCCGCTCGGATTCCAAGAGATTGAAACCAGCGACTAACCTTGACCGAAGAGGGGATGGCTTGCCTCGTCGAGCCGCACGTCCACCGGCAGCATAATGGTCGAGCACATCGTCAAGAGTGGCGAGCGAGCCGTCATGCATGTAGGGCGCAGTTGCAGCGATGTTGCGCAAGGTTGGTGTACGAAACCGCCCGATGTCTGTCGGCCTTTTTGTCTCGTTGGCGAGGCCTTGATCGGTACCGGGCAGGCGGCCGTTGCCATCGACATTATAGAGCCCCGTGTTGTGAAAGTGCACCTCGCCTCCGGTGGCATCCGTGAAAAATGGCGGCACGTGGCACGCGCTACACTTCGTGCGAGCGCTCATAAACAATTCGAAACCGCGTCGGGCTGCGATCGACAGTGCTGAGCGGTCACCGGCGGCGAAACTGTCATAGGCGCTATCACCTGACACAATCGTCCGTTGAAAGGCTGCGATGGCGCGACCGATCGTTGCAAACGAAATCGCACCACTTGTCGCCTTTGCTTCTTGCGGAAATGCCGATTGAAACAGTTCGCGATAAATGCTGTTTGAGCGGATATGCGTGAGCACGGGGACTTCATGGCCCAGCGTGCCCATTTCGACGGGGTTTTCGCCGAACATTGGCCGGCGCAACTGAACTTCAAGCGGTTCAAGCTTTGGTTGTGCCCAACCAAACCGGCTGAGATAGGCAACGTTCGCAAGGGTTGGTGTATTGCGCGTATGACGTTGACCGGTTACGCCGATTGCGACTTTGCGACCGTCCGTAAATGCGAGCTCCGGCTTGTGACAGGTCGCACAAGCCATGTAACCCGGTCCTGAAAGTCGAATATCGAAGAACAGGCGACGTCCAAGTTCGACTTTTGCGTGCGACATCGCATTGTTGAGCGGCACTGGTGGCGGCATCATTCCACTTGGCAAATGCCAGGCATAGTCGGCCGCAGACGCGGAGCACGTGATGATCGCGATTGTCGTAATAGCCCTGGCCACGGAAAGCACGCATGCAGCCGCCAACCGACAGCATGATTTCCATGCGGTGTGTGATCGCCGATCCTGTCCAGAATCAATTCGCGACCGCGTTGAACCTGCCTCCGATAGTGATAGCTTGGGCATGCCTGTGACCTATCGTGTTCGGGAAAATCTGAGCCTAGCGTGCCGTTTCAGGACCATGCCGCCATGCCGGTCTGAACGAGCCGTCGACCAGGGCATAAATAGCCGTTTTGGCGAGATCTCAGCAAAACAAATCAAGTTCAGGCGCCGGTTGGCGCACAAAACCGTTGAAACGACCTTGCTTTCGCCGCCTTGACGGCGCATTGTCCCGCCCAAATTCGCAAACTGAGAGGTTACATGGCGAAAGAGGAACTCCTCGAGTTTCCTGGCGTAGTGTCAGAATTGTTGCCGAACGCAACATTCCGCGTGAAGCTCGAAAACGGACACGAAATTATTGCCCATACGGCAGGACGCATGCGCAAGAACCGGATTCGGGTTCTGGCTGGCGACAAGGTACAAGTTGAGATGACGCCTTATGATCTTACAAAAGGCCGGATTACCTATCGCTTCAAGTAAAGCCGATGCGAAACGTCGCGAAACGCTAAGGAAAGAGCTCGCACGCCGTCGTAGTGATGGGCGCCGGGAGCGGCACGAGCCCCGCTTGGTTTTGGCAAGTGGGTCGCCGCGCCGCCTGACCCTGCTCGGCCAGATCGGTATTACGCCCGACGCACTGCGGCCGGCTTCAATTGACGAATCACCACGCCGTGGAGAAATGCCGCGCACGCTTGCAGCGCGACTTGCGCGCAGCAAAGCGGAAACCTCACGCGACCAGATTGCCGAAGACCCGGATCTAGCAGACGCCATGGTATTGGCCGCGGACACCGTCGTTGCCGTCGGCAGTCGGGTCCTCGGTAAGCCCGATGTTGTCGAACAGGCGGTGGCATCATTGGAGTTGTTGTCGGGGCGGGCCCACAAGGTATATACGGGCGTTTGTGTGATATCGCCGGATGACCGCGTCCGCACGCGGATTGTGGAGACGCGGATACGGTTTAAGCGCCTTTCTCGGCGGGAAATCGAGGCTTATATTGCCTCGCGTGAATGGCGCGGCAAGGCGGGTGGTTATGCCATTCAAGGATTGGCAGGCTGCTTTGTGCAGAAGCTTGTTGGCTCCTACACCAATGTCGTTGGGCTTCCGTTGACAGAGGTTTCGGGCCTGCTGTCAGGTGAGGGACTACAACTGCATTCCGAATGGGGCTCCGCAGCTGCTTTGGAGACTTAGACGACGTGGTAGAAGCCGGCATATGCCCCGAATGCGGAGATACGACGGTGCATCGCTATCGTCCGTTTTGCTCGAAGCGGTGCGCGGATGTTGATTTATCGCGTTGGTTGTCTGGCGCCTATGCGATCGCTGGCGGCAACGCTGATGAAGATGAAGACGGCGATGAAGCCAACGCGCTTGATATGGCACGTCAGGCGAGTGCGGCACAGCAACGAGATGATGATAGCGGCGGTGATAAGGGCTTTCATTGACGTCCAAGTTAGGCAGGCGCACATTTCCTTGCCAATCCCTCTAGACACGTTCCCCAGGGACACTTATAAGCACCGCTTCGACCAGCGATGACGTGTCTCAAGATGCGTATCACGGTCCGCCCAGGTAGCTCAGTTGGTAGAGCATGCGACTGAAAATCGCAGTGTCGGTGGTTCGA
>JAGDYV010000222.1:0-6770 GCA_049116495.1 Hyphomicrobiaceae bacterium | reverse complement strand
CGTTGATGATGTTCATCATGGGTACCGGCATAACGCGCGCGTTGGCGCCGCCGACATAGCGATGCAACGACAGCCCCGAGGCGCGCGCGGCGGCCTTGGCAGCGGCAAGCGATGTTCCCAGGATGGCATTGGCGCCAAGGCGGCTTTTGTTCTCGCTGCCATCGAGTTGCAGGAGCGCCTCATCAATGCGGCGCTGATCCTCGGCGTCGAGGCCGCGTAACGCGTCGTAGATCTCATCATTGACGGCATCAACGGCTTTCAAGACACCCTTGCCAAGATAGCGCGATGGATCGCCGTCACGCAGCTCCACGGCTTCGTGGGCACCGGTCGACGCACCGGATGGGACAGCGGCCCGGCCCATCGTTCCATCTTCGAGCAACACGTCAACCTCGACTGTCGGATTGCCGCGGCTGTCGAGAACTTCGCGGCCGATGATGTCGATGATGGCGGTCATTGTCGTGCTCCTGGGGGTGCCGCGCTGAGGATCAGGCGGTGATCACAAACGTTTCATGGCGCGTTGTAATGGCGCCAGCGGTTTTCGCAAGGCTTCTGGTGGCGTATCGTTTGTTGGTGTTAATCAAGTGATGGCGAAGAATCGGACATTGGTTCATTGGGTGACGAGGCGGCGTTAGTACTGTTTTCCGGCGGGCAGGATTCCGCGACCTGCCTCGTCTGGGCGCTGGAGCGCTATGACCGTGTCGAAACGGTCGCGTTTGACTATGGCCAGCGCCACGCGGTTGAGCTCGAGGTTCGTGATGCGTTTCGCGCCCGTTTGGGCGCGCTCAACCCAACGTGGGCTGCGCGCCTGGGCGGGGATCATCAACTTGATCTTGGCGCCCTCGGTCAAATCAGCGACACGGCACTGACCCGTGAACGCGCCTTTTCCAGCGATCGCGACGGCCTGCCCAACACATTCGTGCCAGGCCGCAACCTCATTTTCCTGACGTACGCGGCAGCGCTGGCTTGGCGACGGGGTATTCCCCGGCTGGTCGCCGGCATGTGCGAAACCGATTACTCCGGCTATCCTGACTGCCGCAACGATACGCTGACAACGCTGACCAAGGCGATCGGCATGGGCATGGCCTTTGACATCACGCTTGATACGCCCCTGATGTATATCGACAAAGCCGCGACCTGGGCGCTGGCACGGGAGATCGGCGGCGATCCACTGGTGGCTGAGATCGTCGAACACACACACACATGTTACGCTGGCGACCGCACCAATCGTCATGCGTGGGGTTACGGCTGTGACGCCTGCCCTGCCTGTGACCTGCGCCGCAAAGGATGGACAAGATGGCAGACAACGCTGCGCAACTGATCGATGGCATCGACAAGGCTAAGGCCGGCGACTGGGAAGCCGCGCATGCGATCGCGCAATCCCTCGAAGGGAATGGTCATGCGGATTGGCTGCACGCTATTCTGCACAAGATCGAAGGCGATGAGCGCAACAGCCGCTACTGGTATGGCCGCACCAACCAGAACTTCGAATCCTATCCGGATGCCGAAGCTGAGCTCGATGCGCTAAAGGCCGTCCTGACATACTGAGAGCGTGCGCGCATCATGACCTTGCCGCTGCACAGCAGGCGTTCCTATCCAAAAGCCACATTGGCAAGATCATGCTTAGGGTTGACTGAATTCTGCTCAAACCGCCTTTGGCCGCCATGCGATGACGCCTTCCGTGCGTGCCCGGACATCCGGCGCCGCAAGACAGGTTGCAACGGCTTCATATCCGGCGGCGCCTTCGAATGGCGCGACGCGCAGCGGTGGGCTGTGGTTGGCGGGGCAATAGATGATGCCTTCGTGACGGCCGACCAAATCCAGATCCAGGATCGCCGTTGACCGCGTCAGGACAAAGAGCGGCTGCGAGGGCGGTGCCCGATGCCGCAAATAGGCCATCACTGCTGCTTGCGTCGCGGCATCTAAATCCTGCTCGATCATGTCGACGATCAGGCTGCCTTGGCGCCCGGTCTCGATCGCCGAGAGCAACTTGCGCAACGCGTCGGTTGCCCATCCACCTTCGTCGGCAATCCATGTCAGTGCCGCCTCGATCCGCGCATCGTCACCGCGATCATTGGCGCTGGGCCTGGCATCCGTTGCGCGCCCGTCATCCAGTCGCTCCATGCCAAGAAACGCGGCCTCCGGCAACACCTGCGCTAGGCGGCGGGCAAGACGCGTCTTGCCGCTGCCCAGCGGCCCGGTGATGTACATGATCGGCCGGATGTCGCTCAATTCGTAGCGCTCCCCGCCCCACGGCCAGGGCAGATCGAACGTCACGCTCGGGCTCGGGTCCGGTTCCAGCACGCTGCGCAGCTCACGGCTGCACGACGTCCCACCGCTCGCCAGGTCGGATTGCAGACGGCGCACGTTCCTGATTTTGCCGGCGAGATCCTGTGCCTGCCGCTCCAATGCCGCCGCGTGTGCCGTCAGCGCGGCGGCCAGGTCTGCTGCCTTGCCGTCGAGCACACGCGCAACCTGTGCAAGCGACAGCCCGAGCCGGCGTAGCGCCGCGATCTCAGCCGACCGTGCCATGGTGTCGGCCCCATAGACCCGCCAGCCGGCCTCCGTCCGAGTGGGCGAAATCAGGCCGCGCTCCTCGTAGAGACGGAGCGCTTTTGTGGAAATACCGAGTTGGCGTGCGGCTTCGGACGGCTGCAGATAGGGTGCGGATCGGTTCACGGTTGGCCTCACAGGTTGCTGACCGTTCCCCCTATCGGTGCGTTCCCCAGAGGCGGATCAAGCCATTTGTGGTCTCCGGCACCCGTTATCCCCAGTTTCCGGCCTGCGTCGTCGCCCAATCCTGTGCGCCGGGCGGTGCCTTTTGAGGACGCTGCCGGATAGCCAATCATTCGACGGATCAGCTGCCATCGGCCATACGTCACTTCCGCCGTGGAGGCAGCTCGCGTGTCATGGCTTTTGATGGTGATCTTGAATATCGCCGATCAGCCAAACGGCGAGATGCGAACGACGATGGCTGCCTGTCGATCATACACCACGACACGCCAAAATAGCTGGCCAAGTGCTGCCAAAGCCGCTAACACGCGGCTTCCCTGTAGTCGCCGCTCCCCGGATCGGCCCAGCGCGCCATCTCGTTGCGCTTTACAAATCGGAGATACTTTCATGATGTACAATCGGCGCAACGCCGAGGGGTTGGTTTTTCTTGCCCTCTTCACCGCCTGCATTCCGGCGGCCAACTGGCTCATTCAACATGTCGGCAGCACCTGCGTGCCAAGCGGGCCATGCCTGATCCCCGTTGCACCAGGCCTTATGGCGCCGAGCGGCGTCCTGGTCGTCGGTCTCGCCTTTGTGCTGCGCGATCTGGTCCAGCGACGTCTGGGTGTCGGATTTGCAGCGATGGCTGTGGTTGCCGGTGCGGCGCTGTCCGCGCTGCTCGCGCCACCCGCGCTGGTCATCGCCTCCGGCGTCGCCTTCCTGATCTCCGAGTTTGCCGACCTGGCCATCTACACGCCGCTGCAAAAGCGGCGGCTGGTGCTTGCCGTGGTCGCATCCAGCATCGTTGGTTTGATAGTCGACAGCATCATTTTCCTGCAACTGGCGTTTGGCAGTCTTGACCATGTGCTCGGTCAGGTCATCGGCAAGGCCTGGATGGTGTTGTTTGCGATCCCGTTCATCATGTGGATCCGCGCCCGCGACGAACGGCTTGGCATTCAACCGGCCTAGAGCCCTTCAAACTGAGATGGACCCATTCTGCCGAGGCGGATTTTCAACGATCGGTTTTAACACCATGATAGATCACACGGACCTCACCCAACTTGGCGGCGGCAATGACATTCCAGCCTCGCCCGCGGCAGCAAAGCTGGAGCGCGTTCCAAATCCGCAAGCCGACACTTCGTATGTCGCGCGGTTTACGGTGCCCGAGTTCACATCGATCTGCCCGGTCACCGCGCAGCCCGACTTCGCGCATCTGGTGATCGACTATGTACCGGGTGCCTGGTTGGTCGAGTCAAAATCGCTCAAGCTCTATTTGACATCCTTTCGCAACCACGGCGCGTTTCACGAAGACTGCACCGTCGCGATCGGCAAGCGGCTCAGGGATCTGCTGGAGCCGGCCTTCATCCGCATCGGCGGCTACTGGTATCCGCGCGGCGGCATTCCAATCGATGTGTTCTGGCAGGATGGCAAGTTGCCGGACGGCGTCTGGCTGCCTGACCAGGGCGTGCCGCCCTATCGCGGCCGCGGGTGAGCGTGGGCGGCCGCCTCGAATGCCGCCGGCATGACGACAGTGCGGAGGCGTACACGCGCTCCAAATCGCAACGTTGAATAAGATTGCGGACAGCCAAGCCGCGGTAGCACTGTGCCTAACTAGACCTGCAACCATTTCGGCAGTCGGGCCATCTCTTCGTGAACTTCGTCCGGACCAATGCCGCCGAGCGCATGGACCCGCTCGCACAGCATGTTGATCAGCGCCTTGCGATCCCTGAATTGCGTACAGGTGGCATAAGGGATCACGTCGCCAACATGGACGCGCAGCGGCTGCCCGACGCGGCTGCGGAATTCGCGGATGATCAACGACAGGCGCAACGTTGCTGACCACTTGCTGACCCATTGGAACAGCGGGGAACATTGGCCCTCAAAATAAAGCGGCAGCACCTGGGCTTGCGATGACTGGATCATGCGTGCCGTGAAGGTCTTCCACGGCAGGTCGACGGCGCGGCCAAACATCGTCGGCGCCGTGGCGACGCCACCACTGGGAAAAACCACGATCGTGGTCCCTTCGCTCAACAGGCGCAGGGCCTCGTTGCGCGTTGTGATGTTGGTCGCTTGTGCTTTGCGTGTCGGCGAAAAATCGATCGGCAGCGAATATGGCCGGATCTCCGGCACCTTCATGAGGTCCTTGTTGATCAGCACGCGATAGGGCCGGCCCAGGCTCTCGACCAGCGATAGCGTACCAAGGCCATCCAGGATGCCAAACGGATGGTTGGCGACCACGATAAGGGGGGCATTGTTGTCGAGTGCCGGCGGCCACTGCCCCGACATGCGATCGACCGAGATATCGATCAAGTCGAGCGCGGGTCCGATGATCGGCCCGCCCTGCGGGATCACATCGCGCTGCCACGTTTCGTAGTAGGGCACGAAGTAATTGCGTCCCGACAGACGTTCAACCGAACGGATCGCCCACTGTTTCCAGCGCGGATCTTCCTCGGTCGCATATGTCAGTTCCGGAAATTTCATGCGTCGCGCAATCCCTGTTGCCATGGATGAAGGATATGAGGGGTGCGTGCGGCCCGTCGTCAAGACCGGTGGGGGCCGCATTGTTAACCATTAGCGTCGGTTCTAATCCCTCAGATCCGGCGGCACCGCCTCCTCGATCAGCATCGCCTTGGCCTCGGCAAACGTCATAACCGTCTGCTTCTGCGAGCCGAGCCGGCGCACCGAAATCGTCCCCTCCTCGGCTTCGCGTCGTCCCGCGACAAGGATCACCGGAACCTTGGCGAGAGAGTGTTCGCGCACCTTGTAGTTGATCTTCTCGTTGCGAAAATCGGTTTCGACGCGGAAGCCGGCCGCCTGCAGCTCCGCCTGGATCTTGCGGCCATAATCATCAGCCTCGGTGACGATCGTTGCGACCACGGCTTGTACAGGTGCCAGCCACAGCGGGAAGTGGCCGCCATAACTTTCGATGAGAATGCCGATGAACCGCTCCATCGAACCGAGGATCGCGCGGTGCAGCATCACCGGGCGCTGCTTTTCGCTATCAGCATCGATGTAGAATGCATCGAACCGCTCCGGCAGATTGAAATCGACCTGGTTGGTGCCGCACTGCCATTCGCGCCCGATCGCGTCCTTGAGCACATATTCGAACTTTGGCCCGTAGAACGCGCCCTCGCCCGGGTTGATGCCGGTGGTCACCTTGCCGCCGGATTCGTCCTCGATGCGCTTTAGCACCTTCATCATGACGTCTTCGGCGCGATCCCATTGCGCATCCGTGCCTACGCGCTTTTCCGGTCGCGTCGACAGTTTGACGACAATCTCATCGAAGCCGAAGTCGCTGTAGACGGCGCGGATCAACTCGTCGATCGCCATGCACTCGTCTTCGAGTTGCGCATCCGTGCAGAACACATGCGCGTCGTCCTGGGTGAAACCGCGCACGCGCATCAGGCCGTGTAGCGCGCCGGATGGCTCGTAACGATGCACGCAGCCGAACTCCGACACCCGGTAGGGCAACTCGCGATAGGACCGAAGTCCGTGCTTGAAGATCTGCACGTGGCCGGGACAGTTCATCGGTTTCAGCGCAAACTGGCGATCGTCCTCGGTCATCGTCGTGAACATGTTCTCCTGGTACCACTCCCAGTGGCCGGAGGTTTCCCACAAGGCCTTGTCGAGCACCTGCGGTGCATTGACCTCACGATAGCCGGCCGCGTTCTGGCGCCGCCGCATGTAATTGGTCAAGACCTGGAACAGGTCCCAGCCTTTCGGGTGCCAGAACACCACGCCCGGTCCCTCCTCCTGGAAATGGAAGAGATCCATCTCGCGACCAAGCTTACGGTGATCGCGCTTTTCCGCCTCCTCGATCTGGTGCAGGTGAGCTTTGAGGTCCTTGTCGCTCGCCCAGGCGGTGCCGTAGATGCGTTGCAGCATCGCGTTGTTGCTGTCGCCACGCCAATAGGCCCCGGCCAGCTTCATGAGTTTGAACCCACTGCCGATCTGCCCGGTTGCCGTCATGTGCGGCCCGCGGCACAAATCCATCCAATCGCCCTGGCGGTACATCTTGAGGTCCTCGCCAGCCGGAATGGCGTCGATCAGCTCGACCTTGT
>JAGDYV010000221.1:0-12829 GCA_049116495.1 Hyphomicrobiaceae bacterium | reverse complement strand
CGATAAGGTCATCTTGTTGGAAAGAGAAAGGATCAACCGAAAGACATTCGAAACCCGACGCTTGCAACATCGCCAAGCCGTCGCCTAACAATGAAACCGATGAGCCAATCACTCGCTTAGATCAAGAACTCAATTGTTCCAAATCATATGACGACGCACAGTCTGCAACCAACGCCAGCACAATCAATGCCGATAGAACACTCCACAGGAAGACTGACATCACGGCATTGTCCTAGTCTTTTGCCTTGCTTACAGTTTCACGATCGATCAAGTGCTCAGCTACTTGGCCGATGGCTTCGACCAAGCTCGTCGTAACTCCTTTGACGCCTTCGACGCGGGCACCTTTTTCGTCGATGATGATGGCGCCAATCGGCTTGATGCCACCGCCGGCTCCAGTGCCGCCGCCGGGCCCTTTCTTTTGATTGTCGTTGCCGCCGGCGCCAAATCCGAAGCCATAACTGACCATCGGAATAATTGTTGCGCCGTTCTTCTCGATTGGCGCGCCCAGAACATTCTTGGCGTTCAGCAATCGATCCAGCTCCTCTACCGTCCCTTTCAGTAGTCTTTCAACATCTTCCATCAGAAGCTCCTGAGTTTCGGTTATCGTCACAGAAGATAAGAGGTTGTTTTGCGAACTGTTTTGACTTGCATCATGCGGATTCGAGGCACGTCCGGCGACGGCGCAAAAACTACTAGCTGCAATCCAGCACTCTAACCGAAGACAATTCTCCAAAGAATGTATCCGGCCGTTATGCCTATCGCGACAAAGCAGAAAACAACAATGCGGGCGCGCTGATAAAGTCCGACGATCGATGTTGGATCTCGTGATTTTTTTTTGATGCTACTTTTGTCACCCACTGGCGCACCCCGTTCTAGACTGTGAAGGCATTGAGTGTGATCAACAGATGAGCAGTGAATTGCGATCGATCACCGATTGACGTGCATCACGCAACAAGGCGAAGGGCATCGCATTTGAGGGCCGAACGTCCGATATGTGTCGCGTCGCTCGTGCTGCTTCCAGAGCGATGAGGCTTTAGTTGGAATCGGGTGGGATTCCTCATCAATTTGACCTGCAAGAAGCCCTCCGAAGAAGTCCGGGCAATTCAAGTATCCGGCCACCGGGGGAAGGGGAATTTGGCCGGATCTTCAACCGCGAGGGGGGAGGTCGAATCGAAATTGCCCTTATTTGCTTCTTCGGAGGGTATCACCGGCGCCTATGACGCCCCACTTGCGCTCGCAGCCGGCGAAGAGAGTTCAGTTTCAGGTCATCACGAATTCAAAACGTTGCTACCACCTGCCAGACGCTGAAGCCCGGGCCTATCGAGAATGTCGATAAACGCGGGATTGCAGAACGAAATAAGTTGGCGCCACCGCAGCACAAGCAGGCATCGGTGAAAGGCTTGATGGTCGACGGGAGCGCATTCGGTAGCATTCATGTTCGACAGGCTGATTGAAACCGCACTGCCGACGTGCGGGCATCGGCTCTCGCCTTCGAAGATTGCTCTCGCCACGCGAGCCAGGAGGCTGTCGTCTGGTTCATCGAAGAAGCCGGGTAAGTCCCAATCACAGATTTCCGCGCGGGCCGAGTTGCTTGATTGAATGATCGGGAAACCAGAGGTGGCCCCGGTCAGATGTTGGTGCAAGCTTTCAGCAAAGCCTGGCTCGTGGAGCAACATCGCAACAAAACGCGATCGCGGAATAGGGTCCAGACGTGTACCAGTCAAGGCCTCGCCAGTCGTATCGTAGTAGTTACTCCTGGTGACGCCTGCATAGCCGCCGTCATGAATGACACTGACGATCTGTCGTTCATTCGTGCCTGAAACTGAACGGTATTCGATCACCGTACCCCGGCAAACGCGATATACTGCGTCAGCGGGCGCGCCCTGTGTAAAAACCAGCTCTGCATTTATGCACGTTGTCGTTTGAGATGGGTCAACCAATGCCTTCTCAAATGGTAGACTTGACCGGATACCAACCTCATTTGGGACGGTATGCATGTGGATACTCCTGACAAAATCCAGCTCCTAGAGATATCCAATTTCAACTTTTCCACAAGAAAGTGAATCTACTCAACAAGCTGACTAGCTGAGGGGAAATACCCAGAAAGCCAAGGCTCAATGAAGGTTTTCTCCGTAGTTCCACGGAGGTTTTCCTGAAGCACGAAATCACGAATTATGTCTAAATATTGCAAGTCAGGTTCAGGGCTGTCTCTCGGCGTGAGCCGGTCAGCTTTCAATGCCGGCGGCAATAGCAAGACGCACAAGTTCGGCCGTTGTTCGCGCACCGACTCGTTGCATTGCCTGCGACCGGTGCGACT
Source organism: Hyphomicrobiaceae bacterium (assembly GCA_049116495.1). Taxonomy (GTDB): domain Bacteria; phylum Pseudomonadota; class Alphaproteobacteria; order Rhizobiales; family Hyphomicrobiaceae; genus CAJQQK01. The sequence continues at coordinate 10,512 of JAGDYV010000221.1, read as the reverse complement.
CAACCGTTCGGTGGCTGATACCCAGATCCTCAGCGATTTCTTTGCTCTGAAGCCCCTTTACCACGAGCTGCAACACCTCGAGTTCGCGTTTCGTGAGTCCGGAAAACCGTGTGTCGTCCAGATCCGGCACATCAGCGCTGCTCTGCTGTTGAAAGCCGGCAATCGCTTTGGCGACCTCCGCGCGCAACGCCTTCGCTTTGAATGGCTTCTCGATGAAACTGACCGCCCCGATTTGCATCGCGTTGACTACCAACGGGATGTCGCCATACCCGGACATCATGATGATCGGGAAGTTAAACGATGACTTCTTCTTGAGCGCGCCTAGCACCGAGAGGCCATCACGGTCGGGCATGTTCACGTCGAGCAGGACACAACCAGGAGTCAGTTCATCGCAGACCTCGAGGAACTGGTGGCCGGAGGCAAAGGACACCAAGTCGTAGCAGTGGCCACTGAGGATCTCGGCGATCGTCTTCCTGACAAGCTGCTCGTCGTCAACGATATAGACGCGCTTTATTCTTTGTTCCGTCATGTCGCATCGGTTCGCGGCGGTCGGGTATGACTGGGAGCGCAGGGCTTGCTTCCCTTTCAATCATGTTAACTGCCCAGCAATTCTAGATGGGACAAATTGCGACGCTTTGATCTCGGTCAGTCCAAGAGTTCGCGAAGCGCGGTCGCGAGATCGGCAAGCTTATAGGGCTTGTGAAGCGTATTGTACGATACGTCGGCTTCGGAGCCTGTGGCGGCCTGAGCTCCGTCGGCATAACCTGTGTTGAGAAGGATCTTAACATCAGGCCTGATGGCCACAGCTTGCTCAGCAACATCAAAGCCGCTCATGCCACCCGGCATAACGACGTCAGAAAGGATAAGATCGATGTCTTCATTGGCGCGAAGAGTTTCGATTGCCTGAGCTCCGCTCTCCGCTGCTATCACATTATAACCGAGCACTTCCAAGCGCGTAATCGTAAGCTCACGGACACCTTCATTATCATCGACCAGAAGGATCGTCTCGCCGGTTCCATTGACAATCTCATCAGCGACATCGGATGTTTTCGGCGACTGCGCCTCCTCGACCGGGGGCAGATAAAGATTGACCGTCGTGCCCTTGCCAACCTCACTGTAAATAGCGACATGGCCGCCCGACTGCTTGGCAAAGCCATAGAGCATACTGAGGCCGAGGCCTGTGCCGCTACCAGGGCCCTTGGTGGTGAAAAACGGCTCGAACACGCGCTCAATCACGTCGGGCGACATACCCGTGCCGCTGTCAGTGACTGACAAAAGCACATAGGGGCCCGGTGTGACGTCAGGTTGGGTGGCGGCGTAATCGGCATCGAGTTCAGTGTTGCGTGTTTCGATAATCACCGTGCCGCCCCCCGCCATGGCATCACGGGCATTTAGGCACATGTTGAGAATGGCGTTTTCGATCTGCCCTGGATCGGTCTTGGTTGGTTTCAGATCCTCAGCGAGCCTGGATTCGATGGAAAACTCCTCGCCAAGCGCTCGATCAAGCAGGGGCCCCATGCCGCGAACAATGTCATTGAGAGCAACGACGGTTGGCGCCAGTGGCTGGCGTTTGGCGAATGCCAGCAACTGATGGGTCAACCGTGCGCCGAGCTCGGCTGCTTCCTGCGCCATCCTGGCGGATCGCTGATTGCCTTCGTTGCGCGAACGCTCCTGTAGCAGCTCAAGGTTGCCGATGATAACGGTCAGCAGGTTGTTGAAATCGTGAGCAATCCCGCCGGTCAATTGGCCGATAGCTTCCATCTTCTGGGCGCGTTGCAGCTCTTCCTGGCGCCTGTTCTCTTCGGTGAGGTCATGCAGAATGCCGGTGAAGAAGCGCTTGCCCTCGATCCGCAATTCACTGACAGCCAGCCTGATGGGTATGTGGCTACCATCCTTGCGTTTTCCGATAACTTCGCGCCCGATGCCAATGATGCGTTTCTCGCCCGTTTCGCGATAGTGCTTCAGGTAGCCGTCATGCTCCGAACGGTAGGGCTCCGCCATCAGCATCTTCACGTTCGCGCCGATCACCTCGTCGGTGGAATAGCCGAAGATCCGCTCGGCGGCGGCACTGAAACTGCCGACCAAGCCGTCTTCGTCGATCGAAATTATCGCGTCTGGCGCGGCGCTCAAGATCGCACTCAGTCGTGCCTCGCGCTCGGAGAGCTTTCTTTGTGTACTTTGGGCTTCAGTTACGTCCTCGATCGCCAGCAGGATCAGATCTTGGTTATCCTCGAACTGCTCCATCTTGCGCGCATTGAGCAGCATGGTCTTGGGGCCGATGCTCGGAAAATCATGAGAAATCTCGTATGCATCGACTGTTGTCGATTCCGGAAGCACCCTCTCTAGAAGCCGGCGTAACTCCGGCACATCCCACTGGCCGTTGCCAAGTTCGTAGAGGAGCCGGCCTTCGCTCTCTTCCCTCGTGTTCTTGAATACGCGGCAGAAAGACTGGCTGACCTTGATTACACGAAGATCGCGATTCAGAACCAAGAGCGGTTCGTGCACGGTATCGACAATGCTTTCTGCAAGGTACCGTGCAGCCGAACTTTCTTGCTGGAGGTTTTTGAGCGTCGTGATCTCGGAGTAGGTGATTACGACGCCATCGATCCTGTCGGTTTCGCTTCGATAGGGAAGGATGCGGCGGGTGAACCAATCTCCATTCCCGGTCTGAACGTCGAGGTTCCGGCTGGTCAGGTCGGCAAGAACCTTCTCGGCATCATCAAGCAAATCAGGGTCGTCGATTTTGCTCGTGATGTCGCCGAGATGCCGGTCGACATCGCTCGATATGACATTGAACAGCCGCTTTGCGGCCGGCGTAAAGCGGCGGATTTTAAAGTGGCGGTCGAGAAACAGCGTCGCGATATCGGAACTCGACAGCAGATTGTTGACATCATCGGCCAGGCGGCGCTCTTCTTCGACCTTCTGCTGCAGCTGGGAGTTCAGCGTCGTCAGTTCCTCATTCAGCGATTGGAGTTCCTCTTTCGATGTTTCGAGTTCTTCGTTCGTCGATTGGAACTCCTCGTTCATCGACATTGCTTCTTCGTTCGCCGCTTTGAGGCCCTCGTTGGAACGCTCAAGGTCGCGGATCGTGCCTTGTAGATCCTGTCGCGTCGATTCGAGTTCCTGTTCCAGAAGACTGAACGCAGTACCGTCTTGCTCTGTCGTTTGGCCCTCTCGCCTGGACTCGATAGCCCCGATATCGGAAAACGTGACCAACAAGAGCTTCTGTTCGTCAACGGTCAGTGGATGAGCTTCGATCGTGACGCCGACCGTCTCACCGCCTCTCGTCACAGTACCGGAAGCGCTGGCTCTTTCCTCGTCTTGAACGGCCTTGCGAACGGCCGTGCCGAGTTTTGCACGCAAGCCGTTGCGTGCCATGGCGAGTAGATCATTACTGGCAGTGCCGTGAGGGACTTTCAGATACCGGTCTGTCGGCCCGTGCACGTAGAGGGTCTCGAGCTTGTTGTTGATGAGAACGGCTGCCGGCGCGTAGGTATCGATCAGCAATCTCTGGCAGATCTCGGCGAGTTGATCTGACTGCTTTGGTTTCGGTGCGCCAGCAGTCGGCGACAAAAAACCAGTACTGGCGGTCGGCGCTATGGGAAAGTCGATCAGCCGGTGCCGGGTACCGCCAACACGTCTAAAGACCCGGAACTTCTTCGATTTGGCTCGGAACAGATCGTCGTGATTGCCGATGCTCTCCGCCAGCCCGAGAAAGAGGACGCCGCCTTCATTGAGAGCGAAGTGGAACATCGGGATAACGCGTTCCTGGGCATCGCTGTTGAGGTAAATCAGTAGATTGCGGCAACAAATTAGATCGAGCTTTGAAAACGGAGCATCGGCAATCAGGTTCTGATTGGCAAAAACGACAGTTTCACGCAGCTCGGGTGTAACTCGGTACGTATGGTCTTCCTTGGTGAAGAAGCGCATCAGGCGGGCCTGGGACATATCAGCCTCGATCGAATCCGGGTATGCGCCGGCTCGCCCGACATCCAGCGCCGCCTGATCGACATCTGTTGCAAACACCTGAAGCTTGGCGTCCTTCCTCTTTTTCGAGATAAGCTCAATGATGAGCATCGCGATCGAGTAGGCCTCTTCGCCTGTGGCACAGCCCGGCACCCACACCCTGATCGCGCGGTCGTCCTCGATCGTATCGACGATGCCGGGGAGAACGTGATCCTGCAGGTACTCGAAGGCTTGCGGGTCACGGAAAAACGAGGTCACCCCGATTAGTAGGTCGTCGCACAGCTTGACTGCTTCGTCCGCAGAAGCCTTGAGCAGTGAAAGATAATCCGCGGAACTCTCGACGTGGCGAAGCCCCATGCGCCGCTCGATGCGGCGCAGCAGCGTGCCTTCCTTATAGTAACGGAAATTGACTGGGCAATGAGCCTTCAAGGCGACGAGGATTTCGTCAAGTGAGCTTTGTGCCCGTTCGCCAAGCATCGACTTCTTGCCATTATTCATGACGTAGGGATGCGCGCAGTAGCGCTTCAACGCGTCGGGCATCCTGGCGATCGGCAGGATGTGATCAACCGAGCCTGACTGGATGACGCTGCGCGGCATACCATCATGGCTGGCCTCCTTCGGCTCCTGGGCGATAACCATGCCGCCATGCTCTTTGATGGCCTTGGCACCAAGCGTCCCATCGCTGCCGGTGCCTGACAGGATGATGGTCACCGCTCGGTTATTGGCTTCACCAGCAAGTGAACGCAGGAACAGATCAATCGGCAGGCGCATGCCGCGACGCGCTTCGGGCGCCGACAAGCACAGCTTGCCGTCTGCGATCCGCATATCGCGGTTGGGTGGAATGACATACACATGATTGGGCGCAAGCTCGACGCCGTCCCTGGCCAAGTTCGCAGGCATCTTTGTGTGCTTGGAGAGAATGTCGCCCATCAGGCTTTCGTGCTCAGGGTCGACGTGATGGACGACGACAAACGCCATGCCACTGTCATGCGGTATCGCATCGAAGAACGCCGTCAGCGCCTGCAGACCGCCAGCCGACGCACCCAATGCGATGATTGGAAGGCCAGCGTCGTCCGTCTTCTTGAGATCGTCAGTATTGCTTACAGGACGTCTAGTATTGTTTGCCATGTGAAAGAAACTAATTCCGCAGTGCTTTTAACCCGATCCACCAGGAACTCTCTCAGGTGAAAACCAAAATGGCGTTTGGATATTGGTTGCGCCATAATATCCTGCCCTCAACTGACTGACCAGTGGTCAATCATACCTTCGGGGCCAATCCGCTTTTCAGTCTTTGTCATTTGATGAGATCTGGACCGTGAGCATAAGGCTCAACAAGCCCTTTCAACGTGTCGTTTCTCGATTCGAAAGTGCGCAAGGATTATGAAACTTCCTGCCGCCGCAAAGAAGCACCACACGGACGTCAACGCCTCCCAATAGAACAGGTAAGACACGGCCAATCCCAAGAACACGACCATGCCAAACAGCCGGACCGTCCAGTCCGACGATGCAATTGCCGCACCCCCGGTCGCCAGAAGATACAAAAGAAAAACAACGCGCGGCACCGATGAATCGGCGCGATATTGGATGTGATTTTTCTCAATCAAACCGATATGGGAGAAAGTTAGCAATCGCCAGCCAAGATAAATCGCGGCAATCGTCCCCGCGACCAAGCAAACGGTTTGAAAGCGGCGCCGCAATGGATCATGCTCGACGGCCATGATGGCAACTGGTCCGTAGAGAGGCCAGAAGACCATTGCAAACACCAGGAAGGTGTAGGTGAGAACAACCGAAGCCGATCCATCCGGCCCCTCCGGCAGCCTCAGCCAGAGCATCCCCTCAACGCTTTGCTGAATGGCAAATATCAACGGCGCAGCAGCCAATGGAATTGCTCTGGGCCGCTGAACACTGGCGAGCGCAGTCAATCCTGAAACGCCCATGATGCCGGCAGACACAAAACTTGCCGTCGCCGAGAAGCACATTCGCAATCATCCTTGTTCGTGCTCCGTTGGGTATCCTGACGCCGGTAAGGGTTATGTAACGAGCGGAGTTTCAGAACTTGAACTGCCCCTGCTCACACACATACTTCTGCAATCAAGCCGCCGACTTGATCTCAATCTTTTTTGTCTCCGCAATGACTTCGGGCGGCTTCGGAATTGTCACAGTGAGAACGCCGTTCGCAAAGTCAGCGTTGACGGCATCACCGTCAATCTTGAAGGGTAGGCTGATGCTGCGCTGGAAACTCCCTGAAGAGCGTTCGATCCTGTGGAATTCCCGGCCTTCCTTTTCGCCCTTTTCTTCTTTTTCGGATTTCTTCTCACCCTTGATCGTGATCCGGTTTTCGCTCACGGAAATATCCATGTCCTTCTCTTCAACGCCCGGCAGTTCGACGGTGATGCGGATTTCCTTGTCGGTCTCGCTTACATTCGAGCGAACTGCAAAATCCCCTTTGCCAACGTGCATTGCACTGTCGAAGTCCTCGAACAGCGTGTCGATGCGCTTGCGCAGATCGGAAAATGGATGGGCGACGTCTGCTTTATCTTCGCTCCAGAGCGAGGGCAACCAATCTCGATATGTCATGTCGTGAAACTCCTACGCGTTGAACGGACGGGAACATGATCGTCTTGCGTTCACACTGCGGATATGACCTGCATCAAATTGGCGGGTAAGTTCTTTCCATCCGGTAGCCCGATGGCAATATCTCGAACAGTTGATCTGTGTCATGGTGTGCGGTTCTGCAACAACGTATTTTGTCTGGCATTTCCAAGTTCTGAAGGATGCGTCAGATGTACAAGAACGTACTGATCGCAACGGATGGATCAGAGCTAGCAAATAAAGCCGTACGGGCCGGTTTGGAGCTGGCCAAAATCCTCAATGCCAATGTTACGTTGGTGACCGTGACCGAGACATGGCCGGTCGTTGACATGGCGGCACAAGCTGAGATGGGAGTCAAAGATCCGGTTGGGGCCTACGAGGTTCTTGCCGAGAAAGGTGCCCAATCAACGCTGGCCGCCGCTGCCGCAATCGCGACTGAGGTGGGAGTTGGCTGCGAGCAGGTTCACGTCAAGGATCAACATCCCGTCAGCGGTATCATTGAGACCACTGAAAACAAGAGCGCTGATCTGATTGTGATCGCGTCACACGGTCGCCGCGGACTGAGCAAAATGCTGCTTGGCAGCGTCGCCAATGAAGTCGTCACGAAGAGTTCGGTCCCCGTTCTAGTTGTCAGATAGCCAACTGAAATCTTTGGACCAGCACGAAAAGCCAATTCCTGCAGGCCTTCTATCAGCGATCAGGATCGATATCGTCTGCTCCCGAATGCTCATCCTGTTTGGCCTGGGCGTGTTGTTCACGAGTGTTACGTTGATACTTTTTCTCTCAATGCTCGCCCATCTGATGTGAGGCTTCAACATGAAGGCCATGGTCTTTGAAGCAGCGGGCCAGCCACTCAAGCTGATCAAGCGTGAAGCGCCCGAACCAGGACCCGGACAGGTTCTGGTCGAAATCAGTGCCTGTGCTGTCTGCCGTACAGATCTGCACGTCGTCGATGGTGATCTGACCGAACCAAAGCTCCCCATCATTCCAGGACATGAGATTGTCGGTCGCGTCATCTCAACCGGCGAGGGTGTTGATCGCTGTCGTAAAGGCGAGCGGATCGGTATCCCCTGGCTCGGACACACATGCGGCTCCTGTTCCTATTGCAGAAACGGTCAGGAGAACCTATGCGACGAGGCTCGCTTTACCGGATATCAGATCGATGGCGGGTTCGCCACACATTGCGTGGCCGACGCCGCGTATTGTTTTACGATCCCCGACGCCTATGATGATGTGCACGCGGCACCGCTACTCTGCGCGGGCCTGATTGGCTATCGATCGCTCAAGGCGACCGACGAAGCAAAGCGCCTCGGGATCTATGGATTTGGTGCAGCTGCACACATCGTGGCTCAGATCGCCCGGCACGAGGGCCGAGAACTTTTCGCATTCACGCGACCAGGTGATGTCAAGGCGCAGGACTTTGCGCGCTCACTTGGCGCAGTTTGGGCCGGCCGCTCCGATGAGCTTCCGCCGAAACCACTTGAGGCTGCCATCATCTTCGCACCGGTTGGTTCTCTCCTACCACAAGCACTGCGCGCCACGCAAAAAGGCGGCACTGTCGTTCTTGGTGGCATCCACATGAGCGACATTCCTGCAATGCCTTACAGCATCCTTTGGGGCGAGCGCATCGTGCGCTCCATCGCAAACCTTACGCGCCAGGATGCTGTGGAGTTCATGTCGCTGGCTGCGCGTTTTCACATTGACACAACGGTTGAGCCCATGCCGCTTGCGCAGGCCAACGAAGCGTTGCGACGAATTCGGGACGGTGAACTGACCGGCGCAGCCGTGCTCGTGCCTGAGCTCTCAGATAAGCAATAGACATCCGGGTTCATAGACAGGACGACCATCTGAGAATGCTCTTCGAATTTCCATCGGAAGCAACAGTTCCGGCCGAACCGTGTCGGCCTCGGTATTTCAGAAACGGCGAAATGCTGAATACAAGCAGACTACGGTCGCTCGCCATTCAGGAATGAATGTCGACGAGTACAATAGTGTGCTGGCCGTACCCAATGTCGGCTGTGTGGAGAGGGCGTTCTCTAACTCCGGACATAGTTGTCAAGCTCTCTTATTTTTGTCCTTGCCGGGTCCATGGTTCTCTCCGCGGTCGGGGCATGCTCGCCGCATGATGGTGCAGACTGACGTTGGTGGATCAATGTGTGAATCGCGTTTTGCTCTTTCGAGCGTCGCAAAACCTCTCGCGACCTCACCACCGCCATCGTCCCGGCAGGGACGTTGTTTCCCGGCGCCAACCGGGAACTTGGTAGTTCTTCGTCGTTCTGCTACGCAGTTGCCTCCTTTGTTGACCATTGGAACTCAGTTCCGTCGATCCACATACGATGAAGAATGACGGCGAGTTTGCGGGCGATGGCAACCTTGGCTTTGCGGATGCCGCTTCGTTTAGCAATGCGCATGCCCCAGGCTTTGAGCGTGGACCATTTCGCAACGCGCGTAAGCAGGACATTGGCAGCCTCGAAGAGATAGCTGCGCAGTAGTTTGTCACCGCATTTCGATATCCGTCCGGTCCAGTCGATCTCCCCGTCTCTGCTTGCCGCACTTCGGCTTGGACAATCCGAACATGAGACGATTGATGAACGGGGTGCCATTGAGATACTCCCAGTCCCATGAATTGATCGACGACGCCTCAACGCGCACAAGCAATTCATTTGATCTTGGCTCCGGCCGAGGCACGTCCATGAATTCGAGATCTTCGGGTGAACCATACCGCGTGAAGACAATCGCTTTCATGAATGGGCACTCCGAACCTTCACCATATGCCGTCAAATCTACACAGCGGGCAGTACTTGGGGTGTTGCGCGGGATCAAGGTGAGCAATTTCGAAGAACTATTGGATGAATTGCCATGAAGGTGGCTCAAACTATGAGGGCAGCTGTCAGTGCGAGGTATAAATCACCGGACGTCATCGAGGTTCGAGATGTCCCGAGACCTGCTCCCGGAGCGGGCGAGGTTCTGATCAGCGTTTTCGCTACGACGGTTAGTAGAACGGACTGCGGCATGCTGGAGCCGCATCCGTTCTTTGTCCGCGCGGCAATCGGGCTGTTCCGGCCAAAACTCACCATCCTAGGTATGGATTTTGCAGGCACGATCGAAAGCGTCGGCTCCGGTGTTGAAGCATTCGACGCCGGTGATCGTGTATTCGGTATGTCGCCCGAGACCTTTGGCGCGCACGCCGATTATCTATGCGTCCCCGCAAATGGACAGATTGCGCTCATGCCGTCTGGCGTGGCGTTCAACGAGACCGTCGTCTGTGAAGGTGCGTGGTACGCCGACACCAATCTACGATGGCTCGGCGTGGAAGCTGGACAGAGCATTCTTATCTATGGCGCTTCTGGCGCCATCGGCGTAGCAGCGGTGCAGCTTGCCAAGGCCCGCGGCGCGACCGTAACGGCGGTCGTTGGCACTCGTCACCTAGAGCTGGCCACCGCCCTCGGCGCGGACCGCGTGATCGACTACACGACCGAGGATTTCACCCAGATCGGCGAGACGTTCGACGCTGTATTCGATACGGTAGGCAAGACCACCTACGGCCGATGCCGCAAGTTAATGAAGCCCGCCGCCCGCTTTAGCACAACCGACCTTGGCCCATGGTGGCAGAATATCCTCCTATCAACCTGGCATCGCCTCACCGGTAGCCGCCGCGTCAACATTCCGTTTCCAACGTCTCGCCCGGACTTCGTTGACGACATGAGAAAGCTGATGGAGAGCGGCGCGCTGCGAGCCGTGGCCGACCGCACCTATCCCCTTGAGGCCATCGCCGATGCCTATTGCTACGTCAGCCAAGGTCAGAAGACCGGGATTGTAGTCATTGAGTTGGGGTCAAACTGAGAGCTGACACGTTTGTCCGCGCGCCGCAGACCTGAAATGGACCCAAGAGATCGTCGTTTCGATCGAGCAGGCTACCCGAGGCCAGATGACCGTTTTGTAGATGGGGTGGAT
>JAGDYV010000220.1:0-1336 GCA_049116495.1 Hyphomicrobiaceae bacterium | reverse complement strand
GGCGCCGGGATGTGCGCCATTTTACCGGCGACCCGGTCAGCGACGACACCCTTGCGGTGCTGCAGCGCGCCCTGGCGTTGGCACCGTCGGTCGGCAACAGCCAGCCCTGGCGAATCGTGCGTGTCGAGAGCGCGGCACTGCGCCATCAGATTATCGCCAACCACACCGCCGCGAACAAATCTGCGGCTGACGTTTATGACGGCGCGCGACGGGACGCCTATTGCCGCCTCAAGCTGGCGGCGCTGGAAGAGGCGCCGGTGCAGCTGGCGGTCTTTACCGAAGTTGACCCGGGGGCCGGCCACGGGCTTGGCCGCCAGACGATGCCAGAGACATTGACCTATTCGACGGTGCTGGCCATTCATGGCATGTGGCTCACGGCACGGTCGATGAACCTCGGCGTTGGCTGGGTGTCGATCCTCGATCCGAAAGAGGTCGAGCGCATCCTCGACGTCGACGCCAATTGGCATCTGACGGCGTATCTGTGTATCGGCCATCCGAAATTCGACGACGATACGCCGGAGCTGGCGCGCGTCGGCTGGCAGCAGCATTGTGACACCGAGTGGCTGGTGAAATGAACGGCCGTTGACAACCAGGGAATTCCAAATGAGCACGCCCATCCTGATGCGCCAGACCGGACGCGTCGTCGAACTGACACTGAACCGGCCAGAGGTCGGCAATGCGTTTGATCTGGCGATGGTCGAAGGTTTGCTGACAGCGCTCGACCAGATCGATCCGGACGCGTGCGACACGGTGGTTCTGCGCGGCGAGGGCAAAGGGTTCTGCGGTGGCTTGAATCTCGCCGGCCTTGAGGAGGAGAGCGATGCGACGCTGTTCTGGCGCCTGACGCGGATCGAGATCCTGCTGCAGAAGGTGGCGTCGCTGCCGCAGCACACGGTCGCGCTGGCGCATCGGTTCGCGTTTGGTGCCGGTGCCGACCTGTTCGCGGCGTGCCGTCAGCGCATCGCGGCGCCGGGCACGAAGTTCGCCTTTCCCGGTGTGCGCTTCGGCATTGCGCTCGGCACCGGGCGGCTGACGCGGTTGATCGGTGCCGATGCTGCGCGCCCGATGCTGGCAACGACGACACCGATCACGCTGGTGCAGGCGTTGGCGGCGGGCCTCGCCCAGCAAGAGCGTACGCCGGAGGATTGGCCGGCGCTGATCGACGAGATGGCGGGCGCGAAAAGCTCGCTCGATGCGCGCATGGCCGCGATTGTCGCCGAACGCATGAACGCCGGCGAGGATGATGCCGACATGGCCGCGCTTGTGCACAGCGCGGCCGAGCCCGGCCTCAAGGATCGCATTGCGGCCTATGCCGCGGCAGTGGCGGCGGCGCGTA
>JAGDYV010000219.1:0-11074 GCA_049116495.1 Hyphomicrobiaceae bacterium | reverse complement strand
ATGGCGGCGGCTTTTACGACCGGACGCTGGCTGATCTGCGCGCCCGCAATTCTGTTGTCGCGGTTGGGGTGGCTTACGATCTGCAAATGGTCGACGCCGTCCCGCAAGAGGCCTATGACGAACCCCTCGACCGTGTGCTCACCCCGTCCGGTTTCAAATCTCTCCAAGCTTAGGTTCCAACGCATGCGTTTTTTGTTTCTCGGCGACGTTGTCGGGCGGTCGGGCCGCAAGGCCGTTGTCGAACAGTTGCCGAAACTGCGCCGCGATCTTGCGCTCGACTTTGTCGTGGTCAACGGCGAGAACGCCGCTGGTGGTTTTGGCATCACCGAGCAGATCTTTGAGGATTTGATCGATGCCGGTGCCGACGCTGTCACACTTGGCAATCATGCCTTCGATCAACGCGACACGCTGGTCTATATCAACCGGCATGAACGCCTGATCCGACCGATCAATTTTCCTCAGGATACGCCGGGCAAGGGCGCCGGGATTTTCCGCGCCCGCAACGGTGCCGATGTGCTGGTCATCAATGCGCTCGGCCGTGTTTTTATGCAGGACATCGACTGCCCGTTCCGCGCCATAGACAACGAACTGACGGCCTGCCGGATGGGTGAGGGGGCTGACGCTGTATTCGTTGATTTTCATGCCGAAGCCACCAGCGAGAAACAGGCGTTGGGCGTCTTTCTTGATAGCCGCGTCAGTTGTGTTGCTGGCACGCATACGCACAGTCCGACGGCTGATCATCGCATTTTACCAGGCGGAACGGCTTATCAATCTGACGTCGGAATGTGCGGCGACTATAACTCCGTCCTCGGTATGAAATCGGCTGAGCCGGTCAACCGGTTTTTGACGCGGATTCCGCGCGATCGCTTCGAGCCCTCGCTCGGCGAGGCGACGGTCACGGGGTTGGCTGTCGAAATTGATGACGCGAGCGGTCTGACGACCAACGTCGGGTTGTTGCGCCGCGGCGGCGTTCTGAGCGAGACCATGCCGGCGTTTTGGGCAGATTAGGACGCGCGGCAAGATCGCTGACAGCGGCATGGCATCACCGATTCGTGACCGAAAATGCCATGGTTACAAAAAAGTGCGTACTCCCTCATCGATGACACTGCCCATACCTTCGAGCGGCGTTTGGCGCGGCGCCTGCTGCGCTGCGCAACAACGCCACCAGAAGGAGAGATTGGGTATGACAGCAGTAACGCGAAGACAGGCGCTCGGCGGTATCGCGGCAGCAGGCGCCGCAGCCATGTGGCCCGCCTCGGCCGGTGCAAAGGCGCCGTTGGCCGGAACACAGGCACCGGGGTTCTACCGGCGCAAGGTTGGAGGCGCGGAGGTAACCGCCCTGCTCGATGGCTACATTGATGTCGCGCATAACCTGTGGACGGGCATCGCCAAAGACAAGGTCACGCAGGCCGCAACCCGCGCCGGATTGCCCGCCAGCGGTGCCATCCGCATCGGCATAACGTCCTAACTGATCAACACAGGCGACCGGTTGGTCCTGATCGATAGTGGCTCTGCCGATCTTTTCGGCCCGTCGGCCGGTCAGTTCCTCAAGACACTTGCCGCCAGCGGCCATACACCGGATCAGGTCGATTCAATCCTGATAACCCATATGCATCCGGATCACATCGCCTCGCTTGTCAACGGCCGGTCAGCGGTGTTCCCGAACGCCGAAGTGCACATTTGCGAGCTCGACTTTGCCTATTGGACGTCGGATGCGAACAAGGCACAGGCGCCCGATACGGCCAAGCCATGGTTCACGGCATCGCAGAACGTACGTGCTGCGTACGATGTCCGAATCAAGCTGTTCAAGGGCGCGCCGGAGGTCGTTCCGGGGATATCGGCGGTACCGCTCTATGGCCACACGCCCGGCCACACCGGCTTCCGGCTCCGCTCGCAAGGCGAAGAACTGCTGGTTTGGGGGGATGCCTGCGGTGTCGCCGCCGTCCAGTTCGCACATCCGGAAGCCGGCCTCGTCTTCGACGTCGATGGCAAGGTCGGCAAGGCGACGCGCGCAAAGTTGCTGGACATGGCAGCCAGCGAGCATGTGCTGGTCGCGTCGGCACACCTGCCGTTTCCCACATTCGGACGTGTCGAGCGGCGTGGCACGGCCTACGGTTGGGCGCCGGACGAGTATCGCTACACAATTTAAGGCGTGTTGCCGTTGGAATTGCAATGGCGGCGAACACTTGGGAATGTCCGATCGGAACATGCGCACTGGATCTTTGCAGTTTGGGCACTCTATAAGATGCCTTTTGAGAAACAACGACAACTGCGAGACGTGACGACGATGGCCGGACATTCCCAATTCAAGAACATCATGCACCGCAAAGGCCGCCAGGATAAGGTCCGCGCGAAACTGTTCTCCAAACTGGCGCGTGAGATCACGGTTGCCGCTAAAATGGGCACACCCGATCCCGACATGAACCCGCGCCTGCGGCTTGCCGTGCAGAACGCGCGCTCGCAATCGATGCCGAAAGACAATATCGAGCGTGCGATCAAAAAATCCTCAGGCGGAGATGCCGAGAACTATGAGGAAATCCGCTACGAAGGCTACGGCCCGGGCGGCATCGCGGTCATCATTGAAGCCTTGTCCGACAATCGAAACCGGACGGGTGGCGCGGTCCGCGCGGCATTGGTCAAGCATGGCGGAAATCTTGGCTCGACCGGCGCTGTCAGTCACATGTTCGATCGGATCGGCGAGATCTCGTATCCGGTCGATGCTGGCTCGGCGGACGAAGTCCTGGAAGCCGCGATCGAAGCTGGCGCGGATGATGTGCAGTCGGACGAGAACGGCCACGTCATCGTCTGTAGCTTCGATACGCTTGGCACGGTCGCCGGCGCACTGGAGGCACAGCTGGGCGAAGCAGAGAGCGTTAAGTCTGTTTGGCAACCGACGATCACGACACCGGTCGACGAAAGCGGCGCCACCAGCATCATGAAGCTGATCGCTGTGCTCGAAGACGACGATGACGTCCAGAACGTCTTCTCGAATTTCGAGGTTGACGATGAAGTGATGGCGAAACTGGCCGCCGCAGATTGACCTGAACGGTCGCCAAAACGGCCCCGCCGCCTGCCGGCTACTTTTTATCCGTCAGCGAACCGCGAGCCGCATGCAAATACGCGTCGGCACCGGCGCCCAGTAGTTTGGGCAGGTGGGTGTAGATATACTTGCATCCCGAGGCTGCAACATCTGCGACAACGCCGGTGACAGCCGGCATGCCGGAAACGCAGCCGGCAGCACGAATGCGCTGTAGCGTATGTTCGATGGCCTCTGCCACGGGTGGTGCTTTCGGGTTGCCGGGAAAGCCCATCGACTGGGAGAGGTCTGACGGGCCGATGAAATGAACATCGATGCCGTCGACCGTCAGGATTTTATCAATGTTGGCGACCGCATCCGCGTGTTCGATCTGCACGCAAACCAAGGATGCGGCATTCGCTTGTTCGACAAAGTCAGTCATCTTGGTGCCGAGCCCCCACCGGTCCGGCCGCGTGCCCGCCGCCAATCCGCGTCCGGCGCCCGGGCCAAATTTGACGGCAGCAACAACGCGCTCGGCATCGCCGCGGGTATTGACATGCGGCACCTGGACGCCTTTGACGCCGCGGTCCATGATTGACTGAATATCGGCGGTTGAATTGCTTCGCGGCCGGCCGATAGCCGTGATGCCGGAGGCGTCGGCGGCCATGGTCATGACCTCGACATCGGCCGGCCCGATTGAACCGTGCTCACAGTCGATGAGGACCCAGTCAAAGCCGGCATGGGCGACCATCTCGACCAACTGCGGCGCCGGGAACATCAGCGAGACACCGAATGCTGGTTCGCCGCGCCCAATCATTTCCTTCATGGCATTGTTCATCGCGACCTCTGAATTTTGCTGGCGACCGGCCTCGGGCAGGCGCGCGGCTTGGCGAGAAGCCGCATTGTATGTGAAGGCCGTTCGTCTTGTCTCACAGGTCGTACGTGCAATCCATGGCACATGACGGCAACCGGGCGTCCGTTGCCACGCGCCTTGAGCTAACCGTTTTGTCCCGGCTCAAGGCGGCCTGTCCGCGCCATGCGCAATCGAATCAGCTAATCGGGGGAGATGACCAGCAAAGATCTCGTACGCATCATTGGCATTGACCCGGGCTTGCGGCGCACCGGTTGGGGCGTCATCGAGAGCGACGGCGTGCGTCTCACGTATGTCGATTCCGGCTATGTCGCATCCGACAATGATGACGTGCTGGCTTATCGCCTGCGCGAAATCTACGATGGTCTCAGCAGCGTCATCGCGAGTTTTCGCCCGCGCGAAGCGGCCGTTGAGGAAACCTTCGTCAATAACAATCCCCGCGCGACGCTGAAACTCGGCCAGGCGCGTGGCATGGCGCTGCTAGCACCGGCCAGCAAGGGCCTCACTGTCGCCGAATATCCGCCCAATCTGATCAAGAAATCCGTGGTTGGTGCCGGCCATGCGGAAAAACGCCAGATCCAGTTGATGGTCAAAATGCTGCTGCCCAAGGCGAACTTTCAAAATGCCGATGAGGCCGACGCACTTGCCATCGCTATTTGCCACGCCAATCACCGCAGCTCGCCGGAAGCGAAGCTTGCCCGGCGCATCCAGGAGGCTTCGTGATGATCGGTCAACTGCGCGGTAAAGTCGAAGCGATCGGCGAGACCATCTGCATCATCGATGTCGGCGGCGTCGGCTATGAAGTGCAGGCGTCCGGTCGGGCGCTGCGCAATATGGCGCTCGGCGCCGAAGTGAAGCTGACGATCGACACCCACGTGCGCGAGGACGCGATCCGTCTTTATGGCTTTGCCAGCGAAGTCGAGCGTACCTGGTTCCGCACACTGCAAAAGCTGCAGGGCGTTGGCGCCAAGGTCGCGCTCGCGATCCTCGGTGTGTTGGGGCCGCAGGAACTGGCCAATGCGATTGCGCTGGGCAATTGGGCCGCCGTCGAGCAGACGCCGGGTGTCGGCAAAAAGATCGCACAGCGCATCGTTACCGAATTGAAAGACAAGGCGCCCGCCCTGACGGTTGCCGGGATGGAAATGCCAACCACCGCAAAATCGGGCGCCGCAGTTGATAGCGGCGAGAGCAGCGCTGCCGCAGAAGCCATTTCGGCGCTCTCAAACCTCGGCTACGTGCCGGCACAGGCCTCACAGGCGGTTGCGGCCGCGATGCAGGATCTTGGCGCCGACGCAGACACGGCCAGCCTCATCCGGCGCGGCCTCAAGGAATTGTCGCGTTAGCGACTTGTCGGTTGATCCAGCCCGATCTCGGCAGGCCCCCGTGAACCCCGTTGCCAGGAGTTTAACTGATGAACAACCAGCGCGCACTCTGGACGTTCCTGTTCTTTACGCTGATCGGCCCATTCTTCGCGGCCGTGATGGCGGCGCTTTACACGCCGTTCGCGATTTGGGCGAACGTTGCACCGTTCATGGCCGGCGACCATCCGCCCTTCGATGTCGGCAATCTGCCGGATTTAGCCGGATTAGCGAGTCTAATGGCTGCAGCCGCGCTGCAAACCTTCGTCTGGGCGCCGATCGCCGCGGCCGTGGCCGGCATCGGATTGGTCGTGCTGTTGCTCACGCGGGGTGAGGTCGGCTGGGCTTTGGCCGGTGTGGCAGGGGTGGTCGGCTTCTTTGTCGCCTATGTCTTTAGACCTTTCGAAGCTGGCGAATTGCTCCCGCTCTTCGCGGTCATGGCCGGCATCGTGGCAGCACTGTTGAGCCGCTTCCTGGTACGCATCAACGTTCTGCCGCGGCCAGTCTGAGGTTCGACCGGGCGGCTCACCACTTTCTCAATGCTGTTCACAACGAGTTCAGCGATGGCCAAACATCGTCATCGCGCCACACTTGCGCCCTAGGCACTCCCGAAGTTCGGATCGAACGGGCGGCGGCTCGACGTGGTTGAGGAGGCCTTGGGTATGCTCGAGAAACAGGTGCACAAAATCCTTGGTGCGCTCTTGCCGGTCGCACTGTTCGCATTGATCGCCATCTCTCCGGGCAACGCTGCCCGGGCAGCCGAGGCAGCGGCACGCAATGGTGAATTCAAATTGGCGCAGGCGCGGACACCCGAGGAGCGCGCCAAACGTCGAGCCGCGCGACAAAAGCGGCGGCAGGAGCGCGCAGCCGGTAACGGCAAGGCAAGGCCCAAGCCGAATCGTCCTGCAAGGCCCAATCGCCCGGCCCGACGCGCAGCGCAGCCCGCGAAACCTGCGCGCCCCTCCCGTCCAGCCCAGCGCGCAGCTCAGCCCGTAACGCCGGCACGCTCGGCGCGTCCCGCGCGCCCGGCCGCGCCACCACCGAATGTTGCCGCCCAGCCGCAGACCGCCCCGCCGCCGCCGCGTGAGAAACGTCGTCGTGGAATTGGCAAAATCAAGCGCAGCGTCGGCAAGTTCTTCAAGCGGACCGGGCGCAAGATCAGCCGGACCCTTAAGCGCGACCGCGATGCCGATCGGCGCGACGCATTTGAGCGCCGCGAGGCGCGTCGCCGGCGCGACGTCGACGACCGCCGTTTCCGTGAGCGGCGCTTCAGGGACCGCCGTTTCCGGGATCGCGACGTGTCGCGCCGGTTCGACGACCGTCGTATCCGGCGCCGCACCTATGATGATCGCCGTCTGGTCGCGCCGCCTGTGCGCCGCGACCGCTTCGAGCGCCGTAACCGCGAGCGCGCGCGATGGCGCCAGGAACGGCGCGAATCGAGACGCGAATGGCGGCGGGATCGCCGTCGGGCGATCAACAATCGCCGCCACATCATTCGTGATCGCCGACACCGCAACCGGTTCCGCCGCGGTCGCAGCATCTATTATCTGCCACCCGCTGGCATTGCGTTGGCCGCCGGCCTCTATGCGCTCGATAGCTCGCGCGCCTCGCATGATGACTACGTCGGCACGTTCATGGCGCCGCCCGTTCGCGCGTTACCCCGTCGCTACTCGCTTGACGATATCGTAACCGACCCGGAACTGCGCGGCGCAGTGCGCAGCGTCAACATCGATGTTTTAACCTTCCCGTCCGGTTCCGCCCGCATCCCCGCCGGTCAGCTGGGTCGTCTCGAAGATCTGGCGGACGCTATTCAGGCAACACTGCGCAGGCGCCCTGACGAGGTATTTCTGATTGCCGGGCATACCGATGCGGTCGGGCCATTCGAGAACAATCTTGAGTTGTCCGAGCGTCGTGCGGCAGCGGTCCAACAGGCACTGATCGAAGAATTCAATGTACCGGCCGCAAATCTCGAATCGGTCGGTTATGGTGAGCAATACTTGCGCATCAACACAGACGGTCCCGACAGGCGCAACCGCCGTGTCGTTGTCCGCGCCATTGGCGCATTGCTCGCGCGACGCTAGAGCCGTTATGGCTCTTGGCGCCGAGCGTGCACCATGTGCACCGTCCGGCACGGCCGGGCTGATTCTCTGCGGGGGCGGCGCACCATGTCGGCTGCGTCATCGCGATGGCGCGCCCAACTTTTGTGTCCTGGGGAGAAGCAGACCAGCTGGCCGGCCGGTGCACCGCTTGAGCGATATAAACTTGACCCTCCGCGCGAACACATGCACCAACAACCCATGACGGATGGCAATTCGGATCAGCGCATCGTTGCGCCGGGCGAGCGTGAGGTCGATGGCCTCGATGCCTCGATCCGCCCGCAGTCGCTCGATGACTTCATCGGCCAGCAGCAGGCGCGGGCCAACCTGCGTGTGTTCATTCAGGCCGCGCGAGGTCGTGGTGACGCGCTGGATCATGTGTTGTTCGCCGGCCCGCCGGGCCTTGGCAAGACGACGCTGGCGCAGATCATGGCGAAGGAACTCGGTGTCGGGTTCCGCGCGACCTCCGGCCCGGTGATCTCCAAGGCCGGCGACCTGGCCGCGTTGCTGACCAATCTCGAAGATCGCGATGTCCTGTTCATCGATGAAATTCACCGTCTCAATCCGGCCGTCGAAGAAATTCTCTACCCGGCCATGGAGGATTTCCAGCTCGACCTGATCATCGGTGAGGGGCCGGCAGCGCGTTCGGTGCGGATTGATCTCGCCAAATTCACGCTGGTCGCCGCGACCACGCGGGTCGGCCTGCTGACGACACCGCTGCGCGACCGCTTCGGTATCCCGATCCGGCTCAATTTTTATACGGATGCGGAGTTGCAGTTGGTCGTCGAGCGCGGTGCCCGCGTCCTGGGTGCCCCGATGCAGCCGGACGGCGCACATGAAATTGCGCGGCGCGCGCGTGGTACACCGCGTGTCGCGGGCCGTTTGCTGCGCCGGGTGCGTGATTTCGCGTCTGTCGAAGGCGCCTCGGCGATCACGGCCGAGGTGGCCGACCGTGCGCTCGAAATGCTGGAGGTCGACAAGGAAGGCCTCGACGCGCTTGACCACCGCTATCTCAATTGCATTGCGATTAACTACGACGGCGGCCCCGTTGGCATCGAGACAATCTCCGCAGCGCTATCGGAGCCGCGCGATGCCATCGAGGAACTGGTCGAACCGTATCTGCTGCAAAAAGGGTTCGTCAGCCGCACGCCGCGGGGGCGTGTCATGACCCTCAAGGCCTATCGCCATCTCGGCTTATCCGGTCCCGCTCGTGCCGCCGCCGTCTCCCAGATCGGCCTGTTCGAGGGCGACGAGGCATCCGATGATGAGGCAGGTCTCGGCTGACCCCCCGAGATGGCTCCGCTGTCGGTCCTCCGGCAAATCACGCGCTGATCTCTCCTCTCGACCAACTTTGGCCGCCATTTACCACATCCTTTGATCTTGCTCGTGTCGAGGGCGCGCGGGCGTTTAGCTCAAGGCCATCAAGTCCGTTCATCCGTATTCCGCATCCTGGAGGCCGCAGCCGTGGCGCAGATCATCACCCGGCGCCAGTTTCTTACCGCCATTTCCGGTCTTGCGGCGACCGGCGTCACGCTCGGTGGCTACGCGTTCGCGATCGAGCCGTACCGACTGAAGTTTCCTCGTTACCGCCTAAAACCGGCGCGATGGCCGATAGGCCTGAACGTCAAGATCGCGGCGATCGCCGATCTGCACACCTGCCGTCCCTGGATGACGACGGACCGGGTGCGTGAGATCGTAGCGGCGACCAATGCACAGGAGCCCGATCTTGTTGTGCTGCTCGGCGACTTCATCGCAAGTCATCGTTTTGTCGTCGAGGCGGAAGACAAAAAGGACTGGGCCGCGGCGCTCGCTGAACTGCAGGCGCCACTCGGCGTGCATGCTATCCTTGGCAATCATGACTGGTGGGAATATCGCGATGTCCAGGTGCGCCGTGCGGGGCCGACCCGGGTCGGTTTGGCGCTCGAAGCGGCCGGTATTCCCGTCTACGAAAACAAGGCCGTGCGTCTCGTCAAGGACGGCAAGGCCTTCTGGCTGGCAGGGCTCGGCGATCAGTGGGCGTTTATCAAGAATCGCGACCGCAAAAAACGCTGGCGGTCATTCGGCTATGAAGGCGTCGACGATCTCGATGCGACGCTGGCGCAGGTGACCGATCAGGCCCCGGTGATCATGATGGCGCACGAACCTGACATCTTCGAGGGCATGCCGTCGCGCGTGTCGCTCACCCTGTCCGGGCACACCCATGGCGGCCAGGTGCAATTCATGGGGATCGCGCCATTGGTCCCCTCCCGTTTTGGACGTCGCTACATTTATGGTCACGTCCGTGAGGCTGAACGCGACCTGATTGTTTCCGGCGGTCTTGGCTGTAGCGGCCTGCCGATCCGCTTTGGCCGGCCGCCCGAAGTGCCGATGATCGAACTTGGCTGAGCCCTGAGGAGAGCGTACGTGTCGCAGGCATCGCAGCAATGGCCTGATCTGGCCGGCCGCCTCGTCGTTGACGAAAAGGGTCAGCAGAGCCATCGTCTTCCCGTTCGCGTCTACTTCGAAGACACCGATTTTTCCGGTGTCGTCTATCACGCGACCTATCTGCGTTGGTGTGAGCGTGGCCGTTCGGATTTCCTGCGCCTGCTCGGCAATGATCATCAAGCACTGCTTGATGGCAAGAACGGAACGCCGGCGGCGTTCGTCGTAAGGCGCATGAATCTGGATTTCAAAAAGCCGGCACGAATTGATGATGTGCTTGAAGTTCACACCTGTCTGGCTGAGATGTCGACTGCGATCTTGACGCTGGATCAGACGGTCACGCGGGATGGCGCGACGTTATTCGAGGCGCGGGTCCAGGTCGTCCTGGTGTCGCTTGAGGGCAAGCCGCAACGCTTGACGCAGCGCTTGCGGGATGTATTTGGGCATCGGCATTGAAATCTCGGCGACTTGGCGCATCGCTGCCGCAGGTCGGGATTTTTTGGTTTGAAAGAGGTCTCAACCGGAGTACTTGGGTCCTAGTTTAGACATATTGGACGGCAAGAACGGCAGAGCGTTCCAGCGACTGCCATCCGCGGTAGGGGACGTCGGGTCCCCGCCGCGATACCAAGAGCCAAGATGTTCGGCGGGTGGACTAAGGCGGCGGCGCTGCGTCGCGTCCGCAATCCAAGGTTTTAAGGGGACAACATGAACGAGATTGTGAGCGGCGCGCTGGCATCAAAGGCCGGTGGCATGTCGTTCCTGGAGTTGTTTCTGGAAGCACACATTGTCGTCCAGGCGGTGATGGTTGGATTGCTGCTGGCATCGGTCTTGTGTTGGGCGATCGTGATCGAGAAGTCCTTCGCGTTTCGCCGTGCACGGCGCGAGGCGGATGATTTTGAAGGCTTGTTCTGGTCCGGCCAATCGTTGGAAGAGCTCTATTCGGGGTTGTCTCGCGAGCGAAACATTTCGATGGCAGCCTTGTTTGTCGCCGCCATGCGCGAATGGAAGCGTTCGGTAGAAAGCAGCACGCGCGCGCTCGGCGGCATTCAATTGCGCGTCGAAAAAGTCATGGATGTTACGATCAGCCGGGAGATGGAGCGGCTCGAACGACGTCTGCTGTTTCTCGCCACGGTTGGTTCGACCGCGCCGTTCGTCGGGTTGTTTGGCACCGTATGGGGGATCATGAACAGCTTCCAGGCGATCGCCGTGTCAAAGAACACGTCGCTCGCGGTCGTCGCACCCGGCATCGCCGAGGCATTGCTGGCAACGGCCATCGGCCTTGTTGCTGCCATTCCGGCGGTGATCTTCTACA
>JAGDYV010000218.1:0-7739 GCA_049116495.1 Hyphomicrobiaceae bacterium | reverse complement strand
CAGATGGACATCAAGATCACCGGTATCACCGAGGAAATCATGAAGGCTGCGCTCAATCAGGCGCGCGAAGGCCGGCTGCATATTCTCGATGAAATGGCAAAGGCATTGGATGAGTCTCGTGATGAAGTCGGTGAGCATGCACCACGTATCGAGACGATCACGATCCCGACAGATAAAATTCGGGAGGTCATTGGGACAGGTGGCTCGGTCATTCGTTCGATTGTCGAGGAAACGGGCGCCAAGATAGATATCAATGATGACGGTACGATCAAGATAGCCGGTTCAAAACGCGATGTAATCGATGCAGCGATCGCGCGTATCAAAGGTATCACTTCCGAACCTGAAGTGGGCGTAGTCTACAAAGGCAAGGTCGTCAAAATCATGGAGTTTGGCGCCTTCGTCAATTTCTTCGGCCCGAAAGATGGTCTCGTCCACATCTCGCAATTGACATCTGAAATGCGCCCGAACCATCCGAGCGATGTGGTCAAAGAGGATCAGGAAGTCTTTGTGAAGCTCTTGGGCTTCGATGATCGCGGTAAGGTTCGATTGTCGATGAAGGTCGTCAACCAGGAGACAGGCGAAGAGATCCCGCGCGCTGAAGGTGACGAGCCGGAGGATGCCGGTGGCGGGGGTGAACGTCGCGGCGGTCGTGGTCGCGGAGGGCGTCGCCGCGATTAGTGGGATTTCGATATAGTTCAAAACTTCCGCCGGCCAGACGGACAAGTCGACGCTACGATTTGTATCGGCTTTTCTGGTCGGTTCTTGCTCTTATCGAAATGCCTGCCTAGAGCACCTGCTGGACCGACAGCTTGATCAATCGGTCCAGCCATACTCATGTCGTGCAGCTTCTGCGCTGATCAAGCCGTCTTCCAAGTCTGCAGCAACTGCCTTGCGATCTCGAAGGAGCGGATTGCCGAAACCGGCACCACCGGCCTCTACTATTCGTATTGTTTCGCCTGGCGGAATTTCGACGCGTCCTTTGGCATGGATCGATTGATTTCCAAGCCGGTGTTCGCGCAAAGTGCCGTCGCATCCACCAGCAATGCCTTTGGCTGGAAACGCTGTGCGGTTGCCCATCCCAAGCATTACGACGACGTCGCCGGTATCATTGCGCAGCAGCACCTGCTGCCCGAGGCCACCACGCCACTGTCCTGCCCCTCCGGAGTCCGGCAATAGGCGCTTTTCTACAATTGTCGTGTTCGTAAGTGTTTCCCAGATCTCAACGGGTACGACCGCCATATTCGATGGGTGTGGCATGGTGCTCCATCCATCCAACCCTTTCAGCGCACCGTAGCCGCCGGATGCAAAGTAAAGCGAGGAAAAGGCGCGTTGGTCTTTGCGGTGCCCCTGAAACGTGATCAAGTTCATCATGCCACTGTCGGCCTGCACTTCGCTCGCAGCTACCTCGGCCAGAGCACCGTAGATTAGTGGCGTCACGAAATGCCCCATCGCATGGCGTCCACCGGTTGGAAACGGCGGTTGAGCGTTCAGAATGCAACCGGCGGGTGCGCTCACCGAAATTGGCGCTACGGAGCCCTGATTGTTCGGAATATTAGGCAGCGTCAATGACTTGATGGCATGCAGCACCATCGCGTTGGTGTAGCAGAAGGGGACATTGACCCCCGCTCTGACGCATTCTGAGGTGCCGTCAAAATTAACGTTGACGCTATCGCCCGCGATATCGATTTGGACGAGAAAATCAACTGGCCCTTCGAAACCTTCGACCTGGATCTGATTGGTGTAGCGACCATCCGCAAGGTCGGTGAGCTTGGAACGCATTTGACGTTCAGACTGACCTCGGATTGCAGCCGACAGAGCAGTCAAGTCATCAAGACCGTTTTCGTCCATAAAAGCGTTTAATTCGCGTGCCCCAACCTCGCTGCAGGCGACATTTGCCATGATATCGCCCATCGTTTGCTCGGGCACGCGCACGTTGGTGCGTATGATATCGACGACTAACTCGTTGAGCTTACCTTCCTCATAGAGCTTGAGGATCGGCAGACGAAGGCCTTCCTGAAAGACCTCGGTTGCCGATGAGCCGAAGCCAGAACCACCAATGTCGGGAAGGTGCGTAATGCTGACCGTATAGGCGACGATCGTGCCCTTTCGGAAAACTGGCCGCATCATTGTGATGTCGAATAGATGCCCCGTACCAAGCCAGGGGTCGTTTGTGATGATGATATCACCCGGTTTCAACGTTTCCGGAGGGAACCGCTGCAGCATGTGTCGGGCGGTGACTGGCGCGCTGCCAATGAATGCTGGAACGCTGAACGTCCCTTGCGCAATCGTATTCGTTTCTGCATCAAGTAGAACACATGACAGGTCGTAACTTTCACTGACGATCGTAGAGAACGAGGTTCGAACCAATGTCGAAACGATTTCGTCCGTCAGCGCAACCAATCGGTCCCACAATATTCCGAGACTTACGGCATCGAATTCATGCCCGTCAATGTTCTGCACGAAACCTGCCCCTATGTCTCAATTGCAAAGTTCAAGTTGGCGACTAGATTGTATTGCTCATCGACCACGACTGTTTCGTCGGGCCCGATTACGCACGTGCTCTCACGCTCTTCGATAAGTGCCGGTCCGACGATATTCATTCCAGGCCGCAATGCATATCTATCGTAGACTGGCCAATCGGTAGCCTGCCTCTGAATTGGGTGATACGCGCGCCGAGTACCTTTTTGAACAGGCGCCTGCTTGACGCTGTCTGCCAATTGATAGCGTTCGCCGAAACCTACCGAAGGGCCGATCGCCTCCAACTTCCAATTGACGATCTCGGACGGCTCATCGAGGCGCAATGTGTAAATTGATTGGTAGGTGGCACCGAACAGTTCTTCGACATTGTCATACAATAAGCCAGCGGACGAAGCTTCCGGCAGCACGACTTCGATCTCATGCCCTTGCCCCTGATAGCGCATGTCGAGACGCCGAACGATACGCATCGCGTCGCGAGGCACGCCCGCTTGGTCAAGAATCTCAGTTGCTTCTGCTTCCAATGTGGCAAATGTCGCTTCAAAGTCATCTACGCTTAGATCCGAAAGATGTATTCGTCTTGAGCGAGCTACTTCGAATGCGAGCGGCGACACCAGCAGTCCGAGCGCAGACATCACCCCAGCCGCAACGGGGAAGACGACCCTCGGAATCTTTAGCTTTCTTGCTACCGCCATTGCATGTAGCGGGCCGGAACCGCCGAACGCCACCATGCTGGCCGCACGATAGTCAAACGCCCGCTCGCTGGCGTGAATGCGAAAAGCGCGCGCAATGTCCTCGCTGACGATGTCGTGGATACCATACGCCGCGCGCATCGTATCAATGCCAAGCGGTTTGGCGACATGTTCGGCAATGGCCTGTTCTGCAGCCTGGACGTCGAGCGGCATGGTGCCGCCGAGGAAAAAGCTTGCGTCTAGTAGCCCTAGAAAAAGGTTGGCATCGGTCAAAGTTGGTTTCGCACCGCCTTGACTATAGCAAGCGGGGCCTGGCTTAGCGCCGGCACTGCGTGGACCAACCCGCAGAAGACCGCGTTCGTCGACTTCCGCGATACTGCCCCCGCCGGCGCCAATCTCAATCATATCGATAACAGGAATGCGAATGGAGAGGCCGCTGCCACGGCGAAACTGATAGCCGCGGGCGACCTCCATCTCGTAGTGCTTGATCGGCTCCGCGCCAACGACAAGAGCGCCCTTTGCCGTCGTGCCGCCCATATCGAACGACAACAGGTTATCCAACTCAAGCGTCCGACCATGATTGGCGCTCATCAGTGCGCCGGCTGCGGGACCGGACTCGAGTGCCCGAACCGGAAATCGTCGGGCCGTCGCCGTTGTCAGCATCCCACCACTGGAAGACATGATGTAAAGTTTACCATCGAAGCCTGTCTCGCTCAGGCCGTCTTCGAGTCGGTCGAGATACGTGTCGAACATCGGCCCTGTAAAGGCATTGACGCATGTTGTCGTCCAGCGCTCAAATTCACGCATGTTGGGAAACACGTCTGCAGACGTGGAGACGAACACGTTCGGCAACTCTGTCTGTAGAATTTCGGCGGCCCGCTTCTCATGCGTTGCATTGGCATAAGAATGCAGAAAGCACACCGCTACTGCCTCAGTGTCCTGCTCGGCGAAGTATTGCGCGGCCTGCCGTACGGCCGTGTCGTCGAGCGGCGTTTCGACGCTACCATCGAAGCGGATACGCTCGGCAACTTCGCGACGTAGCGCGCGGGGCACCAGCGGCTGCGCATAAGTGATCCGCAAGTCAAAAAGATCATAGCGGCGCTCAAAACCCATATCCAATATATCAGTAAAGCCGAGCGTTCCGAGCATACCGGTTTTCGCGCCGCGGCGTTCGATAACCGAATTTGTCACCAACGTCGTGCCGTGCACGATCTCGTCCACATCTGTGAGGGAGAAATCGTTATTGAGCGCCAACGTCTGCACGCCTTCAATCACGGCTTTGGACGGATCAGCCGGCGTCGTGAGCTGCTTGTGAATGGCTATCCGCTCTCCCGTTGCATCGTGCAGGGCGAAATCCGTGAATGTGCCGCCGATATCGACACCGATTCTGAACATTTTCTCCAATAATCCTTGCTGATTCCCGTGACGAAGGGATGTTTGCATGGACGTCTGTGGAATTAAAGAGCCGGCGGTTAACCCATCTATTGGGAAAGGGGAGCTAGGCTCCAGAATCCCCGAGCCTCGTATTTACAAGGTCCGCTTTTCGGCATTGACGAAAACACTCTAGTTGACGCATTCCGTGTCAGGTCAAAGTCCGGCTAAGCTACTGGATCGGGGCGTCATCCCGCATTTGTTTGCAATTCTTCGTATTCGAGGCCTCAACGGCGCCAATGGCATCATCGATTTCCAATATTTACCGTCTTGCCCGTGCTGGGCTCGTGTTGGCGCAATACGGAGTCCGCTTCGTGCCGAAGGGCCACAAAGTGCCGATTCTCCTGCATGTCGCACGCGCATTGACGTTGCCAATCCGGTTGGTCACGTGGCCATTTCGCCTTGGGCGGCAGCGCGAGACAAGAATTGGCGCCGCGATAACGAAGCTCGGGCCGAGTTACATCAAGCTGGGCCAGTTTCTGGCCACTCGGGCCGATGTCATTGGGGTAGACTTGGCGCGCGACCTTGGCCATCTGCAAGATAAACTGGCGCCATTCCCGCTAGCCGAAGCGCGTCGCGCCGTCGAAGAAGCACTTGGCGGCAAAATTGAGGATCACTTTAGCTCGTTTGGACCGGCGATTGCTGCCGCATCGATCGCGCAAGTTCACAAGGCGACAGTCGCCACAACGGATGGCGAGAAGACCGTTGCTGTAAAAATTCTGCGCCCTGGCGTCGAGAAGCGCTTCAAGCGTGACCTCGATAGCTACTTTTTTGCAGCGCGCCTGGTTGAGAGGTTTCATCCTCCATCGCGCAGGCTTCGCCCAGTCGCTGTTGTTGATACATTGAGGCGAACCACCGAACTGGAGATGGATTTACGACTAGAAGCCGCAGCCATTTCCGAAATGGCAGATAACATTGTGGCAGATGTCGCAGCAGACAGCGGCAACTTTCGAGTACCTGAAGTCGACTGGTTACGCACGTCGAAGCGCGTCATGACGCTTGAATGGGTGGATGGAACGCCGATCAGCGATACGGAGGCTTTGGCAGCTCAGGGGCACGACCTCGAAGCATTGGGGCTCACTGTAATTCGAAGCTTTCTGCGCCACGCCATGCGCGATGGCTTCTTTCATGCCGACATGCACCAAGGCAATCTGTTCGTCGATAAGGAAGGCGCCGTTGTTGCCGTTGACTTCGGTATTATGGGCCGGCTTGAAAAAATCGAACGCCGTTTTCTTGCAGAAATTCTGAATGGGCTGATTTCGCGGGATTATACACAAGCTGCACAAGTCCATTTCGATGCGGGTTATGTGCCGACGCATCATCCGGTAGCAGTCTTTGCACAAGCAATGCGAGCGATCGGGGAGCCCATTCATGGGCGAACAGCGGATCAAATCTCGATGGCTGATCTGCTCGGGCAGCTGTTTGCGTATACCGAGGTGTTCGACATGGAGACCCGGCCAGAACTCATCATGCTGCAAAAGAGTATGGTGATCGTCGAAGGCGTCGCACGCTCCCTCGATCCGGCGCTTAATATGTGGGTTGCGGCCGAGCCGATTGCTCGGGAATGGGTCGAGGCGCATTATGGAGTTAGTGGACGGTTGCGCGACGCTGGCGAAGGCGCCGGAGCAGTCGGCAGGCTGATCGGGGAGGTTCCGCGATTGATGACGCAGGCTGAACGGGCCGGACAATCCCTTGCTTTGATGGCCGAGAAAGGTGTTCGCCTCGATGATGATACAATCCGGCGGATTGCTTCAGAAGAACGGCGGCAAGAGTTCTGGAGCCGTGCTGCGCTCTGGGTCATTGCTGCCGCGATTGCCGTTTTAGCCTACGGAGTACTCTCAAAGTGATAATGTCGGGTGACAACTCGGCATCGTATGACGGCCATGGTTCGATGCCATATGGTCGATCTTCTGCTAAGTATTCCACGGCGAGAGGAATTGATGAGTACAGTAAACGGGCACATGACGATTGCACCGGGAACCGAGTTCTCGGGCCAAGTACGTGGCGGAGAGCGCGTAGAAATCAACGGCAGAGCCGATGGCAGCATCGTCACAAAGACATTGGTGATTGGTCAAGGTGGCCGTTTCCAAGGTAGCATCAAGGTCGATAGCGCTGAAGTGCATGGTCAATTGCGCGGTGAAGTCACTGTTCGGCACCTTTTGACGATTGGCGTGACGGGCGATGTCGAAGGCGACATCCAATACGGCCAACTCTCCCTCGCGAGCGGCGCCAACTTGGTCGCAGATCTTCGCAACGTGCCTCCTGAATTGTTTGGTGACTTTGAACTTGAGGTGGCGCGAGGTGGACAGGCCGTGATTACTCCGGCTGATCTCAACGCGAAGGATGTCGATAACAGCGCGTCAGAGCTGATGTTCACCGCAACTAATTTACTTCACGGCCACATCGCTCATTTGACATCTCCGAACGAACCGCTGGCTCAATTCACGCAGGCCGACATCAATGCTGGCGCCATCGTGTTCGTGCACAATGGTGCCGAGACAAACAATGCCGGCTTTGATGTGCTTGTCGCGGACGTTCAGGGCGCGACGGCCGGGCCACTGCGGCCGGTCCTTGTGCGCGTGCAGAGTGATGAAGCAGCAACGGTCTTAGCTTGATAATTTCACGCTCTCCACCAGGGGGCATAACAATTCGAACATCATCGATGCACCGATCCAGGCCGTTGTGCCGGATGGATCAAACGGCGGTGATACCTCAACGAGATCGCAGCCGGCAATGTTGAGGCCGCGCAAGTGGCGAACCATGCATTGCGCTTCAAAAGTCGTAAATCCGCCGATTTCCGGTGTGCCCGTACCGGGCGCAAAGGAAGGGTCTATGCCATCAATGTCAAACGATACATAGGTTGGACTGCTGCCGACGATGTCGCGGGCTTCCTCCATGACGTCTTCGCGTCCGCGCGCCATGAGCTCTTCGATCCGAACCAGCCTGATGCCATTGGCGTGTGCGAAATCGAGGTCTTCCCGGTCCGCCATCGTACCCCGAATCCCAATCTGGATAATGCGTTTGGGATCAAGCAGCCCTTCTTCGACTGCGCGCCGGAACGGTGTGCCGTGGGTAAACTTGTACCCTCCAAAATAGCTGTCCCAAAGATCAGTGTGAGCGTCGAAATGGATCATGCCCAAA
>JAGDYV010000217.1:0-8374 GCA_049116495.1 Hyphomicrobiaceae bacterium | reverse complement strand
AATGGAACATCGGCAGCGTCCAAAGATACCGGCTTTCGTGATCAAGCCCGAACGTAACGGCATTCGACAGCGCGTTCAGATAGGCGCCGCGATGGTGGTAGACGGCCCCCTTTGGGTTGCCCGTCGTGCCGGACGTATAGAGCAGGCAAATCGCGTCCCACTCATCCTGCGGGCCTTCGCCGAGAAATTTGGGATCGCCCGATGCAATGAACGCTTCATACTCGACGTTGCCGAAGTGCGGCATGTCACCTGTTTCCGGGTCGGCAATGTCGACGACAATCGGTTTCACCGTCGCTTGTGTCAGGGCGGGTGCGACGGCGGCGTGGAACTCGCGATCGGCGAGAATGAGTTTTGCCTCGCCGTGGTCGAGTGTGAACGCGATCGTTGCCGCGTCCAGCCGGATATTGATCGGGTTCAGCACGGCACCAAGCATCGGCACCGCATAGTGCGCCTCGAGCAGCGCCGGAACGTTGGCTGCAATGATTGCAACGGTATCGCCGCGCTTGATGCCAGCCTTGCTCAAGGCGGAAGCGAGACGGCGGCAGCGCGCGTCGAATTCACGATAGGTGAATTGGCGGTCGCGATCGATGACCGCAATGCGATCCGCAAAGAAGGTCGCCGCGCGTCGTAGGAAACTGATCGGCGTTAGCGGTACATAGTTGGCGTCGCACTTCTCAAGTTCGGGGCGGTTCCAGTCCATGACATGCGTTCCGTTTGTGCAGGGTGGATGCGTTATTGGTCATTGGCGGCAGCGCGTCGCCTCAAGGCGGCCGGGTTGCGCACTTCAAGCTCGGCAACGAGCAGCGTTTCGAGGCGTTGGCGCAGATCTGGATGAGTGGTTTCGTTCACCGCCTTTGTGCGAATATCACGCGCGAGTTGTTTCATTGTGCCCTCGCCATCGTCGTAAATGTGATCGAGAAGTTGCCACTGTGCCGCATCCGGCTCGCCGATGATTTCGTTCCGCGCGATGCTCAAGGCATTGATTGCCATGGCGAGGGCGTATCGTTGCTCCCCGTTCAGCGACTTCTGGGTCTGAATTTCACTCTTCAGCGATGCGATGGACAGTTCGATCAGTGTCGGGGCGTGGATGCGGCGCAAAATGGCAATCCTTCAATAGGGTCGCTGACTAGTAATTGGCGAGTTCTTCTTCACGCGCCTTGATACCATCAAGGGCTTCAAGTTCCAGCTCCGAAACCATCAGGCCGGTCAAAGCCAGTTCGAGCGAGTTCTCGCTGCCGACGCGATAGCGGTCACCCTGGAGAACAGCGACGGTGGCCCACTTCGCGGCGGCGAGTATCTGCCAGTACGGCAGTTGGGATTCGTCGATCGAGTTTTGCGCGGTTGAGCGGTAGCCTTCCAGGAAATCGCCGAGTTGCGCAATGCCACCGGCTTGCCGGTGATCGGCGCCAAACCGCCAGCATTTAGCTGTGAACCAGCCGACATCTTCATGCGGGTCACCCCAGTGGGCAAACTCCCAATCCAGTATGGCCGACAAATGCCCATCGGCAACGAGATAGTTGCCTGTTCGGAAATCACCATGCACCAACGTCAAATCCTCAGATCCGGGATCGTTATCGTGCAGCCATGTCAGTACATACTCGAGTGCCGGGCGATCATCGGCGGCCTTGTCCAGCGCGCCGCGTAGGCGAGCCACTTCGGACCGTGCCGGTGAAAGCATCGGTTGCGGCAGAAAGCCGAGATCCGAATGGCTGGCGCGGATGCGATGGATTTTCCCAAGTTCGCGGCCAAGCTCATGGGCAACGACCGGGCCCCACTCTTCGACACCTGAATCGCGGGTGAGACGGCGGCCCTGTCCTTCACCCGGCATATAGGCCTGTAGAACGAACTGCGCGCCAATGATGTCATGATCCTCGCAGCGTGCAACAGGGGCTGCAACCTGTACGCGGGCATCGTGTGCGGCGCTGACAACACCGAACTCCGCTGTTCTGTCGAGGCTCACGATCAAGCTGGCTTCAGCGTCGGTTCGCAGGACCCAGCGTTGCGCGCCGGTGTGCTCGCCACCTTCGACAAGCGCATCGACACGCCAGTTTTCCTGGACGGCGCCGCCGCTGAGGCGCTCGGCACGGGCAATTTCGACCCTTGTCGCGCCGAGCGCGTCTGCCGCCCATTGTTCGAGCCGGCTGAAGTCGCCGCTGCCGAGTGCATTGTCGGTTGTGGTCATCTGGGATCTACCTCAAGGCGAGCAGCGAACCGCCGTCGACGGCAATCACGCTTCCGCTCATGTAGCTGCCGAGATCGGAAGCCAGCAGCAGCAACGGGCCATCGAGTTCGTGTGTCTCGCCAGCACGTGCCATCGGGACCTTGGCGAGCAGTTTCTGGCCGGTATCACTGTGCAGGAAATCGTCGTTCATCTCAGTGTGGATGTACCCTGGCGCTAAGGCATTGACGCGAATGCCATCGCGGACCAGTTCAAGCGCCATCGCCTTGGTCAGCTGGATGACAGCCGCTTTCGATACCGCGTAGGCCGACAGCCGGTTGAGAACCATCATGCCAAGGACCGATGAAATGTTGATGATGCAGCCGCCGCTTGATGCAGCCTTCATGCGTCTGGCCGCCTCCTGTCCGACGCGGAAAACGCCGTCAAGGTTGACGTCGAGTACACCGCGCCATTCATCTTCGGGCATATCGACAAAGCGTGATGATGAAGGAATGCCTGCGTTGTTGACAACGATCGTTGCTGGCCCGAATACCGCCTCAAGGCCGTCGAACGCGGCTGCGACACCGTCGGCATGGGTCACGTCCAGTGCAACTGGGTGCGCTTCTCCGCCAGCCGTTCGGATCTCATTTGCAAGGGCTTCCAGGCGATCGACCCGGCGCGCGGCCAATCCGACACGGGCTCCGGCACGGCTAAGTGTCCTGGCGAAATGGGCGCCCAGGCCCGATGAAGCGCCGGTAACGAGAGCAGTTTTGCCGGCGAGCAGGTCAGGCGCGAACGGGACAGGGGATTGGCCGGTCACAGGCAAGCTCCTCAAAACGTCAATGGCATGAGAGCCGAGAATACGCGTTAACGCAGCTCGACGATATATTGCAGGCCCTTGAGATGGCACAGACTGACGCGCCACTCAATCGGGCGGTTGCCCAACCCAAGGGTTAACCGATCGACTTTGAGCAATGGGGCCCCCGCCTGGAGGCCAAGATAACGTGCGTCGCGGGCCGGCGCTGCAATGGCTTCGATGCGCTCTTGAGCATGACTAACCGTGACGCCGTATTGATGCTGGAACAGATCGTACAGTGTGTTCGGAACCGATCCGTCGGCACCAAGATCGGGAAACATGGCAGCGGACACAGCGATCATCTCTCGGATGATTGGGCGTCTAGCGGTCAACCGGGTGCGTGAGATACGAATAATTTCGGCATCCGTCGCGGTTTTCAGGATGCCGGCCTCACGTTTGGTCGCCTTGCCGCGTCTGATTCTGACATCTTGGCTTGACGGCAGGACGCGTTCTCCGGATTGCGTGTAGATCTTGAAGAAGCGAAACAGGACATCGGCCGGCGTGTGATCTGCGACAAATGTACCGCTGCCCTGTCGGCGCACCAGCAACTGGTCCTGCACCAGACTGTCGAGGCCTTTGCGCACGGTTCCCTGGCTGACGCCCAGTTCGCGACCAAGCGCGATTTCACTTGGCAGCAGGGCGCCCGGTTTCCAGGTCCCGTTTTCGATCCGTTCAAGGATGACAGCTCGGACCTGAACGTAAAGCGGGCGGCGCTCGGCTTTGGCGTTAATTGCGCTCACGACATTTTGCCTATCTGATCCTGATTGCCGCATTTTCTGCTTGCGTATCACTGGTGTCTCAAGTCATAAGTCTTATATAAGACTTCACGCATGCGGCACAACTCATTCGCTGCGCACCGTTTTCCAATCACACACACAGTCACAAAAGAAGGTTCTGTTCCCTTGGCGAAGATCCCTCACTATCTGGTCCATGACCACGAAGACAACGTCGGTGTTGTCGTCGTCGAAGACCTCAAAGAAGGCACCAACATGCTCGGCGTCATCACGCATGACGACTCGACCGCCAAATGCAAGGCGCGGCACGATATCCCGATCGGGCATAAGGTGGCGCTGGTCAACCTTAAGAAAGGTGACACCATCATCAAGTATGGCGTCGACATCGGCATCATGACTGCGGACGCGAAAAAGGGCGATCACGTGCACGTCCACAATCTCAAAACAAAGAAGTGGTGAGCGGCATGGCTAAAGCATCCCGGAAGAAGAACTCTAATTTGACGTTCATGGGCTGGCGCCGCGAGAACAAGCGGGTCGGTGTGCGCAACCATGTCATCCTGCTGCCGCTTGACGACCTGTCCAACGCAGCCTGTGAAGCGGTTGCCAACAACATCAAGGGAACGATCGCGCTGCCGCATGCCTATGGGCGCTTGCAGTTCGGTGCCGACCTGGACCTCCATTTCCGCACGCTGATCGGCGCCGGGTCGAACCCGAACGTCGCCGCCGTCATCGTCATTGGTATCGAAGACGGCTGGACCGGCCGTGTTGTCGACGGCATCAAGAAGTCTGGCAAGCCGGTTACCGGTTTCGGCATTGAAGGCCACGGTGATATCGACATCATCGCCAAGGCCTCGCGCGTCGCGAAGGACTACCTGCAGTGGGCCTCTGAGCTTCCGCAGGAAGAATGTGGCGTTGAAGAGCTTTGGGTGTCGACCAAATGCGGTGAAAGCGACACGACAACAGGTCTCGGCTCATGTCCAACTGTCGGCAATATGTACGACAAGCTGATCCCGAAAGGCATCCACGGTGTCTTCGGTGAGACCAGCGAAATCACTGGCGGCGAAGATATCTGCCGGGCGCGCGCCATCAACAAGGCGGTCGGCGACAAGTGGTACAAGGTCTGGAAAGCCTATCAGGACGATGTCATCGAAGCGCACAAGGTCGATGACCTGTCCGAGAGCCAGCCAACCAAAGGCAACATCAAGGGCGGCCTCTCGACGATCGAAGAAAAGGCGATGGGCAACCTTGAGAAGATCGGCCGCAAGTGCAAGTTCATCGACGTGCTTGAACCTGCTGAAACGCCGAAGAAGGGTGGTGGCCTCTACTACATGGACACCTCGTCGGCCGCTGCAGAGTGCGTCACGTTGATGGCCGCTGGCGGCTACGTCATTCATACCTTCCCGACCGGGCAGGGCAACATTATCGGTAATCCGATTGTTCCGGTCATCAAGATCAGTGCCAACCCGTTCACGGTGCGTACCATGTCTGAGCATATCGACCTCGATGTGTCGGGCATTCTGCGTCGCGAAATGACGATCGATTCCGCCGGTGATGCGCTGATCGAGATGATCATGCGGACCGCCAATGGTCGTGTGACGGCCGCCGAGGCGCTCGGTCACCGCGAGTTTGTGATGACAAAGCTCTATCGAAGCGCTTAGTATCGCCTCGAAGGTTTGAGGGCAGCGGGGATATTGTCGGGGCCGGGGTCGGGGGACCTCCGGCCTCGATTGATTCTGGGTCCATGCTTGGCCTAGGCGTCAAGCAGGCTTACGATCTTCGATCAGATGATCGTTTCGCTTCGGAGTTTACATGAAAATAACCCGTATTCGCGATGCCGTGGCGCCGATCCCTTCGCCGATGCGCAACTCGGTCATCTCGTTCGACAAGATGACGATTTCAATCGTTGCGATTGAGACTGATGTGGTGCGTGACGGCAAGCCGATAACCGGCCTCGGGTTCTGCTCCAATGGGCGCTATGCGCAGTCGGGTATCATACGCGAGCGCCTGATCCCGCGGATCATGGAGACCAACCCGGATGGGCTTCTCGATGAGAACGGCAGCAATTTCTCGCCGGGGCGTATCTGGGCGGCCATGATGAGCAACGAGAAGCCGGGCGGACACGGCGACCGTGCGGTCGCAACTGGCGCGATCGACATGGCGGTCTGGGATCTGGTTGCCAAGCTTGAGGAGAAGCCGCTCTGGCGCGTGCTCTCAGAGCGCTACAACGACGGCCGTCATCTCGACGACGTGCTCGTCTATTCGGGCGGCGGCTACTATTACCCCGAGGATGAGAAGGTTGGACTGATCGGCGAAATGGAGCGCACCCGCGCACTTGGTTATCGGTTGTGCAAGATGAAAATCGGCGGTGCCGATATCGACACCGACCGGCAACGCATCGAATGGGCGCTCGGCGTCGTCGGTGCCGGGCAAAACCTCGCTGTGGATGCAAACGGCCGCTTTGGACTTGATGAGGCGATCGCGTATGGCTGCATGATCGAAGAATACGACCTGTGCTGGTATGAGGAGCCCGTTGACCCGCTCGACTACCAAGCGCATGCCGTGCTTGCTGAAAGCACCTCCGTGCCGATCGCCACGGGTGAAAACCTCTTTTCCACTCAGGACTTCCGCAATCTGCTGCGTCACGGTGGTCTACGGGCAGACCGCGACTGGCTACAGCCGGATCCGTCACTCTGCTACGGGTTGACTGAATGTCTGCGGATTATCGATCTGGCTAAGACGATGGGTTGGGAACGGCTGCGAACAGTGCCGCATGGTGGCCATCAGCTCGGCCTGCATATGGCGATCGGCCTCGGTCTTGGCGGCACCGAGAGTTATCCGGGTGTGTTCCAGCCGTACGGTGGGTTTGCGGACGATGTCGCAGTTGTTGACGGCATTACCGGACCGCCTGATGCGCCCGGCCTTGGCATCGAAACGCGT
This sequence comes from Hyphomicrobiaceae bacterium, assembly GCA_049116495.1. GTDB lineage: Bacteria > Pseudomonadota > Alphaproteobacteria > Rhizobiales > Hyphomicrobiaceae > CAJQQK01. The sequence continues at coordinate 1,689 of JAGDYV010000217.1, read as the reverse complement.
GCGAAAATGATCGCGGACATGCGGCAGCGGTTGGAGCTTGTTTGAGCCCCAGTGTTCTGGATCGAACACTTGATTCCGGGTGAACGTCGGATCGTGTTCGTGAATGCGGAACACAATCAGAAAGTTGTCTCGTGTTCCTGCGCAGACGCTTGGGAACCAAGCGTCGGAGTCGGAACGCTAGTCGTTCCAGCGCACGATCATCGGCGAAAGCTTGACCGTCGTTGCAGCTGGCGCTGGTGCCCAGTCCATGGTGCCCGTCGCGTAGTGCGTATCGGCAATCACGCCCTTGAAGCGCGTGCCGGCATCTTTCCGGAATGCAAGGCCGCCCAGGTTGAGCTGCAGGCGACCGTCAACCCAGATGCGCAAAACGCCGTCTCGTTGGCCCGGTGAATTGAGCACGACTTCCTGTTCGATCTCGACCCATTGTCCGCGTGGCATGTCGAGACGCTTCTCATTGAGAACCATCAGATAGCCCTTGCGCTCTTTCGGCGTGATGGGTTGAACGCCGATCTTGCCGAGGCCAAGCCAGCGCATCCGCGTTGAGAAAGTTTCCACGTCACCCGGGCGGGCTGTCTTTGCTGCACCAAATAAGCCAGGCAGCGTTCCGCCATGTCCGAACTTAAACTTCTTCGGCAACTTGACGGAATACGACAGGCAAGCTGCGGATGCGTGGCGGAGATGACCTGGTTGCCAATTGAAGCCAACCCCGCTTGGTGCGCGACGTCTTTTAAAGTCAGCCTTGCCACCGGCTTTGAAGTTCACGGTCATGGCGACAGTCGGATCTGCTGCGCGGTCGGACTTTATCGCGATGTTGTGCAGCACACCCCATTCATGTCCGGCCAGTTTGCTCTGCAGCTCGGCCGGTCCGAGCAACGCTCCCGACGAGCGTTCGAGTGCAAACATTCCGGCTTGAGCATAGCGTTCCGTGCACGATACATATGTTTCCGGCGCGAGTTGCGAGCGGATCATGAGACCAACCGTGATCAGGCCAAATACGCCGCCGGCAATGCCGTAAAGCGTGCCTTTGGGTAATTTGAATGTTTGCTGCTTAACGATCATGGATTTGTCCCCGTGAGTGGCGCGGTCGCACGGCAGGCGCTCAATCCTGTTTACCAAACAAGTGTGAACGAATTGTCTGTGATCATGAAGCGCCCGGTCAGTCGGTGCGCCGTTTGACGACGCCTGGCCCGGTGCGGCCGGGAATCCACGGCAAAAAAAAGGCGCCGATCCCTCTCCCTGGATCGGCGCCTGTCTTCCCTCGCACTAGACTTCAATGCTTGTCGGGCTGGAAACGTGCGGTGTTGATCTTCTTATAGCAGGTGCGTGTCAACGCCTTGTTTCAAATAGGAACGTAAACAGAGACAAACTCGCCTCAAATCTGGTTGAGCAAGTTTACCTTTCATTCACCACGTTTTCAGATTGGCAATATTTTGCCCGGATTGAAGATGTCCTGGGGATCAAGAGTCGTCTTGATTTGGCGCATGACGGCCAGCCCGCTGCCATGCTCAACTTCGAGATACTTGCGCTTGCCCTGACCAACGCCGTGTTCGCCGGTGCATGTGCCCTCCATGGCGATCGCGCGTTTTGATAGACGCCCGAGGAATTCCTCGATCTTGCGTTTTTCATTTTCATCGGCCGGATCGAAGACAGGCGACGTGTGGAAATTGCCATCTCCGACATGCCCAACAA
>JAGDYV010000216.1:0-13622 GCA_049116495.1 Hyphomicrobiaceae bacterium | reverse complement strand
ATTCGATCAGCCGGTCCTAGCTGCCGCACGCATGAGTGTTTTTGGGTTACAGGGACTCTGGTTGGCAAGCTGACCCGCCAATCCAAGGAATTCGGCGGATTTCGCTGCCGGAGACCATTTGCCTGATCGGCCCCCATCCAGTGGTCCAGTTTGAATGTTAGTTCAGCGTTCGCCTTGTGGCTAGGCCGAGCGGGGCCGTCGGAGCCGACCCATAGGGCGGAGACGGCCACGCGGCGAAGCTTGGCACGAACACTTCTGGTGCTGGTGCTTTTTATCCGAGTGATGAGTGAGGTCGGATACCATTGTAATGCCGACGCCAACTTTCGATGATGATCCTGGCCTCTTTCAAACTGTAAAACAGCTCTCCATTGAGCAACTCGTCTCGCATGCGGGCATTGAAGCTCTCGATATATCCGTTCTCCCATGGTGAGCCTGGTGTGATGTAAGCCGTCTTTGCGCCGACAGGGTGTATCCAAGCTTGCACGGCTTTGGCGATAAATTCCGGCCCATTGTCAGCACGAATGTGACTGGGTACGCCGCGCAGGATGAACAGGTCCGTCAGCACATCGATAACGCTCGTGCTGTTGAGACGCCGATCGATACGGATCGCGAGACAGTCACGTGTATATTCATCAACCACATTGAGCATGCGGATCTTGCGGCCATCATGCGTGCGATCCTCCATGAAGTCTTACGACCAAACGTGGTTTGGACGTTCGGCGCGCAGCCGAATGCACGATCCATCGTTGAACCACAAGCGCTTGCGTTTTGGTTGCTTGGACGGAACTTTCAGCCCTTCACGCCGCCAGATGCGCTCAACACGTTTGTCATTGACGTGCCAGCCAGATCGTCTGAGCAGCTCAGCAACCCGGCGGTAACCGTAGCGACCATACTGGCGTGATAACTCGATGATGTCGGCTGTGAGCCGCTCTTCATCACTGCGCCCATGAGGTCGCTTGCGTTGTGTTGAACGATGTTGACCGAGCACATGGCAAACGCGGCGCTCGGAAACATCGAGCGTCTGCCGGACATGATCAATGCATGCCCGTCATGCCAGAGGCATGCTTCCAGCATGACGTGAAGGGCTTAGTAGTTTCCCTTGGATGCCTCCGACAGGATCATCTTATCAATCGTCAGATCCGACACGGCCCGACGAAGACGCGCATTCTCTTGCTCAAGATCTTTGATACGACGCACTTGATTTGTCTGGAGACCGCCAAACTCTTTGCGCCATCGATAATACGTGATCTCAGTCACGCCGATCTGACGGATCGCATCTGCTACCGTACTGCCCTGCGATGTCAAAACATCCACCTGACGCAGCTTTACGACGATCTCTTCCGGCTTGTGCTTCTTACCCATTTGCTATCCTCCTCCGGGTCAATACCCATACTTTGAGTCGGACCACTTCAACGGGGGAGGTTCAAGGTCATCTTGGTTCCTTTCTGGGGTTGCCAATGATGCTTCTCTAACGGACCTCACATTGCCGACATTACGACTGCGCTATACGGTTTCGTAAGGTTTCGCACCCACGCACGGCACGCTTTGAAAAGAGGACGACATGAAATTGTTCGACCCGCGCAGTAAACATGCTTCAGCTAGGCACGCAGAACTCTATGCAGCCTATGAGTTGGCTTTCACTATCGTGGACGTCGCTGCCGCCCTTCTCTTCGTTATCGGTAGTATTTTGTTCTTTCGCGAGAGTACGACGTACGTTGGCACCTGGTTGTTTCTGGTCGGCAGTATCTTTTTCGGATTGAAGCCGACCATCCGCCTCCTGCGCGAATGGCACTTGCTCAAGCAAGGACAGGTTGATGAGCTTGCTAAGCGCGCGAGCGAATGAAGAGGCGAGCAAACGGGGTTCTTAGACCAAAGGTTACAAAAATGTATAGTTGCATCAAGTTTCCAGAAAGCGGCGCAGTCTTACAATGAGGCATTGGAACAGTTGAGCAATGCAAGCCTGGATAGTCAATGAAATGCCTGCTCATTGAAGACGATGAAGAAACCGCGTCGCATATTGTCAGCGGGCTCGGGCAACATGGGCATGTTGTGGAGCATGGAACCGATGTGCGAACGGGAATACTGCTTGGTGCGGATCAAAACTATGCCGTCTTGATCGTTGACCGCATGCTGCCGGGTGGCGATGGCCTATCGCTCGTTAAGGCATTGCGTGCCTCAGATGTGAGCACACCGGTTCTGTTCCCGACCACGCTGGGAGGTATCGATGACCGCGTTGCCGGACTTGAGGCCGGCGGCGACGACTACCTTGTCAAACCGTTTGCGATCAACGAACTTCTTGCGTGTCTCGACGCACTTGCCCGACGTCCGAAAGATCTCTTGGCCTCGAGCACCAGACTACGCGTGCACGACCTGGAATTGGATCGCTTGAACCGAACAGTCAAGCGACAGGGGAATAAGATCAATCTGCAACCTCGGGAGTATCAGTTGCTCGAATACCTGATGAGAAACTCCGGGAGGGTTGTTACGAAAACCATGCTCTTGGAAAACGTCTGGGCCTTTCATTTCGACCCCAAGACCAACATCGTTGAAACCCACGTTAGTCTTCTAAGGAACAAAGTCGACAAGGACTTCGACGCTGAATTGATCCGAACGGTACGTGGCTCAGGATACATGATCTGTGAACCTGACTAGAATTTTTCACACAGCGACTTTCTGCCTTGCCGTTATGTATCTTGTTGTATTCCTGGCACCCGTCTGCCTGCTTGGCGGGCTTGCTTATTTCACGGTTCGCGGCACACTGGAACGCCAGATCGAGACCAACGTGCGCTCTGAAGTTGCCACCCTGGCATCGGCCTATCGTGCAGGTGGAGTGGATCGCCTCCGCGCAATGGTACGGGATCCCGGGCGCGGCCACGCCTGGCGTTTCCACTATCAGGTCATCTCGCCTGACGGGGCATTGGCGATACATTCCGTGACGTCGACCTCATCAGGGGGGGAGCAATCCGAGAAGTCCGTCAGGGGCACAATCCGGCGTCAAAGCACTGACAGTTGCTCTGGATGAAAAATACAAACTTTCCGTGGCGAGTAGCGCTGAGGTTCTCAACGATCTCGAACAAGTACTGATGGAAGTTCTTGGCGCCTCGCTTTTAGCCTCACTGCTGCTCGGGTTGGGTGGCGGTTACTGGATCAGTTCACGATATCTCGCACGCGTCGACAACATTGCCTCAACGGCTCAATCAATAATCGGCGGCGACTTAAGGAAACGCATCGCTGTCCAAGCAACAGACGATGAATTGGACCGACTGGCGGCGACCCTCAACGCAATGCTGGACCGCATCAACGAGTTGATGGAAAGCCTGCGTCAAGTATCCAATGACATTGCCCATGATCTGCGCACACCACTATCGCGTCTGAGGCAGCGCCTTGAGAGTGCGCAGCAACTGGAAACATCTTCGGCCCCCGTACGCGAGAAGCTGGATGCGGCAATGTCCGACACCGATGGCATTTTGGAAACGTTCAGTGCGCTACTGCGCATTGCGCAGATCGAAGCTGGCACACGAAAGTCCGGTTTTGCCGTGTTCGACCTCAGCCAGACCTTGGCGAACGTTTGCGATGCGTATGCACCCGCGTTGCAAGACGACCAGAAGGTGCTGACGCTAGAAGTTGAAAGTGGCATCCAGCTCAACGGAGACCGCGAACTCCTGACACAACTCATCGCAAATCTCATAGAAAACGCAGCACGGCACACGCCGGTCGGCTCAGTCGTCGGTATTTCCCTTAACACTGAGCATTGCGCTACTTTGCTGCGTGTCTCAGACAATGGCCCGGGCGTTCCAGTTGACTAAAGAAATAAGATCTTCGATCGGTTCTATCGTGCCGACCAAAGCCGAAAGACACCCGGCAACGGTCTCGGCCTCAGTCTGGTCAAAGCGGTTTCCAATCTGCACGGGGCAACGATTGCTATTGCTGACAATGATCCTGGACTGGTCGTTGAGATTCGTTTTCCAGACATCAACGAAACAGTGGAGCGCTCGGCAGGATGAGGTTCAGACAGGCGCGCTTTAAGGACAGCGCGTCGTTTGGGCTTCCAGACCGCCAAATCACTGGTGGCAAAGTCATCGCATGACGACATGTCCGCTGGCGGTCGAAGCGGACAGAACGAGCATCGCGCGCCATGTACGGCGTGCGTCCGGAAATGGCCTCGGGCTAAAAGGTTCGAAACGAGCATGCCTGGTCTCTTGTTCTGGGCCAAAGCGGCGGAGCTATACTCACGTCGTGCTTGGCGAGAACTATTTTGGTCCAAATACAGCCTTCTCAGGTGATCAGTCTGATACGAAACGAAGTGGCAGCTTCTTTAAAGTGCGGAGGGTGTTGTGTTGAAGCCAAACCGGCGCCCCTTGCATTTCGAAGGTGGTAACGCGCTTAAGCAAAGCGGTCGCTAGGACCTCAAGTTCCAGCCGCGCAAGCATCTGGCCAACACACCCATGGATGCCCATACCAAATGCTAGGTGACCTGTCGTCTTGCGGGTGATGTCGAATTTTTCAGGCTGTGTCCAGCAGCGCGGGTCGCGATTGGCGGCACCGAGGGACAGCAGCACTTTCTCATTCTCCGCAAGTTGCACACCGTCGATCACGACTGTTTCGGTGGTTGTTCGGAAAAACATCTGAAATGGAGATTCCAGCCTCAGGACTTCTTCGATCGCATTTCTGGTCAAGCTGGGATCTTGCTTTAGCTTTGTCCATTGTTCCGGATGCTGGGCAAAAAGAAACAGCAAATTTGCTGTTGCAGCTGCAGTGGTATCGATGCCCGCTGACAGAAACGAGCGAACAATGAGCGCTGCTGAAGCTTCGTCGATCGTTTCCGCGTCGGAGGCCCGATAGATCATTGCTCCAAGTCCGCCCGGCCTCAAGGATGAACGCAAACAGGCATTCGATACCCAATCGATAACCTCTTCGTGGTTCTCCATGGCACGATGATAGTGATCGTTCTTGGGACCCATCGTGTTGAACACCATGTTGCCGTAAGCGATCAGATGTTCCCGGCCAACTTCGGGAACACCCACGGCATCAGCAAAAACTTTCAAGGGAAATCGAATGCAAAATTCATCAACTGCTTCGACCGTGCTTCGATGGACAGTCTCTTCGACGAACTTTGCAGCATGGTCTTCGATTCCCTCACGGAGTTCGCGTTGCACTCTTGGTGAGAGGGCCCGGCTGATCACAGCACGATTTACGGTATGAGCGGGTTGATCCGTTTCCAGCAACAAGCTCGGCTTGCGCCATGGCTTCTCGCGCGCAAAGTTTGCAAGACCAACGCCTCTCCCTGAGCAAAACGCTTGGTGATTGGACAATATTTGACTGATGACTTCATGCCGGCCAGTAGCCCAAGCATCGTATGCTTCGATAAAGACCAACGGACCTGCATTGCGAAGCTTCTCGTGATAGGGGTACGGATCGCTCAGGAATGCATCGCCAAAAGGATCTAGGGCGGCGTGCGCATTCTGAGCGAGTCCAATCGATTCAGTCATGTTGTTCTCTCAACGCGTTACCAGTTCGTAATCTAGGCACAGAACTACGCGACACTGCAATCGTGTTGGGCCATGCAGATGGTATCCGACTAAAATCGACTGTCGGCGGTTCGATTGGACGCCTGAATGGTTTGCAGCCCCGTCGAACTGAATAATGATCGACATACAAAGTTGATCTATTCTTTACGAAATTTGACAGTCACGAATGACCGTTCTGTGGATAAAGCGGTGTTTGCGGCGGGCAAACCTTCAGACTGCGTGTGTTGTTGATGTCAGGCCGCTGGCCTTGCTCAGATCGTAGGCATGCCGAACACTGTGCCGCCTCGGTCTTGTAGGTCTGCCCCAACAATTGAAGAAGGCAAATCATTCCCGGCGCTGGATTCTTCTTGGCAGGTCCAGGCTATTATGGATAAAGCCTTCGCTGTCCCAGTCCAAGATTGTCTGTGCCTCGCGGGAAATGAAATCAATTGTGAGTTCTGGGTCGCCTTAGCGCGCGGCGACGATCAATCCGCTGTCAATGAGTGCATCGCGCAATCTGGACATGACATCATCCGCTATGGCCTCTTGCCTATCAGCCAAGTTTTCCGGGGCGTTGGTGTCGCGATACTCGCCTGTCTTCTGGTCAAGTACCTTGCGGCTGGGTGACTTGACGGAGACTGTTTGTGTCATTTCCTGATCAACGTACTTACGGACTAAATCGGTGATTACGTCATTTAGTGGTCTGTTTTTCATCATCGGCAATGATCTTTCGATTGATTGAGCCTTCGGTGTTTTCTTGCCAATCAGGTTTTCAACACCAACAAGTCAAATCTCGGTCAAATCCTACCCCCGCAACCAATGATTTCAGTTAATGAAAATCGGCCAGAAGTCGACTTTGGCGTTGCCGCGCCATTACCGCATGTCTTGCCTGTCGTAAAGACATAGCTTCGCAGCGTGTGGATATGCTGCGTTCGTGCTTGCATGGCATTTCCAAGCCCATACAGATCACTTCGGTTGAAGGACTAACATTGCTGATACTTGTGTACGGTTCGATCGGCGGCGAGGTCGCGCGCAAAGCCAAGGCATTCGACATGAAAGTGATCGCCATGAACCGAACGGCACCGGCGAGGATGCCGCCGACGAAGTCAGGGCCTTGAACGAACTCAATGACATTTTGCCGGCAGCGGACGCGGTAGTCATCTCGTTCCCATCGTCACCTGAGACGATCGGGCTGGTGAGCTCAGCGCAGTTTGCGGCGATGAAGTCCTCGGCGGTTGTCATCAATGTCGGACGGGGCGAGGTGATCGATCATCCGGCACTGTTATCCGCAATTAATAGTCGTCAGATCGCCGGTGCGGCATTGGATGTGTTCGAAACGGAACCACGTCCGCCTGACAGCCCGCTATGGAGCCAATCCAATGTCATTATTTCCCTGCATGTCGCCGGCACTGGCGGCGCATCGCATGACCGCTTTGCAGCGCTCCTCTGGGACAACATCAATCGATTGAAAAAATCGAGAGCCGTTGATCAATCGGGTGAAGATCAACTTCGAGCCGGTCTAATAGTTTTTGCTCCGCCGATAAGCAGCGAATGCCGTAAGAAATGCCAGTGACAGGATTAACAATGTAAGAGGGCGCCCTACCAGCGCGAAGATGTCGCCCTGGTTGATCACCATGGCACGGTTCAGATTTTGCTCGATGATCGGCCCCATTACAAAGCCCAATATCACGGGAATGGTGGAGAAATTGAATTTGTCCATCCAATACGCAAGAGCACCGAGGACGATTACCATCCCTGCGTGGGCCAGATTGTTGTCATAGGCGTAAGCACCTATGATCAACATCACCATGACGAACGGCCCCAAAATCCGCCCTGGAACTTCGACAATTTTTGCGAAATATTTGATCCCAACAATCCCGCAGAGCAGCAGGAACATGTTGCAAACAATGAGGCCGATAAAGACCGACATCACGAGTGGACCGTTCTCGGTGAACAGGGTTGGCCCAGGCACCATATTCTTACTGACCAGAACACCCAGCAAGACCGCAATGGCACCAGACCCTGGAATGCCGAGTGCTAGCGCAGGAACCATGGCGCCTGCAACAACCGCATTGTTGGCAGACTCTGGTGCTGCGATTGCTTCATCTACTCCAGTACCGAAACTATCCGCGTTCTTCGACCAACGCTTCTCTTCATTGTAAGCGATCACGGTGCCAACCGTCGGCCCCGGGCCCGGAATGGCGCCTATTGCGGTTCCGATAAGACTGCCTCGCACCATCGTCGGTAACAGCTTGATGAAATCCGCCAACCGATATCCGGAACCTTTGCCGGAAAGGAAATCCTTGGACAGGCCGACCGTTTCCGCTTCGGACGCTTTTGTCAGCCCCATCAATCTGATGATCTCCGGTGCAGCAAGCATCGCAATGATCATGACGATCAGCGGGATCCCATCAGAAAGATAGGGCAGATCAAACGCGAAGCGGACGGTTCCAAAGGGCGATTCGCCAACGGTCGAGAGCAGCAAGCCCAATCCCGCAGCGATAAACCCTTTCGTTGGATTGCTACCGACAAAACTGCCGATGATTGCAAGACCCAACAAACCGAGCGCGAACATTTCGCTTGGGCCGAATTGTAAGCCAACCCAAGCGAGGCCGGTTGCCGCGACGATGAAGATTAGGCTGCTGACGATACCACCGAATACGCCAGACGTGATCGAGATCATCAACGCACGATATGCATCGCCGTTTCGCGCCATTGGGTAGCCATCCAAGACTGTCATGGCAGCGGCTGTCGTCCCTGGTGTGCGTATGAGAATAGCAGGGATGGAGCCGCCATATTCCGCAGCGGAATAGACGGAAACCATAAAGAGGATAGCACCTTCCGGCGACATGATGAATGTGAACGGGAACATCAGTGCCAGGGCCTGAGATCCGCCGAAGCCTGGCAGCACGCCCAAGATCACACCAGCCAAAACGCCCAACGCAATAACACTCAGGCTCTCAACCTGAAGTACAATCCCGATCGCCGGGCCGATGTTCTCAACGATCCCCTCCACGGCACGCCCTCTAAAAGAAATCGAGATGATAAGGTAGAAAGGTCAGAGGCAATCTTACCTGTAGCGCGATTACAAAAACCAAATACATGATTGCAACTGAGATGGCCGACACCACGACCGACCAGAGCCAGCGACTCGTTCTCATGCCGAGCAAAACGATCAGGAATGCAAATGCTGACACTTCAAAGCCGACATAACCAAGACCGGCAACCATCAGGCCGGAAAGAACAATTGTGATGATGAACTGGCCCAGGTCGATTGTCACGGTCAATGCCGATTGGTCGGCTTCCGTCAGCCTAAATTTGGTTGCAGATTGAACCAGCAGGACAAGACTGAATAGCAGGACGACAGCCAGAGCAATTCTTGGAAAGAAGGCCGCACCGGGATCACCCGGCAGGACAGGAGGCAACCAAGTCGTCGTGACGTAGCCTGCAAACACCGAAATGACGATCAGTAGGATAGCCACCACCAGATCGGCCGTTCGTATATTCACCGTTAGATTTGTCATGAGCGGCTGCTGACACCGTAAGCGGAGTTTCTAACGCATCGAAGCGCGGTGACCGAAGACCAGCCACCGCAGCACATCGTTGGACGCCTGCGCTACTTCAGCAAGCCTGCCTCTCGTAGAAAGGCACCAGTTTCTTTGCGCGCATCGTGGAATTCTTTCGTCAGGCGAGGTCCATCAACACTGAACACATCAATCGCGCCGACCGTATTCTTGATGTAGTCCTTGTATGCTTGAGACTTTGACGCACGCTCAAAGGCTTTCGCAATTTTTGCCTTGACGTCAGCTGGCGCGCCCTTCTTCAAAAAGAAGCCTTGCACCTGGTGAGTGAACTTGTAGTTCTGGCCAAAGTCTTTCGGAATTGGTGCGTCTATGCCCGGGTAGGCTGCCTCGTTCAGGAGGACCAACGTCCGCCCCTTGCCGGCCTTCACCTGCGGCATCCAGATACCGGTTGGTACGATACCGACGGGCACATGGCCGCCAAGTACGTCGCGCATGGCCCCGCCTGAACCTTTGTAAGGCACGTAGTTCCATTTCACATCGTAGGCTCGAAACAGATTGATGAGATGCCTATGGTGCGCCGAGCCAGGCTTGTTGGCGGCGACAGAAATCTTGCCCGGATTTGCCTTCATGTCTGCAATCAATTGCTTAAAGGTTTTGTACTTGCTGCCTGTCGGAACACCAATGACATAGAGGAATTTTGTCATATGCACGACGACTTCGAACTGTTCAGGGTCTACCTTGAAAGTCGGCAGGTTCATATAACCTGCATAGCTCGTGTTGCGATGCAGCCAAGTGTATCCATCGGCTGGTTTCTTGGCGACATAAGCAGCAGCCGTGTTGCCGCCGCCGCCACCTTTGAACAATACATCAACACGTCCGCCAATTTCCTTGGAAACTGTACTTGCCATGAGGCGGCACCAATGGGCCGCGCCCGACTTGGTTGATGTCGCGCACACGAGTTCAATTGGTTTTTCAGGCCAAGCGGCAACTGCGGTGCTTGCGGATAAGGCAAGCGAACCGACGGCTGCCATGATCGTAGAACCGACCACACCTGATGAGATCCTAAATATCATAAATTCCTCCCTGGGCTTAGCGATGCCGATGTAACTCAGAACCGACATGTCATGGGTTGGACAGATATCTAGGCATACGCCGTCAAATCAAACAACCCCATCCGGCAGTTGGCTTGGCGCTACGACATGACGTTGAAAGCTTTGCTTCAGGGCATCAATCGGCAGATTTTTTATAATAAAGGTCAATCGAGTTTGTTCAGTATCATATGGCCAGTTTTCCATTTCCTGCACCGGACTAAGCACCGGCCCCACGGCTTGAACCAGCAACGGACCTGATTGGTCCTTAACCCAAACAAATCCCTTTAGTCGAAGCATAGAGTGTCCGCGCAGCGAATACACCGTGCGAAGCCAGTCGTAAAAGCGATGGCGGTCAAGCGGAGACCGGCCAACGTAAGACCACGTCGCAATGTCATGGTGTCGGATCTCGTGATGATGATCATCGTGATCTGCATGGTCATGACCTGCGTGACGGTTTTGATCAGCGCGACTTTGCCGTTCAGCGGTGGCCATTCGATGTTGACTAAAAAGTACGGCAGGATCGACCTTGCCGTGCTTCATCATTTCCAGCTCCAGGCCCGGATTAATAGCGCGGACAAATTTTGTGATCTCTTGGGCTTGCGTTTCGTTGATCATATCTCGCTTGGAGACAAGGCCGACATCAGCGAGGGCTATCTGCGCGATCGCCTCCGGGTTGGATCGGGCTTGATACGCGCCCTGGACGCCATCGATCACCGTCAACACGGTGTCCAGTTGGCATCGTTCCGCAAGCACCCTCTCGGTGGCGATCGTGTTCACGATAGGAATAGGATCAGCAAGGCCGGTGGTTTCGATCAGTATCCTGGAGAACGACGGCATGAGCTGGTGGCGGACTTTTGAAAATAGATCCGAAATCGTGTCAATCAAGTCGCCGCGCACTGTGCAACAGATGCAACCGTTTTCCAGCAGGAGCGTATTTTCAATCGACGTCTCGACAAGGAGATCGTCCAGCCCGACCTCTCCGAACTCATTTATAATCAGGGCCACCGATTCCATGCCCGGCTGTTTAACCAAATGATTCAACAGCGTCGTTTTTCCGCTCCCCAAAAAACCGGTGACGATCGACACAGGAATAAGATTTGCTTGAGATTGAATGCTTGGTTGCACGATGACTTGCCTATGTTCGCGAAGTGCAGGAAGATCGCAGTCTAGATCAACGTGCCAGATGCTGCCAATGACGTGACAATGAGGAATACACGCATGACCGAAACGCTATCGAAGAACATGACATTGATAGGTCAGAACGACCTGGCCGGATTTGGCGGTGTCGGAGAAGGCATGGCGATGCAGGTCACGAACAAGGGGCGGCGAATTCTTTGGATCGCGCATGAGGGGCCTCCGAAGAACTTTACCGGCGTTGATGTCACTGACCCTAGGAATAGCAAGGTCATCTGTCAGACCGAGCTACCGCATAACAACATGCGCTCGAACTCGCTGGAGGTCACCGGGGATGTTCTGGCCGTTGCCTATCAGGTGTATGAGTTGGGGCTGGAACCAGCCGGCTTTGAGTTGTTTGACGTAAGTGATCCGGAGAACCCGAAATCGATTAGCACCTATTCGACAGCAGGGCCTCATTCCCGTGGCGCCCATTGTCTTTGGTTCGTCGATGGCGAGTATATTCACTTATCGAGTGGCGCACCAGATTTCACGCCTCGCCATCCTCGGGATGATCAAATCTATCAAATCATCGATGTTCGCAATCCATCGAAACCAGTTGAGGCTGGACGCTGGTGGTATCCAGGCACGCGGGAGGGTGATGATGCGCCGCTGCCTGAGCGCATCATACCGGAACCGCTGGATCAACTGCGTGGCGGCGATGCCTTCAGGCTGCACAACGCTAATATTTACCCTAGCCATCCTGACCGCGCCTACCTCGGTTATATCGACGGCGGCGCCTTCATCTTGGACATATCGGACAAGGCGAATCCGCAGGTGATAAGCCATTGGACGCCCCACAATCCGTATCCCGGCTTCACTCACACCGTCATGCCACTGTTCGACCGCGGCCTGTTGATCGTCACAGATGAGTGCATCAAAGATGATGGTGAAGACTGGCCAAAGCTCACTTGGGTTCTCGATGCGCGAAACGAAAAGAACCTCGTACCGATCAGCACATTCCCGTTACCTCCCGTGGAGGAATACGGCAAAAAAGGTGGTCGTTTCGGGTCGCATAACGTGCATGAAAACAGGCCTGGCCCATCATTCCATAGTGAGGAGATTATTGTTGGTGCGTTCTTTAATGCGGGCATTCGGGCCTACGATCTGAAAAACCCCTATCAGCCCGAGTGCATTGCGTATTTTGTGCCGCCTGGGCCGGCAAACTCACGGGTGCCAACGATCCAGATGAACGATCTCTACGTTGACGAAAACGCGATCGTCTATGCCGGTGATCGATGGGCCGGTGGTCTCTACATTCTGGAGATGGACATTTAGAAGAAACCAGTGCTTCGGTGAGTACTTTTCCAACAAGCTTTACGTCGGAGACAGATCCGGGATCACTGATCATCTATGGTCAGGTCATCGATCCCGGACGTGTCTATGCTGCATTGAAGGAGCAGCAAGGACCTGCATCGTCGCTGACAAGGCAGTATGCCTTGGTCACAGACCAAATGCCTGGTTTGCGATTGTCGAGTTCGGGATGGATGCTCTTGCCATTAGATCAACGGATGATGCTCTCGACAATTGATGAGCTGTTCTTGTTGTGCCGCGAAAAGGTCATGCAGGGAGCCCCACAATTTGCCCGGCCTATGCGACAGTTTCTCGAAAGCTACCTGGATGCAATCGCAGCAGCCATTGATGTCAACAACGAACTTCAGAATGCGCCTGACGACGAAATCTACACAGCCATAGACTGGATATTCTCGTCCTGGTTGCCGCTTCCCAACGCCCATATTCTTTTACCTTCTGACGACGATTCCCAAACACCGGAGTTTGCCAAAGTAGATGTTGCTTTCTGGCAAGGTGCCCGCATTGTTGGCGTTGTCATCGACGGTTCCAGTACGCCGCTCAAATCCGAGCGACGCAAACTCGACTATCTATGCGCGCATCATCCACATTTCGATCTTGTCCGCCTGACCAGCACAGACATTCAGATCGATACGTTCCGATTGAACATGTTGCCACCTGCATTCAGCCAGTTCTGCGACGGACTGACACTACCGCTCGGACCTTGCCCGCCAGAATTATGATAGATCCGTCTCCGAATGCCGATGTCTGCTTCGTGGACATGGTGTTGACTTCGCCTGCAGGCGGTCAGTTCACGGGTTTGAAAGTCGCAACACAACATGCCGGGATCGGCGCGTCCGCTATCGATCGAAGCGGATAGAATGAGCCCCGCGTTTCACGTCTGGCGCATGTCTCAAAGTGGCCCGGAACGGCTGTCGCCAATTTCACCTGCTACACTCGAAGCTGGGGGTTAAGCGGAAGTGATCTGCTTGAGCTGAGCCTTTCGTGAGATGACCCTGGTTGTGTCAAAACGCGAA
>JAGDYV010000215.1:0-15836 GCA_049116495.1 Hyphomicrobiaceae bacterium | reverse complement strand
GATATCTAGTATGCCGCGCGTTAGCGTCGTTATTCCTCTTTATCAGACCGAGGCCTACATTGAACAAGCTCTGCGTTCCGTTCTGGCGCAGAGTTTTACCGACTTTGAGGCCTTGGTAATTGATGATGGTTCGCAAGATCGCGGCCCGGAAATCGCACGTAGTTTTGCCGATCCGCGCGTAAAGGTCATTACCCAAGCAAATCGTGGGCTGGCGGGTGCGCGCAATAGCGGAATTCGTTTGGCGTGCGGCGAATATATAGCTTTGCTTGATGCTGATGATTTGTGGCACCCAACCAAACTTGAACGGCATGTCGCACAACTTGACGGCGATCCGTCGATTGATGTCAGCTTTAGCGCGTCGCGCCTGATCGATGAAGTTGGCGATGATATCGGGTTGGTGCAACGTCCAAAGGCTGGCGCGCTCCAACCTTCTGATTTTTTTTGTCGAAATCCGGTGGGCAACGGGTCGGCACCGGTTCTGCGGCGTGCTGCGTTGGACCGTATAGCTTTTGAAGACGTAGACTTGCAACGGATTTGCTGGTTTGACGAGAGCTTCAGGCAGTCTGAGGATATC
Source organism: Hyphomicrobiaceae bacterium (assembly GCA_049116495.1). Lineage (GTDB taxonomy): Bacteria > Pseudomonadota > Alphaproteobacteria > Rhizobiales > Hyphomicrobiaceae > CAJQQK01. The sequence goes on along the minus strand of JAGDYV010000215.1, from coordinate 15,262 downwards.
GAATGCTGGGTGCGGATGGTGGCCGGTGCGGGTTGTCGTTTCGGATATGTTGATGAAGCCTTAACGCTCTATCGGGTCAATAGCAGTGGCTTGTCGGCCAACGTTGAGAAGCAACTCGCAACTTGGCGTAAATTTCGCGACAAGGTTGCGGACTATGCGCCAGATATGGTTGCTCGGTATGGCCGCCGAGCCGAGGCCTATCAACTTCGTTACCTTGCGCGTCGTGCGGTCTATTCGGAGCGGCGGACATTGGCGTTTGTGCTTGCATGGAAGTCACTGCTCACATTCCCGCGCATGCTGGTCGAAGAACCTATACGCAGCATTGCGACCTTCAGTGCAGCCTTGGCCAAGCTTGTGTTGTCGTCGGCACTTTTTGAGCGCATCGAGCGCGTTGCATTGCAATATGCTTCGGCGCGACCCGGTCTTAGGCTCTAAGACGGCCGATCAGACGCGAAAGTATTATCTCTCATCGTATTGAATAATGGCCGATTTTGCTGCCTTGCGAAAGGCAATGTTAACGGCGATTTGACATGCTCGATCGTGGATTAGTGGATCGGAGTGTATCGCGTGAGGGCCAGGGTCGCACAAGCGCTGAGCGCGAGCTGGCTGAGCAGGCTTGGCAGCGACAAGCTGCTGCGCGGCTTCGGCATGTTCGGCCTGGGTGAGGGCTTCAACCGCGTTACCCGGATCGTGACAACCATTGTCTTGGCACGCAATCTCAGTGCCGTAGAGTTTGGGATTGCCGCGACTGCGATTACTTGTTTCGAACTTGTTCGGGTGCTTTCCGAAAATGGCTTAAGCCAGATGGTGGTTCGCGCTTCTGACAAGGAGTTGGCGGCAACTTGTAATACGGCATATCGCCTGACGTTGCTGGTTTGTGTTTTCATGGCGGCCCTGCAACTCGCTGCTGGTGCCATTTTGGCCTGGCTGACAGGGCGCCCCGAGCTTTTTGTGATGATCGCCTGCCTTGCCGGTGTCTACGCCGTGATGCCATCTAGCATGGTTCAGTACTGGTTGTTGCAGCGTGAATTTCGAATGGGGACTGTTGCCGGCATTACCACGACACAAGTTAGCACCGATAATTTGCTTACAGCTGGACTTGCGATCTTCGGCTTCGGTGCCTGGGCGATCGTGCTACCGAAGCTTCTAACAGCGCCAATCTTCTTGGTTGGAATGCGCTGGGCGGTTAAGTGGCGCTATGACCACGCTGCAGGCGGCATGCCACTCGTTGCGACCGTTCGGTTTTGTCTACCAATCTTGGCCAGTGAAGTTCTCGTCGCCGTGCGAGGCAATGCTGACAATATGTTGGTGGGTAGCATTCTCGGACTTGAGGCGCTTGGCATTTACTACTTCGCCTTCAATGCGGGGTACGGCCTAAGTTCCGTGCTGACAAACGCGCTTGCGGCCGTCAGCTTTCCGCATTTGGTCAGCCCGAAATTGGGCCTATCAAAAATCGTAGAGCGGTTTGATCGAGCGATGTTCCGTTTGGCTTTGCCGATCAGTGCCATCATCGCGTTGCAGGCATTGGCAGTGCCACTCTACGTGCCGCTGCTATTTGGCGACAAATGGGATTCGGTCATTTTGATCGTCAGTGTTCTCTGCCTATCGGCGACGACGCGTTCCTGCTTTGACCTTTCAGCACAGCTGATGCGGGCCGGCGGCCTCCAATCGCAAGAATTTGCGGCATCGATGGCCTTCACGATCGTGCTGCTTGCTACGTTTGCGGCAGCCCTGCCATTTGGACTGTTAACCGGTGTAACCGTGCTGTGCGTCGGGACGATCGTAATGCAAATTCTGTTCGCCCTATGGGCGCGTTATCGCATTCGACGACATATCGAGTCGAGTGGGCTGGTAGCGGAGACTGACGCAATCAACCGTGGCGTTCGCCACGCTTGAGATTGAAGAGGATGACATGTCGTCTATGCGGCGTAAATTTCTAGCGAGACGCAGGCGCGTCGATCCGGCGGCTCGACCCGAGCCGGCAGAAGCGCGCGCGCGGATTGAAGCTGCATTTCAGAAAGATGAGCGGAAGTTGCCATGGGTGATGCCGTCAGTCATCGCGATTTGGCTTCTGGCTGGTGCCTATTATTTTCTGATGCCCTCGATCTATCATAGCAACTGGAGCCTCATCTTGCCGGTATCCAGTAGCGGCTCGACTGTATCTCTGGAGACTATTGGTCAAACGACGAGCAGCCCTAGTCAGCCTTTCGGTAGCGTTTCGCTCAGTCCTAAGGTGATCTACAAAGAGATCGCTGCAAGTGATCAGGTGCGCGAGGAGGCAGCCAAGAAGCTGGGCCTGACAACGCGCGAATTCGGGAAGGCTCGCGTCAAGCTGATCGACGAGACATCGCTTATGAACTTTCGCATGTCGGCGAAGTCTCCAGAAATGGCGCAGGCGAAGGCACGCGCTCTTCTCACAGCATTCGAGAGCCAGTTGGATGTGCTGCGCCGCGATGAAATTGATCGCCGTTCTGCGTTTTCCCGAAAGAACCTCGATATCTATCGTGCCAATTTGAAGAAGGCACGGCAAAGGATGGTCAAGTTCAAGCGATCTACGGGGCTGCAATCGATCGAGCAGTTTAAGGAAACGTCATTGTCGGCGGAACTTTTGCGGCGCAAGCTCGCTGAAGAGCGCGGCGAACGCGAACGCTTGATGACCTTGCACAAGACACTTTTGCGACGCGTCGGATTGACAACGGCGCAGGCAGCGGAAGGCGTTCGTTTGGCATCAGACCCCGCTTTTGAGAGTCTAGCGAAAGTCTATGGCAAAAATCGTGCGGAGGTTTCAGAGAGCAATCTACGTTTTGGTCCGAACCATCCGAAGTTTGTCATTATGAGAATGAAGGCCGACGGTGCCTTGAACAAGCTGCGCCGTATTGCGCTCGACGCTGGCCTGTCGTCCTCGGAAAACTTGCACAAGCTGGTCATGGTTGCATCGAATTCGAACCAAAGCGACCTGTTCCGAGAAATCCTTGGGAATGAGAGCAAGCTGGCTGGCAAGAGAGATGCGGTTCTGGCGCTTGAAAGTCAGCTCGGCAGTCTTGAGCAAACTATCAAAGACATGGGCAAGCATGTAGCGCGTCTCGAAGCCCTGCAGAAGGAGCACCTCGTTGCTGAGGCGGTGTATACATCGGCTGCCGCGCGGCTAGATATCGGCCGAACGGATCTCTTTGAATCGTATCCAATGGTCCAGGTCCTGGCGCAGCCGAGTCTACCGGTTGACCGGAGCCAACCGCGTCTCAGTTATGCGGTAGCGGCTGGATTGCTTGGTACATTGTTCATTCTGATGGCATGGGGAGCCGCATGGGTCCGCAGCAAATTCAGCCTGAAACAGTAGAAGAACGCATCGTCTACCGAGCGATCGTGTGGACGTGGGGTTTGTGGCTGCTCGGTCTCCTTTATGTGGTCGGGCCTGTGGTCGGCTATGTCTTGCTACTCATTCTGATTGGCCGCTACCTCGGCATTCTTGAAGATCCAACGCGACGACCGATGATCGTTCCAATTGGTGTTGCGCTTTGGATCGCTGGCACGGTTGCCATGTTGATTGCGCTGATTGTTGCGCATCTCGACTTCGAGCTTGGTCTCGGGCAGTTGATTAAATCCGGCGTTGGTTGGGCCAAAGGTTGGGCACTGCTTGGCATTTTTCCACTGGTCGGCGCGCTGCTGTCAGTCCGTCCCGCATTGCTCTACCGTGCTACCGGGATACTTGCCCTTCAGACGTTGCTCCTGGCGCCGTTGCTTTGGGTGGCTGGTCTGGCGGGATTGCCGACGGACCTCTACGTGTCACCTCTACACGTGATTGGCCCGGGCGAAGAATTCTTCGATGTTACACTTTACTTCATTGACGATACGGATGGCAGTCTGCGTTGGCGGTTCTTCTCACCGTGGTCAACCGCTGCTGCCTTTGTCGCCAGCATTGGATTGCTGTTTTCACTCTATGAGCGCAAACTGTCATGGCGGATCGTGGGTATCATTTCGGCGCTCGCTGTTTGCTGGATGGCTGGTTCACGTTCTTCGATTGTTGCGCTGCCTGTAATTGTGACGGCTGTCTTTTTTGCAGCCAATTTGCATCGTCCACAAACGTTGGTTCTTCTTGCGTTTTCGGTGGTCGGCTTGATCCTGACGCTGGATCTGGTGCTGCTTGCCATCGAAGACTCAACAAACGCGTTCAACGCAGCCCGGGCGGCTTCGAGCCGCGTTCGTTCTATGCTTAACAACATCGGCTATCATCGGTGGTACACTGAAGCGTTCTGGTTCGGGCATGGTACTGTTGAGCCCGGTCCGCATCTCGTCCAGTTCATGGCGATCGGATCGCACCACACCTGGTACGGTTTGCTGTTCGTTAAAGGCATCATCGGCTTCATTGCGTTTGCGGTGCCGCTTGCCTGGAGTGTCACGGAGCTTACGATCAAATCGCAGAGCGATAGAGTGGCGCGCTGTGCGCTTGCCATCGTACTGGCGGTTGCAATGTTTTCTTTCGCGGACAATCTGGAGATTGTGACTTATCTGATATGGCCAGGCCTGCTCCTGATTGGTGTAGGGCTACGGCGGCGATTGTATAACCCGTACCTACGGACGATGCGAGGGCGAGCAACGAAGGCTGGTAGCCGTTCGCGGCCTGCCGGTGCGAGCCCGCAACCGGCATAGATGATGGCATAAGATGCAATAGGATTTCGGTGTAAGCGTGCTTTCGGCAGTGAGTTAGAAATCGATCTGCTGGGCCGGCAGGATTGCGCCGTAGATGACGGACAGCACATCCCGGAGCTCGGTCACATTGCTATCATAGCACGCCAATGCATCTTCCGGCATAAGAAACGGGTTGATCTTGTCGCGATCCGCACTGCGCACCAAGTCTTCGATCGAGCGTTGGACAACTTCTGTCTTGCGCGTTTTGGGATTGCGACTGATCAGGACGGCGATACGCTTGGCGTTGGTCGCGTAGGTGCCACCAACACAGTTGCCCTGGACAAGAGCTTGTAGCATGCGCGTGCCGTATGGAACGCCGGCGGACGTGTCATGGTTCTGGGTTGAGTTGGAGTTGTTCAATGCCGGTACGGTTAAGTTCGACAGGAAGATGCGGATGCCTTCCGGAGTGATCTGAGACGGCCTGACAAGCGCGGATTGAAAACAACCGGCCTCTCCTACCTGGATGTGATCTCCTTCGATGAGTGGCATGTCGTCGACCGGATAACCGGCGATCGCGCCGCGCCAGTCGAGGGTGATTGGACGACCATTGCGGTATACCTTGATGTTCGAAAGGTCGGCGTCGGGGCGAATACCACCGGCAGCCTGGGCAGCAGCGGGGAAAAATCTATCGAGCGGGTTGTCACCAGACTTTGAGCGCCGGGCTACTCGCTTCTCTTTGTCGAGCACGATGTTGATCGTAAATCGACCCGGCTTGAAGACGGCGCCGGCGACCGTAACGTTGACGGGCGCATATTCTACCGGTTGGACGCTGATCTGACCGGCACTCTCGGTGAACAGTCCCTTGCTGGCCATTCTGCGCTTGATACTGCGGGTGAGTTGCCGGTTGGTCAATCCGATCGCTTTGATGGGGCCGGCAAATGGCAAGTTTACATTGCCGTCGACATTGACGGCGTAGTCGCCGGAGAATTCCTTTGACCCGAAAACGAGGACGTTAAACCGGTCGCCGGGCGAATAGCGCATCGGTGGCATGGCCTTGATTTTGCGCTTGCGCTTGTTTGCTGCGAGGAGAAAGTTTGGTGTCCCGGGTGGCGGGCAAGTGGTGTCGGTGTAGGTGAGTTCGCCACGCCGTGTGTGCGATGTCGATGCTGTCTTTTCAGGGTCATAGAGTTTGGCGTCGTCGTTGACCGGGAGTTCCATGCGCACGCATGCGGCGAGCAGCACTGCGGCGGCTGCGCAAACCGCGAGTCGAACACTCGCCGTACGGATGGGCGCAGGCGCACGATCAGCGATCACCGCGGCTCGCCGAAGTGATCGTCCTTGGTGGCCAAAACTTGGCGCGACTCGCGTTTTTGGCCAACCAATTGCCAAGCCTGTTTAGCTCCAACGCTAGCATCAGGAAACTAGATGGATCTGCCCTGAATCACTCATAAGCTGTTCGCTGTCAGATGATCCGGTTGGTTCACAGTTTTTCCACACGTCATTGATCAATATTGCCGTCTGCAGCGGTACGGAGATATCGTTTCACAACAAAGTGTTGCAGCTGGAGCTCCAATCGCTGCATCGGGGTCGATTGACCGGATTGTGAAGACGTTAGGAAGCGTATCTGGTGCGAAGCTGGCTCGTTTGGTGAATGTTAAGATTTGTTGTGAATTTGTTAACTTCTTTCTTTGCTCTTGATCGGCGAATCAGCGCTTTTGAGACAAGCTGTGGTCTACTGTGCTTCGGTGAATTCTGCGCGTTGATGAATTAGGTGGCCGAATAGCGGATGTTTGAGGTCGAGCGTGAAGGCGAAGCGCTGTGCGTCGATTTCATGGTGACCAATCGTGAGATGTCCGGGTGACAGCCACCGCGGTATGTAAAGACGAAACATCCCGACTTGCAGAAAGTAGCGCGCGCTCTCAAAGATGAGTGCTGTCGCATGCGCGGCCAGCGTCAATGTCATGCCAACTCCGCAGCCGACGTGCTCTTCTAGGCCGGTCGGGCCGGCGAACCGCTTTGACGAATGGATGACTTGAGGGAAGCCCTTGCGATGAGCGTAGAGCCTGGTCCAGATCTGACCACCGCTTGCGATGTCTTCGGTGACGGTGACCACGCTTGGTACATCGACATCTCGTGAAAGAGGCAATGGGCCGCCGATAATGCGCGCGAGTTGGGTGAGTATAACGCCGGCACGGTTCATGCGCATATCTGTTGTTCGTCCGACATAGACGACGGTGCGGCCGCCTTCAAGGCGCTTGGAGAAGCGGTCACGGATTGCGGCTGGCAGAGCGTGCCAGGCTGTGCTGCCCAGAATTTGACGAAACCTGAGATCGCCGAGCGGCTGTGACGTGCCTGGTCGTGTTGTTCTGGCCGGGGGACCTGTTGCTGCTTCGACGCTCTTGATGTTGACTGATCTATTGAGAGACATGCGTTTCCCTCCGCTTTGTCGCCTATTTGCGTTTCGATGTTCGTGCCGTGCCTGTTGGTACGAACTTGATAATCTTTGCACCGAGGCGCAGAAGGGCGGCGAGTTTGGCTTTTGGGACGCTGAGCATCTGTGCGTACCAAGTATCGACTGTCTCGGTGAAGACGAGCATATCTTTCAACCGCCTGGCGGCGACGGCGCTGAGTTTGGGGCCATTCTCGATATCTGTCATGCAGGCGCGTAGTGTGGCCAACGCCGGATCGATTTCACGGGCCTTGCGACCGGCGGCGATGCGGGCAACCAGTTCCCAAACATCGGTTTCAGCTTCGAAGTGTTCGCGCCGGTCGCCGCGAACCGGAACGCGGCGGATGAGTTCCCACGAGATCAGTTCCTTCAGCGAGTTCGAGACGTTGGATCGTGCGATGCCAAGCGTGCCGGCAATATCCTCTGCGGTCAGAGGTTCTTCGGACACATAAAGCAGGGCATGAATCTGACTGACCGACCGGTTGACGCCCCATTGGCCACCCATGTCACCCCAATGGAGAATGAAGCGCTCGATAGCAGGATGCAGATCCTGATGAGATCCAAGCTGTTCGGTTGTTTTTGTAATTTCTGTCATGACAGAAATTTAGGAAATTAATGCGCGAAAATCAAGGCACGACCCAGCCTGTTGCGCAGGATTTTGGTGAGAACGTTAAGTCGAGCCTTTGGCTGTTGCGCCGGTCTCAACAAACCAACCAAGTTTGTGCAGACGCCATGTACTGATCGCGGTTTCAACGCCATACGAGAGAATCCAGGCGGCTATGCCGAGCAGGGCGCCGTTCAAATCTGCAATGCTCAGGCTGACGAACCCGACGATCGCGGCGGTCAGGACGCGCAGCACGCCACTGATCGCGAGTGATTTCGTGGTGCGGGCTTTGGCCAGGAGGCCGCGGAACAGGGCTGTACAACTCCAGCAGGCGGCCATGACGAACGACACCGTCAAGGCGGGTTCGCAGTAGGCGGCAAGTTCAGGAGTGAGGCCCATGATGCCGTGCAAGATCCAGGTGCGCAGCGGCGTTTCGAACAAGACGAGTGCGAGCAGCATGAAGAAGGCGACGAGTTGAGCCGTAAAGATGAACATCACGCGGACGTCCTCGCGCCGTAAGACAAGTGTCTGCGTGGTCTGGGTGAGGTTACGCATCGGGCCCATCAACAACGACACGAGACCATGCACGACACCGAATGCGGCAATGGCCAGTTCGGCGTCGGCGAGGCGTCCGAGGAAAAAGCTGATGGTGAAGATTACGCCCATCTCGGCCGATGAATTGACAATCAGCGGCCACGAGAACCGCCAATAGCCGAAGAATGTATCGCGTGCCTGACGGATCGCCGGCATCGCCATCAGGAGGCGCCAGGCAAAGGCCCAGGCGAAAACCGTTTCGGCTGCCATGCACAGGACAAGCGCGGCGGCACCGATAGCTGCGCCTTCGACGTGCTGCGGCAGGATCGCCAGCGAGACGGCGAGGGAAGAGAGCCGGACCAGCGTGCTCCAGGTGATGATGATCGTCTGGCGATTGAGCATCAACAGGGCAAACGCGACGCCGCGCAGGAGAAGCACCGGGATACTCAGAGTCAGAAAGCCGACTGCGGCACGTGCTTCCGATTGGCCTTGGACGCTGAGGCCGAACCAGCCGCCAAACAGCGTGTTGCCGAGATCGGTGAACGCCACTGTTAGGGCGAGCGCGAGCGGCAGCACCAGCATCGCGGCGGCAAAGCCAAGAAGGCGCAGAACGTCGGCGCGGCTCTTGAGATAGGAAAGGCAGAGCAGAACGGTGACTTCGGTGGCGCTGGAAATGGCGAAGTAGAACGTGAACGCAGCATTGAAGGCAGCGAGCGTAACGCTTGGATTGTCGGTTCTGGCAAGGAACGCATGAATCGCGGACTTCGAGATCATGTTGAGCTCGACCATCAGGACGAGTGGCCCGAAGAAGCCATAGCAGTCCCACAGCCGCAAGGCGGGACGTTCGGTCAGGTGCGAAGCTGGTGGCTGACTCATGAGGTTTGAGCGTTGGCTTTGAGGCTTCCGGGGGCTGCCAGTTGAAAGATGCGCTGCTGATGGGCTATGGCTCGAATCGACCGCGTTTGATTTTGCACGAACCGGTGCCTTGTGTGAGCTATACGAGTTTGACCAACCAGCCATGCGGGTTGGATGATCCAATAGAAGATCATTATTGATCACTTTTGGAGCGGCGGGGATAACATGATCCGATCTGCTCCAGGTTTTATGTCATGAGTGTGAGAGGCTGAGATGCGGTTGAAGACGACACTGTCCCTTGAACAGGCTGCCGGGATCGTTGATGAGGCGTTGCGCCGCGGCCGCGATAACAGCATGCATCCGCTTACTGTTGTTGTGCTTGATGCGGGCGGCCGCATCGTTGCCGTGAAGAGCGAAGATGGCTCCGGAGTGCTGCGGTTTGACGTTGCGATGGGCAAGGCGTGGGGTGCGCTCGGAATGGGGATTTCAAGTCGTTTGATCCGCGATCGGCTGAAAGACCGGCCGGCATTTCAGAACGCCTTGGCGGCGGCATCGGACGGTCGCCTCATTCCGGTTCCTGGTGGTGTTTTGATTGAGGACGGGGACGGGTTCACGATCGGAGCGGTCGGGATCAGTGGCGACACATCGGAAAAGGACGAATACTGCGCGATCGGTGGCATTCATGCGGTTGGCCTGAAATCTGAACCGGCGGCGGCGGACGATCACTGGCGTGCTTCAAAACTATCCGATGCGGATAAGTGAAGGCTGTTGCTAGACGATGCCTTGTTCGCGGTAGGGCGCATTGTCGATGATCCGCTGGTAACCAAATCGCGTGAGGTCGAGTGTCTGATAGCGACCGGTTGAGATCAGTTCGGCAATCGCGCGGCCGGTTGCAGGCGCATGCATGATGCCGTGACCGGAGAAGCCGTTGGCGAGATAGACGTTTTCGAGACCGCCACACCAAGGGCCGATGATGGCGGTGAGGTCGAGGGCATTGCGGGCATAGTGACCGCGCCAACTGCGTTCGAGCTTGAGCTCTTCCATGGCCGGAATGCGATGTGCCAACGCCGGCCAGACTTTTTCAGTGAACCAGGACTGTGAGAGTTCGAAATTCCAACCGGCGGTTTCCGACCAGTTCGGCAGACCACCGACGTAACCGTCGCCTTCGGGACGGATCGCCCAATCCGTTTCCGTTTTGAGGAAGGGCATTGGCTCCAGTTTCTTGGCGCAGCGGAAGAAGTAGGATTCGCGTGACATGGGCTCGACAGGCAGCTTGATGCCAATCATGGCGCCGACTTCGGCCGCCCAGGCGCCGCAAGCGTTGACGAATGTGTCAGCTTCGATCGTCTGGCCGTCGGCGAGGATGACACGCCGGGCGGCGACAGTGTCGCCCTGCCAAGCTGTGATTTCGCCGGTGATGAACTGGACGCCGAGGCTGCGACCGTGATCGCGCAGGCCCTGCAGCGCGGCATAGGGGTCGATCCAGGCGTCATCGGGGGAATGGACGGCGAGGGCAATGCCGTCTGGTGAGATTGAAGGGAAGCGCGCACTGAGCGCAGCAGCATCGAGCAACTCGGCGTTGACGCCATGGCTGGCCTGGAAACGGGCGTTTCGCTCCATCTTGTCCGCGCCGCCATCGTCGGAAAGGAAGAGATAGCCCTGGCGCTTGAAGCCGATGGGTGTCGGTGTGCCGTCGATGGCAAGGCGCTCGGCGAAATTGGCGTAGAAGTCGAGGCCGTATTGGGCCATGGCGATGTTTTCGGGCAGCGAGAACAACCGGCGGATGCCGCCATTGCCAAGTGGTGTGGCGGCGCGCTGGTAGGAGGGGTCGCGCTCGATGACGACGATCCTGGCGCCGCCCTGCCGGCTGGCGAGATGCCATGCGATGTTGCAGCCGACGATGCCGCCGCCGAGTATCGCTATGTCTGCCTGCATGGTGTTCCTGCCGTATTGAAGAGAGTTGGAATGAGTTTAGCATTGGCGTTAGGACTGAGTATCAAAAAACGGCTTAGTCTACGATGGTGATCGACAGGGTGGATAAATTGATTAGGGTCGGCGGTTCTTGCAATCGACCGAATGCATGGGGCTGACCCAATGAAACAGCTTTTGATTGTCGCGCATATTCCATCGAACAATACGCGTGCGTTGCGCGATGCGGTGGTGCGCGGGGCGAGCCACGTGGATATCGATGGCGTCGAGGTGCGGGCGCTGACACCGTTCGAAGCCGGGCCGGATGATGTTCGTGGGGCCGATGGGATCGTGCTCGGGACGACGGAAAATCTTGGCTACATGTCGGGTGCGCTCAAGGATTTTTTCGACCGCACGTACTACGCGGTGCTGGAGGAAAAGCAGGGCCTTCCCTACAGTCTATATATTCGCGCCGGTCATGATGGCACGGGCACGCGGCGAGGTGTCGAGACGATCGTCACCGGATTGCGGTGGCGGGCCGTGCAGGAACCACTGATCTGCCAGGGGTCGTATTCCGAAGACTTTATCGTGCAATGCGAGGAACTGGGGCTCGCGATGGCGGCGGGGTTGGAAGCTGGAGTGTTTTGATGATGGCGAAGGCGGAGTTTATCATACGGCCGTATGTCGAGGGCGACCGTGAGGATGTTATTGCGCTGTGGCAGCAGGCCGGGCTGACGCGGCCGTGGAATGACCCGGAGCAGGACATCGCGCGCAAGATGACGGTTGCACCGGAGTTGTTTCTGGTTGGCTGCGCGGGAGGCAAGCTGGTGGCAAGCGCGATGGGTGGCTATGATGGACATCGCGGCTGGGTCAATTACCTGGCGGTAGACGAGGCCTGCCGTGGCCGCGGGTTTGCGCGCCAGATCATGGACCACCTGGAAGAGATGCTGCGTGCGCGAGGGTGTCCGAAGCTCAATTTGCAGGTGCGGGCAGAAAACGAAGCGGCGTTGGCTTTTTATGAGGCGGCCGGCTATGTGCGGGATGATGTGGTGTCGCTGGGCCGGCGCCTGATTGCCGACGCATGAAGTTTTCCGGTGGTGTTGCAAGTTTCGGCCGGTTTGAGGCGAAGCCGTATTGTTCTAGGATTGCCGCCTGGCTTGCGTGTGGTCCGCCGCGCAACGCCATCTGCAACACGACGTAGGAGCCCGAAATGGAACTGATCGACCTGAGCCGCGAGATCTATCACAGGACGCCGGCGCACCCGTCGCATCCGCCCATCGTGACAACGGTTTGGAACGACCACAACGAGATCAAATCGGCGGGCGAGACGAAGTTCAGTTCGAAGGCGCTCTATCTGTCGATGAGCGATCATGCCGGGTCGCACGTCGATGCGCCGTGTCATTTCGATTCGAGCCCCGATGCCGCTTCGATCGATGAGGTGCCGCTTGAGAATTTCTATACCGAGGCGATCTGCCTGGATCTGTCGCATGTCGCATTGCGCCATGAGATCACGGTCCAGGAAATGGAAGCGGCGCTTGCCGAGTCGGGGCAGGAGATCAAGCCCGGCGACACGGTGCTGATCCACATGGGGACGAATGACCGCCTGTTCGGCTCGCCGGGTTATCTGCATGATTTTCCAGGATTGCACGTCGATGCGGTGCATTGGCTGGCGGACCGAAAAATCATTGCGTTTGGTGTCGAGGCGATCAGTCCGGCGCCGGAGGGGGAGCCGAATTTCAAGGCGCACCTGGCCTGTGCGGAACGGGGCATTACGCATATGGAGTGTCTGTGGAACCTGGATAAGCTGATCGGCAAGGGTCGATTTCGGTTCATCGGCTTTCCGTTGAAAATCAAAGGCGGCACGGCGAGCCCGATCCGGGCGGTTGCGGTGATTGAATAGCGACTGCATCCTGATGTTTGAGGACCTGTTATGAGCCAAAATTACTTCATGCCCGACCTGTCTTCAGGTGATGATAATCCGTTCGCGCGCGACGCTGACAACAAACTCGTGCGGCGCGGGTTCTGGCTCGATATGAGTGATCGATCCGTCGTTCTGGCGATGACGCAGGGTGTTGGGGCGAACCTGACGAATGACCAAAAGCGTGCGCACCTGCATGACATTGGCCGGGCGGCGCTGATCGATGATGTCTGTGTGCAGGAGATTCTGCCGCCGGAAGACTGATGCTCTAACCACACGTGCGGGTTGGCAGACCGGGGCCGCCGGTCGATGGGCTGCGGCGTTCCATCAGGATGACGTCGTGCCAGATGTCGTCGATGTGGCCGTAACGTTCGCGATAGCCGACTTCGCGAAACCCGCTCTTGGCATGGAGGGCGCGGCTGGCCTTGTTCAAGGCAAAGATTTGCGCCTGAAGCGTCCAGTAGCCGTCGCTTTCGGATGCGGCAATCAATGCGTTGAGCAGAGCCGTTCCGATGCCCTGCCCTTGTGCCTGCGATGTGATGTAGACGCTGACCTCAGCGACGCCGGCGGCGCCTCAGGTGTCGGGGGCCGGCGAGAGTGCGGACCAACCAAGAACGGCGCCGGCCGGATCGCGGGCGACCGTCCGACCAATGTCGAGATGCCCCGTGTCCCAGGCCAGCCACTTTGGCGGCGACTTGGTGAACGCGGCGAGACCGGTCGCGAGCCCTTCGCCATAGATCGCGCGGACCTGAGCCCAATCCTGGCGCTGCATGGGTTCAATGACAAAGGCCATCTATGCGTCCCTTTCGTCGTTGGCGGTGCGCCGATTCAAGGATGAACGGCGGCGGCCAACTCGGTGTCATAGACACTGCGCCATGCTTTGTGGTCGAGGCCGTCGGTCAACATGTAGCCGCCGCGTGCGGCCCGGTACACCGATGGATCATCGGCGCCTGGCGGCAACTCTCCTTTGTCACGCAGGGCGCGGAGCGCGATCAGAATGCGCCGGCGTGTGCGCGTGATCATCAGGTCTGACGGTGCCAGGTGCTCCAAATCGTGGTCGACGATGCCGCCCATGCTTTCGGTGACCGCCTGGTCCTGCAGGTGGACGCCTTCAATGCCGGTGTAGTTGGTATTGTCGCGCTGGGCTTCCCGGTCGATGTGCCAGTCGTTGCCCTCGTTGGCGGCCAGACGGTAGCGACCAAGCCAGTCCGTCGAGTTGGGCAGCAAGTTGTCGGTTCGCCCGGTGCCGCCGATCGGGGTGCCGTCCTTGAAGACGGGCTGTGGCTGCGAGTTGGCGGCAACGGCTTTCTTCCACCAAATGAAAATGAACATCGTGTGGGTATCGTCGAGCGGCACCCAGGCGCGTGCGTGCATATGGCTGTCGAACTCGCCGTTCGGTGCCTGCGACCAGAACGGGAACAGGTAATTGGCAAACCGCCAATAGGTTTGATTGTGGCCGGATGCGCGGTAGCCGGCATACTGTGTTCCCCATGGCGCGTCGGAGACGTGATACTCCGGTGCACGGTCGGTGATGGTCTGGCGCAGCGGCGCATCCTCATCGACGTCTTCGGGATCGACGTGGCCGGCGTGCAGAAAGCCGAAGTGCGATGTGTCGATTTCCCCTTCCAGCGCCTGCAGGTAGTTGCAGTCACGCCGGATAAACGTCAGGTTGATTTCGTCTTCGGGAACGTCGAGGATTTCAAAGCCGGGCAACGGCGGTGGTTCCTTTTCGGCGCCCATGTAAACCCAGACGACGCCGGCCTTCTCGGTCGCCTTGTAGGCCTTGGCGCGCACCTTGTGCTTGAAGTCCTGGTGCGGCTTGGCGCTCGGCATGTCGACGCAGTTGCCTTCGACGTCGAATTTCCAGCCGTGATAGACGCAGCGGATGCCGTTTTCCTCATTGCGGCCGAGAAACAGCGAGGCGCAACGGTGCGGGCAGCGATGATCCATGACGCCGACGCGGCCGTCGCTGTCGCGGAACGCGATCAGTTTCTCGCCAAGCAGCATGGTCCGGACCGGATCGCCGTCGCTGACAAGTTCCGAAGACTTGAACGCCGGGATCCAATAGTGCCGCATCAAATCGCCCATCGGCGTGCCGGGGCCGACACGGGTCAGTTCGATGGCTTCTTTCGCGTTCGTCATAAACGTCCTCCGAACCGTCGTTGCGCGTTGACCGGATGAAAAGGCAGACTGCGATCGCAGTCAATGGCTGGCGGTGCAACGATCACCATCGCGACGTTGTGATGTGCGCGCAAACGCCAATTGCTCCGCGCGGATGACCGCCGGAGGTATTGAGGGGTACGGGGCAGCAACCAGACCGCGTCCGTAGAACTTTTCTAGCGGCTGGCTGCCGCCCCGTGCAGGATTT
>JAGDYV010000214.1:0-17343 GCA_049116495.1 Hyphomicrobiaceae bacterium | reverse complement strand
CCTTGTCGAGGTTGCCGTTGTCGGGCCAGCTGTTAAGCGGCGCAAAGCGCTGCATGCCCGAGCCGCCGCCGCCACGGCCATCGTGAATGCGATAGGTGCCGGCAGCGTGCCATGTCATGCGAATGAAGAACGGACCATAGTGCCCGTAGTCAGCAGGCCACCAGTCCTGCGAGTCCGTCATCAGGGCGTCGACATCCTTGATCAATGCGTCAAGGTCGAGCGACTTGAACTCTTCTGCGTAGTTGAACGCTTCGCCCATCGGATCGGCCAACGGGGAGTTTTGCTGAAGCACCTTGAGGTTCAGTTGACTGGGCCACCAGTGCTGGTTCGATGTGGCTGCGCTCGCTCTGTAGGCTTGCGCGCCGCCCATTACCGGGCATCTGCTTTCGCCGTCCATGTTCTCTCCCATCATGTTGCGTACTTCGTCGGAAAACACCGCTTAACGATTTAGTCTGTCTTTGGCATAAGAACCAATCGTATTATGTTTGACCGGCGATAAGATAAATTTATATCTGGAGCAGGGCGACGACAATGATTTCGCTCAAACAGTTGCGCTACTTTTCAGCCGTTGCCCGGTTCGATCATTTTGGCAAAGCGGCGGAATATTGCAACGTGACACAGCCGGCCTTATCGATGCAGGTGCGCGAACTCGAAAGCGATCTCGGACTGAAACTGTTCGAGCGCCGCCAACAGGGTGCGCAGCTCACCGATGTCGGCGAGGAGGTGCTTGCACGGGCGCAGCAAATCCTAGCAGCCGTGCGTGATCTTGATGATTTCGCACACCACCGCAGCGAGGTTTTGACCGGGCGTTTGCGTCTCGGCGTGATCCCGTCGCTCGCGCCATATGTCCTGCCGCCACTGTTGCCGTTGCTGCGCGACAAGTATCGCGATCTTGATTTGCGAATTCGGGAGACACAGACCGAAACGCTGGTTGATGAACTTATCGATGGACAATTGGATGTTCTGCTGCTGGCTTTGCCGATCGAGCATGCCGAGATCATGACGGCAGCACTGTTTGAAGATCGGTTCTTGCTGGCCGCGCCGACGGATTGGCAAGGCATCGACACGCGACAAAAGCCACGCGGGCGCGGCAAGCGCGCGCGCGCCGAGATGCGTGCTAGCCCAGAGTTGCTTGAAAGTGGGCGACTTCTCCTGCTGGAAGAAGGCCATTGCCTGCGGGATCAGGCGTTGGCGTTCTGTCAGCTGCGCCAGGTCGACAATCTCGACACGTTTGGTGCGTCAAGCCTCTCAACGATTGTGCAGATGGTCGCAAATGGGATGGGGCTGACCTTGCTGCCCGAGATCAGTCTTGGCGTTGAAGCAAAGCACGAGGGCATCCAGGTTATGCCGTTCGAGGCGCCGGAACCGAGCCGTACGGTCGGGTTGGCCTGGCGGACCAGTTCGCCGCGCGCCCATGACTTTGAAGCGCTGGGCACGCTGGTGCGGATGATCGCGCCGCGGTAAGTCGCAATCGGCAGCTGGCAAGGCGGCAGTTGGCATCGCGGGCAGGGCCGCAACAGCGTCGCCCTCGGCTGGCTGAGCCCGGATTGCGTCACTCGCAATATTTGCTGCGGCGACGCGGGAACATGTCGAAGTGGAAGTGATTGCGATGCGCTTCGTTGGCTTCGGGGCCGAGGGTCGTGCCGAATATGCGGCAAGCCGAGCGATGGATGCCGCGAAGGAACAAGGCCCGCGGTTTCGATGCCGGTGGTTTCGGTCCGCCGAGCCGAAACGGCGGCGTCTTGAATTTCGGGGTGCGTTTGGGCGTGGCCTGACCGAGGCTGGCTCGGCGTCGGATCGCCTTGCGCAAGGGACGCCGGGTCGGCAGGGGAGGCACGGCGTTTTGTGTTGCTTGGCGTCGCACCGGCGCATTGGCGGGCGCAGCGGGCAAGGTTGGCGTGCGACGAGAAGATTGGAGCAGCGATCGGCTTTGTCGCGACGCGGGAAGGGTAACGATGCGAACCGTTCGTTCACTGCGTTGCCGCCGTTTAACGGTCTGTTTGTCGCGGGCGCCGCCGGATGCCGCAACGGGCGTCCGCCGGTTGATGTGGACGGGCGGCAGCACCGTTTGCGGTGACCTGGAGCGCTTACGGTCGGCGGCGCCGGCGGCGCGTTGCGCAGGCTTTGATGGCCGCGCGGCCGTACCGTTTGCACCGGACACAGCGGTTTTTGTCGCCTTGTTCTGTTTTGCGCGCTCGGCGATTTTGACGATATCACGCCGCGTCAGCCCCCAATCCTTGAGAACGCTCACCCGGCGGCCGTCTGCCAATTGAAAACCACCGACATCAAGCGCGTTGGCAAATGCGTGTTCGCTCATGCGCGCGCCCTTGCGACCGTAGCGTGTGCGGCACGAATAGGAACTCATGACCGACACGCTGGTGACGCGGGCCTCCAAGTATTTGGCCGCCCTCGGTTGCAGCGCTGTGTCGATCCAGCGCTTGAGTGGCTTCAGCATGCGGCACGACACGGTCGGCGCCGGCTGAAATTTTACAGGGAGCTGCTTGCCGATGCTGACCAGGCGGATGGGCGCGGGCGCGCCGCACCTGCCCTTCTTGACCGGCGGCAACGGTTCGAAAACAGCGGACATCGACTTGAGTGCCTCCTGACACCGGCGCTTGGCATCCGCGATTTCGCTCTCGCTCCAGACATCGGGCCTGACCTCGGTTTTGGGGGACGGCTTGTTCGTGGAGGGTTTGGTGAGGCTGGCGGCCGATGGCGATTTGGGAGCCGGGACGGGTAACGGCACGACGCCTGACTGAGCCAGAGCACCGGCAACGAACAGGCTGCTGAACGCCGCTGCCGTTGTGAGGACGGCCAGCGCACAACCGCAAAGCTGTAAGTGCCGTGGGCGCGTCGAAGCTTTGCCTGGTAGATTGCTAGTTTCGGATCGTGTCATGCGCTATCAATCATCCCGCTCAACGCCAAAGTGCCAGTGTCGGTGCCATTCATTAGCGGCGATTGACCGGTCGTCAGGGCCACACTGCAGCACAATGGTCGTATTGAGTACGTATCCGCGTAAGTTGAGACTGCGAATCTTGTTTGTTTAATGGACGGGGCTGGTGGAACAATATCTTGTTGTCGAAAAACGCGGAGCTGTCGCCGAAATCACGCTCAATCGTCCCCGTGCCCTCAATGCGCTCAATGATCAGATGCGCGACGCCATCTTGGCCCTCCTGCCCGAGTGTGCCAGTGATCCGCAGGTCTACGCGGTGATCATGCGCTCAAACAGTCCGCGTGCCTTCTGCGCGGGTGGTGATGTGCGCGAATTGACGGATCTCGCGTCCCGCGATCCAAAGCTGGCGGCGGCATCGATCGGCAACGAGTATTTCATGAACTGGGCCATCGATTGCTTTACCAAGCCGATTGTCTCGTTGATTGACAGCATGGTGATGGGCTCCGGTGTCGGCCTGGTGCTCTATGGCACGCATCGGGTCGCTGGCGAAGGTTTTACGTTTGCCATGCCGGAGACGGCGATCGGGTTGTTTCCCGACGTCGGCGTATCACACGCACTCGCCAGAATGCCCGGTCATGTCGGGCGCTATCTTGGTCTGACGGGGCGATCGATCGGACCTGCAGCAGCCTATCAATTGGGGCTTGTGACGCATTGCATCGCAGCCGAACATTTTGCGCAGATCACGAGCGCCCTGGAGGCGGCTGACACTGTCGACCCGGTCCTCGACGGCCTGCACGTCGATCCGGAACCGGATGCCAGCGCGCATGCGCTCGCGGGCCGGGAAGCCTTGATTGAGGATGTGTTCGGCGCGGCAACGGTGCCAGCGATCCTTGACGCGCTACGCCAACGCTCGCAGGCGAGCGGTTCGGATGCGGCCTGGTGTGGCGACGTGCTGCGCGACCTGGAGAGTCGCTCGCCGCTGTCGTTGTGCGTCACGCTGCGGCATCTCGATCAGTGTCGTGACCTTACGCTGCGCGACGTGCTGGTGCGGGATTATCGATTGGCGGTGCGGTTTTTGCGCGAAGAGGAACTGAAAGAGGGCGTGCGGGCCGTGCTCATTGATAAAGATGGTCAGCCAAATTGGCGGCATAAGTCGGTAAACGATGTCGAAGTTGAAGAAATTGACTCTTATTTTACGATAACCAGTGAACCTGACCTGGCGTTGCCTGAACGTGAAAAAATGCAGGAAATACACAGCTGAAGGCGCGGTTTTCGATATGCGAATTGCCTCAGCAACTGTTGATGAAAGCTTGTAATAAACCCCCGTTACTATTCTTTTACTATACCTATTAGGGTAACGTTTAATCAGCTTTGTTTAGATTGCTATTAACGCCGGTAATGAGTGACCACAGAAAGTCGCCAGCCGGCCGTGAGGCATTTTAGACATGAGGCAAAGCGATGAGTACTGCGTTGGACTTAGCCCCGTTTGGGGGACAAGAGCCAGATACCTTCCGGGGTGAATACCAGCAAGCCCTCCGATTGATCGAGCGGTTGCACCGACTGCTGCTGGACGTCATCAAAGATGAGTTTGATCGTAATGGCGGCGCTGACCTGAACAGCGTTCAGGCGCTTTTGCTCTTTAATATTGGCGACAGTGAATTGACCGCCGGTGAGCTCAAGACGCGCGGCTACTATCTCGGCTCGAACGTCTCGTACAACCTGAAGAAACTGGTGGATATGGGTTACATCCACTACAAGCGCTCGGAAACAGACCGCCGTTCGGTCCGCGTGTCGCTGAGCGAAAAGGGCAAGGAAGCCTGCGAAGTCGTCCAGGGGCTTTATGAACGCCAGATGGGCTCGATCGAAGCGGTTGGCGAGATCCGCGAAGAGGATGTTTCCGAACTGAACCGCGCACTCGTCCGCCTCGAGCGCTTCTGGAGCGACCAGATCCGCTACCGCCTGTAGAGAGACGGCCGATCGCTTGATTGGGAGGCGCCGCAAAGTGGGGACTTTGCGGCGTGCGACGCGCCGCCTCGTGCGTGCTCAGGGGGAGGCACGCACGAGGCGGCGCACAACGAATGATAGAATGAAACGCCCGGTCCGTGTCATCCGTACGCGGCCGGGCGTTTTTCTTTGTGGCGTGTCAAGTAGCGTCGCTGCCATTCCGTCATTGCCGCCTTCGCCGGAATGACGCTCCGGGGGACGCGGGTGCACGGTAGAACGCAGTGTCGAACTTCCCTGGACAGGAGTGGGTCTGCGTGGGCATGACGACAGAGTTTGGCGCCGCCGCCCGTCAAAACACCGCGTCGCAACCAAGCGCAATCAGCGTACCTCTAGTGATCTCGGGCACAGTGGCCAGGCACGACCGGACTTTGCCGGAGAGCCGCGGCACAAGTCCGGGCGTTTGGCGTTGCGCCGGACAAGCCTGCCGCGATGGGTCATCTGCAACTCAATAACAACTGTGTCCTGGGCGCATCGCGATCGCTCTATCCGGGTCGCGATTTGGGCGGGAGGCTCTGATTCGCCGGCCAGATGCTGTATATCTCTGACGTGTGGCAACTGGCTTGCGGGAGCCGGCGCGGCTGAGCCCATCGGGCTGAGGCGGTTGGTGGGTCATTGCAAAAGGGGTTTTCAAGCACTTCGAACGACCGGCGCGGGGTTAGGTCAGGTAACCGCTGCGATGGCACTCGGGTATGGGGTTTGCATGGCAGTGCGCGGGCAGTGCAAGAGACCGCCTACGCTCGGCAAATGACCTGTGAGTTCCCTAAGACGTGATTTGTCGTTTTTGTGTCGAACCAGTATCTCAAACTGGCTCGCGTCAGCATTGAGTGCAGTCGACACGATGAAATTCCAGTCACCCACAAAAGGGCGAGGCGGCATGGCGAGACGAAACGAGCTGACGGTAGGTTTGGGGCAGGCAGCGGCGGCGGCGATGCTGCTGTCGATGGCAGGCAGCCTCCTGCCGGCACAGGCCGACGACGCAGCGACCAGCTGGATCCGATTCCAGGGCCAGCCGATCGACGCGGTGGCGACCCGATCCCACGACCGGGCCTTCGTGCGCGAGTGGGAAGCCAATCCGCCGCGCGGCTACCCGACGTTGTCGCGCCGCAACATCGCACCGACCAAAGCGGCCATCAAACGCTATCGCGCGATCGTCAAGGACGGCGGCTGGCCGAAAATCCCGGGCAAGGAGAAGCTCGAAGTCGGCGTCACCAGCGACGCGGTGCGCGCGTTGCAACAACGCCTGATCGCGACCGGTGAACTGAGGGGCCGCGCAACACGCTATTTCGACTATGACACCGAAAAGGCCCTGAAGCGGTTCCAGGCGACCAACGGCCTGACGCCGACGGGACGCCTTGACCAGCGCACGCGCGGCGCGCTCAACGTGCCAGCCAAGGTGCGCCTCAATCAGTTGCGGACCAATCTCAGCCGCCTGCGCGCCAACGTCCAGTCCGGCAAGCGGCGCTATGTCGTGGTCAACATTCCAGCCGCCCAGATCGAGGCTGTGCAGGATGACCGCGTCTATTCACGCCACACCGGCGTCGTTGGCAAGGTGCAGCGCAAAACACCGATCCTCAATTCGAACATTCATGAGCTGAATTTCAACCCGGTCTGGCGCCTGCCGCCGACGGTGGTTACCAAGGATCTCATCCCGAAAGGCCGGCAGATGGCCGGCGGCAAGATTGACGTGCTGACCAAGTTCGGCATCGATGCCTATGCCAACGGTCGTAAGCTCGACCCGAAGAAGGTCAAGTGGAGCACGCGCCAGCCGTACGGCCTGAGCTATCGCCAGCAGCCGGGCAAGGACAATCCGCTCGGCTTCGTCAAGATCAATTTCCACAACGCGCATTCGGTCTATCTGCACGATACGCCGTCGGATCGCTTGTTCGGGCGCAATTTCCGCGCCGCGAGTTCTGGTTGCGTGCGGGTGTCGAATGTCGAGAAGCTGACCGCCTGGCTGCTCAGGGAGACCAAGGGCATGGGCATGGCGGACGTGCGCCACTACAAGGAGAGCGGCGAGACCAAGACGATCCGCCTGAAACGGTCGGTGCCGCTGAAGATGGTGTACCTGACGGCTTGGGCAACGGAGGATGGCGTCGTGCAGTTCCGACGCGATCTCTATGGCCGCGATGGTGTCGGCAAGGTGGCGCGTTATTAGGAGGGGCTTGGCTTCCGCCACGTGCTGATCGGCCGGCGCCGACTAGGCGATGTCCCAGTTGCGCGCGGCAAGTCGGCCTTTTAGGCTCGGTTCATGGGAAGCAGAAGATCGGCGTGCGAAAAATTTCGGTACGCCGAGCCTGGATGGAAGGCCGAGGCCGTCGCGGATCAAAGCTCGATCATCGTGAATGCGCGTTGGGACCAGGACACCGGTTTGTTTGCCGCATCTTCGTCGGATATTGATGGATTGGCGATCGAGGCGGCGACGTTTGAAGAGTTGCGAGAAAAAGTGCTGAGCACAATACCGGAATTAATCGAACTCAACGGTGTAAGTTCAGCCACTGCTGCGTGATTGTTTGACGGTCGCTGCACGCGCGCGGATTGGCCCGGTGCAACAGGGAGTTGTCCCGATACCGATCCAGTTGCCAACCGTGGCGGCGCATTTGGGCGCCGCCGCTCATCGGTGTTTGGCGCTCAAGCCCAGCCGAGTTCCTTGAGCGCGAGGCCGGAATGCCAGACCTTGGTCAGGTGGCTGATCTTGGCCTGGTCGTCGAACTGCATCACGTAGACGTAGTCGGTGGCGGTGGCTTTGCCGGTCGGCGGTATCGGGCCGCCCTCGCCGGTGTGGGTGCCGTGGAAGGTTGCGAACGCCGTGACGTTATTGCGAGCATCATCGGTGGCGAAGGATTTGAGCTCGTAGCGCGCGTCCGGCAGCGGGCCGAACAGGCCCTTCATCCAGTTGGCGTAGTGTTCGACGGTTTTGACGTCGGCGAGCGGCTCGGATTGCGCAGCGAACGTCGCCGTGGCCGTACAATAGGGCGCGCAGCCGTCCCAACCCTTGCCGGTCTCGCAGGCTTCGAAGAATTTGTGGGCTGTCTCGGTGATGGCGGACATGGCAATTCTCCTTGAGTAATCGCGGTTCGATCAAAACAATGTGAGCCTATCCGGCGGGTGGCCGGGTTGGCAATGCCATGTCCGCTGGCAAGCGGCTTTTTGGGCTGCTCTTGGGGCCGCTTTGCGGGCTGGTCGGAGAACCGGTGGACTGCGACCACTGTCCCGGTGTCAGGCGGTCTGATTGATGCTATCAGACGGCCAATCAGATCGGGTGCGGTAGACAAATCAAGCACAACCGGCACGGCACGCGCGGCGGGGCGCATCGTGCCACCAACCCATAGGGGACCAAGCCATGACGGCAGCTGCACGTTATGCCGTATCGGACGGCTTTTTCGACCAGGATCTCGCATCCGCCGATCCCGAAGTGTACGGAGCGGTGGATCAGGAACTGCATCGCCAGCAAAACGAGATCGAGCTGATCGCATCGGAAAACATCGTGTCGCGGGCGGTATTGGAAGCTGCCGGCACGGTGCTGACCAACAAATACGCCGAAGGTTATCCGGGCAAGCGCTACTATGGCGGCTGCCAGTACGTCGATGTGGCCGAGACGTTGGCGATTGACCGCGCCAAACAGCTGTTCGGATGTGCCTATGCCAACGTGCAGCCGAATTCCGGCAGCCAGGCCAACCAGGCGGTGTTTCTGGCGCTGCTGCAGCCCGGCGACACGTTCATGGGGCTCGACCTGGCAGCCGGCGGCCACCTGACGCACGGATCACCGGTAAACGTATCGGGCAAGTGGTTCAATGTGGTCTCATATGGTGTCGGTCGCGATACGGGGACGATCGACATGGAGGCGGTTGCCGAGCAGGCCCGCACCGCCAAACCGAAGTTGATCGTTGCCGGTGGCTCGGCCTATGCGCGGTTCTGGGATTTCGCGCGGTTCCGGGAAATTGCCGATGAGGTCGGTGCCTATCTGTTCGTCGACATGGCGCACTTCGCCGGTCTGGTTGCCGGCGATGCGCATCCAAGCCCGTTCCCGCACGCCCACGTGGCGACGACGACGACACACAAGACGTTGCGCGGGCCGCGTGGCGGCATGATCCTCGCCAACGATGATGCGATCGGCAAGAAACTCAACTCGGCGGTGTTCCCGGGGATGCAGGGCGGCCCCCTGATGCACATCATTGCGGCCAAGGCGGTGGCCTTCGGCGAAGCGCTGCGGCCGTCGTTCAAGGACTATTCGGCAGCGGTCGTGGCAAACGCCAAGGTGCTCGCCGAGACGCTGCAGGGGCGCGGTTACGACATCGTCACGGGCGGAACCGATAACCACCTGATGCTGGTCGACCTGCAGTCAAAGGGGATCACCGGCAAGGACGCCGAGATCGCGCTCGGCGTGGCCAACATTACGTGCAACAAGAACGGTGTGCCGTTCGATCCGCAAAAACCGTTCGTGACGTCAGGGATCCGGCTTGGCACGCCGGCGGGCACGACACGTGGCTTCGGGACGGCTGAATTTATCGAAATCGGCAATATGATCGCCAACGTTCTCGATGGTGTTGCCCAACAAGGACCGAACGGTGACAGCGCGGTCTCGGAACGTGTGAAAGCGGAGGCGATCGCGTTGTGCGGCCGCTTTCCGATCTACGCATAATGCGTTGTCCGTTCTGCGCCAGTGAAGAGACACAGGTCAAAGACAGCCGGCCGACGGAGGAGAATTCCGCGATCCGGCGGCGCCGGCAGTGTCCTGACTGTGGCGGCCGTTTCACGACGTTCGAGCGCGTGCAGTTGCGCGAACTGGCCGTTGCCAAGCGCTCTGGCGAGAGTGTCCCGTTCGATCGCAACAAGCTGCACCAGTCAGTATCTGTGGCACTGCGAAAACGGCCGGTCGATGCCGAGCGCATCGATCGCATGATTTCAGGTATCGTGCGCCAGCTCGAGGCATCGGGCGAGCCGACGGTGACCTCCAACCAGATCGGCGAAATGGTGATGGCGGCATTGCGTGAGCATGATGCCGTCGGTTATGTAAGATTTGCCTCGGTCTATCGGGATTTCCGCGAAGTTGCGGACTTCGAGGATGTTCTCGGCGAAATCGGCCGGCGCCCGGAGTCGGATGACAAAATTGTATCATGACGTAAATGCCACCTAAGATTGTGGCCTTGATCTGATTGTCTCTACACGGCGCATATCCAACATTCAACTGTCAGTTTAGTTCTTTGTTTTTACCAACAGATCTGCTAGCGGTAAATTAATCTGCGTTTCGGCAAGCGGGACGCGATCAGAAGATCTGAAGGCGCGTTTGGTAGCGGCGAAGGGGCAGTGTCGCTCACGCGACCGGTGATCGTCGGTCGAGAATTAAGTGAGCAGTGCGATCACGAAGTTTATCATTGATCCGAGCGGGGAGCTCTGGAACGCTGGCGAGCTGGCGGCACGGCAGGCAATGTGTCATCTGCCGATCGTCGCGACGCCGCAATTGTTGATTGATGACCTGGTGATGAACAAGGGCTATGCCGGTTTTCAGGCTTCTGATCGGGCCTGTCAGGTGTTCGTCAATCCCAACCAAGTGCGCCAGCCAACAATCGAAAAAATTCAGGAACTGGTCCGGCGCGAGCTTGCGCCATTGATGATCTCGGCTTGCTACCGCGAGCGTTGGGATTTCCGCCTGCACGTCACGAAATCCGATGGGATGGATCACATCACGGGATGCATTGTCGAGGCCCAAGGGCATCGATCCAATGTATTTCGGTGCCACAAAGTTACGGAGGCGGGACTGGCCCGATCAGGCCGCGGTCCGCTGACGGATGTACTTGAATTGATCCGCGGCAAGGACGGTCTGATTGACGATGACTTCCTATCGAAGCTGGCACAATTGTCAAAACGCCGGTTCATGGTTTGCCGCTGGAGGCCGGAGGGACGGATTTGGCGGATCGAATATTCCGGTACGGGCTACCAGAGTTCGCACATTGATGTTTCGCAACATCGCACCGTTGGCAATCAACCGTCGTTCGAATACGGCTGCTGGATCCACGATCACTATCTTGAGGCCATGATGCGGGTAACGCCAACGGTCGAAGATGTCGACGCGCTGGTCATGACGCCGGGCGTTGGCCGACGGCACATGCGCTATCGCCGCCTACTCGCCCCGATGACTGATCAACACGGCAACGCCTTGTTGGTGAGTACGTCGATCCGCGATGCGACAATCGATTTGGGTGCCGGAGGGGCGGACCCAGGTGTCGAGAACGCGCCACTGTCGAGAGACTAGCGGAATACGCACGAGGCCGGCGGCAATATCGGCCGCATCTGTTGCGCCGCGGAGCAGCATCTGCAACCATGCTGTGTTGGAGGTCGGCAATTGTAGTTTGCGTAAATTGGAAGCGGCAGTGACGAACAAGTTGGAAGCCTATATTGGAAGACGCATTGGCAAGAGACGAACGGACATAGGCCTTAGTCCAGACAAACTGGCCCAGATGACCGGGTGCAGTGGTCCCGAGATCACCGAAATTGAGTTGGGCCATCGCAGAGCATCGGCTCAAACTCTTGCCGATCTGGCCGGCGCACTCGGGGTCGAGGTCGGCTTTTTCTTTGAAGGCATCGACGCGGTCGAACTCGAAACAAGCCCGTTGAACCAGGTGAATTCGGCGACGGTGATACCCTTCAATAGAAAACCCGCACAAGGCATTGACCAAGACTAATGCGCGATGTCGCGTCTTGCTGCGCAAGTGCGTCCGTCGGAGCACTCGTCAATTTTTGATTGTGTTCTGGGGGCACGAACGCGACCCGAATTCCACCCGGCAGCAAGTTTTCGATCCAGAACACTAGAAGTGGAAAACGTGATTGCCTGCTTTGCGAGATGGTGTTTGGCGTGGACCGTTGAGTGATATGCGAATCGCTCAAGGGGATTTCAGATGCCAATCGAAGTACAGTCGCCGAACCCAACGCCTCAATCGGAATTCATCTCCAATCTATACATTCAGCACGGCCCGCGCGAACTTCTTGGCCGCTATTTCCTGCAAGCCAACAAAGCCTTAACAGACCGTGGAATTTTTCTTGAAACGGGAACGTTTGCAGATCTTCTTCGAGTAAATGAAGCGAACCGGGATAGCTGGCTGCCGCTGTTTCCCGCCCTCAATCCGCAATTCTGCCAATTGGACGAAGATAATTCTTTCTGCATCGTTGGGCGGGATGCCGATGGGGAGATTGTGGCGACCCAGGCCGGCCGCCTGTTCGATTGGCAGAACAGTTCGTTCGCTGAAGCGGCGGTGAACATGACGCTGCTCTATGATGATCCGTCACAGTCCGCCAATCCAAACGAAACCTGGACTGTTTCAGCCCCGATGGCCTCCGAATTGCGTGGCAAAATCGCCTTCACGGGAGCTGTTTGGTACCACCCAAAAGTGCGCGGCCGGGGCCTGGCCTCACTCATTCCGCGGCTGGCGCGGGCCTTGTCGCTGACACAGTGGAATGTCGATGCGACCGTTGTCATGATGTCAAAGAACACGCATTCACAAGGTCTCTTTAAGAAGACCGGTCACGTCAATTTCCAAGATGGCGTGCACGCCCGGGCGTCGACGCACGGCGACGTGGATTACCTGCTGTTTTGGATGCGGCAAACGGACATCATAAGGGAAATCGGAAATTTCCTAGCCGCCGAGGGCGATGGGCGCGCGGTGCCGGACGGAAACGCCGAGAAGTCTTCCATCGGCTAACGGCACGATCAAGCGGTGGTACGAAAGTGCGCTCGATTTTCCGGGTGATGTCCGCACGACCGCATCGACGTCATCCAACGTCGGTACACCGGCGTGGATGGTTTCTTGAAAGGCTTCGGAAACGAAAGACCAATAGTCTTTGTCAAACAGCTTTTCGACCGGCTTGCCGACCGCGTCGTTTGCCCAATAACTGTCAAGTCCGGTGTATCCGCCGCCGGCATCGTCGAGCAGCAGGCGGCCAGCCTCGTGGTCGCATTTGAGCACAACATAGCGACCGTTGAAATGACGCCTGAGATGGGCTTTGACGAATTCACTGTCTTGCGGCGTCGAAAAGCGTTTGAGCATCTCGATCAATCGTCTGAACTGGTCGTGCGCCATTTCCTGTCCCACCGGCGCGCGCTGCCGAAAGAAGCGGCCGGAAGCCGATTCCGAGCGCAGCTTCACAATACGCGAGATGAAGTCGATCGCGGTTGCGCCGTTGGCAAGGGTGTGGTTTTCAGGCGGACCGCGTCCCAGGAATTCAACGTCTACGTTCAAATCAGAGAATTCGGCGGTTCGATAAAAGGCTGCAGCAAGACTAGGTGGGCTGACAATTCCGGGATTGAGCCGCACGCTGAGACTTTGCGGGCCAACGCCGACAACGATGTAAGCCATATTCCGAGCGAGGTATTCATAGAGCGACGCGTCATTCAGGCCCGACAATTCGCGAAGCTCATTGAGCCGCCAGCCTGCTGTCAGCTCATTGCCGTCGGGATCAATAAGAATGACGCTCATGCCCTATTCCTCGTGGAGAGCCCGCTGTTGTTGGTCTGTAACCTGTGATCCATTGCGCGAGATCGATTGTTGCGAACGGCGGCATTGGAATGCCTTCCGATCTATCGATGCGCTGCGACGTCTACATTCACAGTGTTCTATTGTCCCGTATCAGGCCGCTCGAAAGGACCTGGTTGCGAGCGATGCTTGCGCGGGCTTGCGCCCCCTGGCGATGGCTGAGCAAGTCACCGATCATCCCTGATCGGCATTGATGCATCGATCAGAGTTCAGATCAAGCGGTGATGAACAACTGCGCCGATGACAAGCGTTGCCGGAGGGCACCCGGACCCGTTCTCGACACGCGATCGGCGCGCTAGCCGCCGAGTACGCCGGCGACGGAAATCAATTCTTCAGGCGCGAGACCGCCGTGGTGGCCGTGGAATGCGTTTTCGACGATGCCGGGCTCGCGCCACCACACGAAGTGGCCGGCATGCGGCAGGACCAGAATGTCGCCAAGTCGGCGGCGTAGTTCGCAACCAACCGCCGCATCGCCGAACAGGCCTTCCGCAAGGGCGTCATCGATGGTCAAAACCTCCGCCATGCCGGCGAGGCGGTCCTGCAACGTGCCGTGGACGTCGGCGCAGCGTTCAGGTTTGACGTGCAGGAACATGTCGCGTGGCGCGCCGTTGGGCCAGATCGTCTGTCCGGTGGCGCTGACGGCGAGGCAGTCGGCGAGTTCCGGGAAGCGCTCGTTGATGTAGAACGTGTCGGCGGCGTCGATGCCAACCTGGCCATGATCGGCGGTGAACAGGAAGAGCGTGTCCGGATCGTCAGTCAAAGGCAACAGTGCGTCCAGCGTCGCCCAGAAAGCGGTCACTTCGGCTTCATGAACAGGTGAATTTGGTCCGAAGTAATGGGCTGCCGTGTCGAGCCCCGCCCAGTAGAGATTGATCAACGCCTTGTCCGGTTTGCCAGCAAGCACGTCCCGCAGATTGACGAGGGCTTCGGGCAGCGTGCGATGGGGAATGACCTTGGCGCCGGCAGACGCGATCGAATTGAACGGCGAGAACGCGTAGTTGCCGTGCGCAAGCTGGATGGAGCGGGCGCCGTGGCGGGCAAGACGCTGGTGCATCGTCTCGTGGACGGTCAGCATCTCGGCAACATCATAGCCTTTACTCACGCACGGTACGCCGCGGGTGCCAAGTGTCGCGAAGGCGAGCGACTGGATTGTCTCGCCAAAGGCTGGCACGAACATGTTCCACTCGTAGACGCTGTGCGCGGCCGGCAGGGTGCCGAGATTGAGGGTCGAGACGGAGGCTGACGTGGTCGTGGGAAACAGCGCCGAAATCGGCGTCAGAACGCCGTCGTCGATGACGCGTTGCATCAGGCGCGAGCGCTCCGCATAGCGCTGCCAGAAGTGCCAACCGAAGCTGTCGACGAAGATGAGG
This sequence comes from Hyphomicrobiaceae bacterium, assembly GCA_049116495.1. Taxonomy (GTDB): domain Bacteria; phylum Pseudomonadota; class Alphaproteobacteria; order Rhizobiales; family Hyphomicrobiaceae; genus CAJQQK01. Next base: position 2,551 of record JAGDYV010000214.1, on the reverse strand, counting down.
ACGATGCGCTTCGGTTTGGGATAGCTGCCGCCGAAACAATCGGCCGGCAGCAGGGGCCCCAGCTTTTCGCCGGTTAGAAGGTAGTGAAAGGTGGCGGGCAGATTGGCGAACGCATAGTCGGCGTAGATGGGTTTGAGGAGATGCTCGCCCAATCCATCGAAGCGCGCCAGGGTGTGGTCGTTGATCATGCGGCACCGGGTTGGTTGCGTCGAGTCGATCTGGTGCAGGGTAGATGGATTGCCAGGGTGAGGGAAGCGGGCGTGGCGAGATGGCGGTGTTTGACAGGCATGGTCGCGATGACCGACGGACGGCGTTAGTTTATTGGGTGACGGATGGATCGACGTCCCGCTTGCCCCCGGCGCACCGGGCCGTCCTAAATTAACGCGCTGTAGCGGGTTTTCTTGATGACGGACGACGACAACGGAGCCGCGGTCAACCATTTGAGGAATTTAACAATTCAGAGCTGCGATGGATTGCGGTCGCGATATCGTCGGCGCATATCTTGGGCTAGGTTGTCTGGCCGGCCGCCAAAGATTGGCCCTCCTGCAAGGACTTCGTTTGACCACGCCCGCCGACAAAGAAAACGAAAGCGCCCTCGGGCTCGATGGGGGGCGCGAGCTGGCGCTCGACCGCCGCCTGATGGCCGGTGCGGTGGCGCTTGCCAGGCGGGGTCTCGGGCGCACGGCGCCCAATCCGGCGGTCGGTGCGGTGGTGTATCGCCCGGATCTCGGTGAAATTGTCGGGCGCGGCTGGACGCAGCCGGGTGGCCGGCCGCACGCCGAGCCGGAAGCACTGGCGCGGGCCGGTATGAAGGCAAAGGGCGCAACACTCTATGTCACGCTAGAGCCGTGCGCGCATCATGGCCGCACGCCACCGTGCACGGAGGCCATTATCGCAGCCGGCATCCGCCGGGTGGTCCATGGCATCGCGGATCCCGATCCCCGTGTCGCCGGCCGGGGCTTGCGGCAGTTGCGCGCCGCCGGCATCGATGCGCAGACCAGCGTGCTTTGGGACGCGGCGCACGATGTGACGCTCGGTCATGTCCTGCGGGTCAGCCAGCGCCGGCCGTTTGTGCAGATCAAGATCGCAGTGGATGGCGAAGGACAGGTGCCAACCGGCAAGGATGGCGCGCCGGTTTGGGCGACGGGCCCGGTGGCGCGCGCGCAGGGTCATTTGATGCGTGCGAAAGCCGACGCCATCATGATCGGGCGCGGCACGGCGTTAACGGATAATCCGTCGCTTGATTGCCGCCTGCCCGGCCTTGGTGATCTGTCACCGCTCCGCGTCGTACTGTCAGGGTCGGGACGGCTCGATGGCGGGTTGCGGCTGTTTGCCAAGGATGGACGGACGCCGCCGCTGGTTTTTGTCGGCCAACAGGCGACGGCACATGATGTGATGGCGCTCAAAGGCTGGGGTGCAGATGTACAGGTGATCGGCGATGTTGCCGGCAGCCTGTGGATACCGGCCGTGCTCGAAGCGCTGGTCGAGCGTGGTATAACGCGTCTCCTGGTCGAAGGCGGACCGGCCGTGTGGCATGCCTTTGACCGCGCCGGCATGGTGGATGAGGTTGTCATGTTTCGTGGTGGTCTCGGCGGTGCGGCGCATTTTGATGCGGTTGCAGCGCAGCAGATGCTGGCGCGCTATATATCGCAGGCGCCGCTCACCTTGCATGAGCGCGGCCACGCCGGTGATGATGATAGGGTGACGTGGCGCCGACCGAGCGTCGCGCATTGGGAAGAGCGGCCCGGGCCGTGAACCCGGACAGCGCGATTGGATTGGGCGATTGGATCGGGCGGTTGGATTGGGCACAGGTTAGGACAAGGCGATGTTTACAGGTCTGGTCACCGATGTCGGAGAGCTGGCAAGCCGCGATGGCGGGACGTTTCGAATACGCTCGCGTTATCCTGCAGCGGATATCCCGATCGGTGCCTCGATCGCGTGTGGCGGGTGCTGTCTGACGGCGACGGCCATCGAGGCGGACGCGATGGGATCGCTGTTCACGGTTGACGTGTCGAACGAGACCTTGTCGAAGACGACGCTTGGCAACTGGCAAACCGGCGAGAAGATCAATCTCGAGCGGTCGCTGACCGCGGGCGGCGAACTGGGTGGTCATGTCGTGACCGGACATGTTGACGGCGTCGCCCGAATTGCCGATATCCGTCCCGATGGCGAGTGCCAGCGCTTCATGTTCGAAGTGCCGGATAATCTGAGCATGTATATTGCGCCGAAAGGCTCGGTGGCGCTCGATGGTACGTCGTTAACCGTCAATGAAGTGGCGGGCAATACGTTTGGCGTCAATCTCATTCCGCACAGCCTCGGCGTGACGACGTGGGGCGCGCGCCAAGTGAATGATGTTGTTAATCTTGAGGTCGATTTGTTTGCGCGCTACGTGGCGCGCCTCTTGGAGTATCGCCGGTGAGTGATGAGCTAACAAAGGTCGCCTATGCGGAGGGCAAGGGGTTCTTGTCGTCGACGGCGGAGATCGTCGATGACATGCGCAACGGCCGCATGGTGATCCTGGTTGATGCCGAAGACCGCGAAAACGAGGGCG
>JAGDYV010000213.1:0-16736 GCA_049116495.1 Hyphomicrobiaceae bacterium | reverse complement strand
TGGTGCGCACCTACACGGATCGGCACGGCCTCAAGGATCTCTGTTCCGAACTCGCCGGCATTGAGCTTTCCAAACAACAGCAGAGTTCGGACTGGGCGGCGGCAACACTGACACAGCAACAGCAGGCCTACGCGGCTTCAGACGTTCTGTATCTCCACAAGCTGAAGGAGCGCCTGGATGCGATGCTGGCGCGGGAAGGCCGAACCGATCTGGCCCAAGCCGCCTTTGACTTTCTGCCGACGCGTTGCGACCTTGATCTTATCGGCTTCGAAGAGGATATCTTTACGCATTAGCCGCCGCCGCCGTGCGCCGCCGGGCGATCTGCGAGTTGAGTGTTGATAGATGCCCACCAACAGGATCCTGACATCACATGCCGGCAGCTTGCCGCGGCCGCGCCGTTTGGTTGAACTTTATGCTGCACGCGCGCGTGGCGAACCCGTCGATGACGCGCAGCTGGCCGCCGAAGCGGAAGCGGCAACCCATTGGGTCGTAGATGAGCAGCGCAAGGCCGGCATCGATATTCCAAGTGATGGTGAGCAGGTTCGTGAAGCGTTTTTCCTTTACGTGCAGCATCGTATGTCTGGCTTCGGCGGCAGCTGGGAACGGCCGGCCGGTCGCGAACTCGCCGCCTATCCTGATTTCGCGGCGGCCCGAAGCGCAGCACTCGCGGGCAAGGTGGCAGTCAGCAATTTCGCGCCACCGATGGCGATTGGCCCCATATCCTACAACGGTACCGCCGCCAACACCGACGAAATCAGCCTGTTCAAGGCATCGCTCGCCCGCCATCCGGGAAGCTTCGCGGACGCCTTCATGACCGCGCCGTCGCCCGGTATCGTCGCCATGGCCATGAAAAACCAGCACTACGCGACATTCGAGGAATACCTCGCCAAGGTCGCCGACGCACTGGCGCATGAATACCGCGCGGCCATCGACGCCGGCCTGATCCTTCAGATCGATGCGCCTGATCTCGCGCTTGAACGCCACATCAGCTATGCCGACCGTCCGGTCGCCGAGTTCGTTGACTTCGTGCGCCTTGTCGTCGGCGAGATCAACCGGGTGCTTGTGGGACTGCCGCGCGAGCGCGTCCGCCTACATGTTTGCTGGGGCAACTACGAATCGCCGCATGACCAGGATGTGCCGCTCCACGATATCGCCGGCGCCATCCTCGAAGCGGATGTCGGCGCCTTCATGATGCCGTTCGCCAATCCGCGCCACGCGCATGAAATCAAGGTGTTTCGCGACCACAAGCTGGCGGCCGATCAGGCGCTGCTGGTTGGCGTCATTGACACCCAGACGAACTATGTCGAGCACCCCGAGTTGATTGCGGACCGCCTCGAACAGGCCGCCGAGGCCATCGGAGATCCGGCGCGCGTCATGGCCGGCACAGATTGTGGTTTTGATACGTCGGCCGGTATGGGCCGCCTCACCGCGGATGTTGTCTGGGCCAAGTTGCGCGCCATGCGTGAGGGCGCCGATATCGCAGCCAAGCGACTGTTTTAGCCGTCGCGCAGGTCTTTCTCACGGCGGCTGTTGCCTTGTCCGCGCAGTTGAATCGGCTTATCGCCCGGCATGAGGAATGATGCCTTGTTAATGCTGCGATTGTCACGCAGATAGAGTTTGGGTGTTCGGCACCGTCCGATCCCCCGTTATGCTCGGCGATTGTGCTGCCGGCATGAGGTGCATTTGAGGCCGAGTGGAGACTTGATGGCCACGCGATCCATCAAAATTGCCGACGCGGGCGAGCGGTCCAGCGCGTTGCGCTGGGCGCGTGTCAATTCCGTGTTCGTGCGTGTCATGCGCTGGACGTTGCCGGCGGCAGCTGTTGGGTTGCTCAGTTCATACGCGATTTTCATGCAGCGCACGATCAAGATCGAAACGAGTGCGCACGCCGGTACAATCAACACGGGTGCGGTCTCGGCGTCGTTCGACAACCTGGCGATGACTGACCCGAGTTACGAGGGGTATAACAAAAAGGACGGCAGCCGCTACAAGGTCTCGGCCAAGAAGGCGATCACGGATCTGTCGCGCGATAAGCCGGTACAACTCGTCGAGATTGACGGGTCGTTTGAGCAGCGCAGCGGCCAGCGCACCGTGATCAAGGCCAGACGCGGTTTGTTCGACCAGAAGAAGGGGACGCTCAATCTGGACGGCGGCATCAATGTCTCTGCGCCAAACGACATGAACGTGACCCTCAACAGCGCTGTCATCAATACCAAGACGGCGGACATCGTCTCGCTCGAGCCGGTGCTGGTCAAAATGCCGGCCGGTCAGGTGCGCGGCAATGCGATGCGGCTCAATCAGCGCTCCCGCGAGGTCCTCTTTCAAAAGGGCGTCGCGGCGCAGTTGCAGCCGCGCAGAAATCGTGCGAAGGCGACGCCGGCGGCAGGCGATCAAGCCGCTTCCGTGCTCGGTTTCGGCAGCGGTGGTTCCAATGCACCTGTCGATATCACGTCCGCGACCCTCTCGATTGCCGAAAAGCAGCGAACGGCCCGCTTTGACGGCGACGTTCGCGCCATTCAGGACGGTCGCATGCTCGAGGCGCCGGCCATGGTCGTCTCATTTCTAGACGGCACCCCACTGACCGGCTTGGCGCGTGGCACCGCCAAGAGCGCGGCCAAATCGGCGCCCCGCGGCCGCGTCAAGCGCATCACCGCCAGCGACGGCGTCCGGCTGACACACGGGTCGAACCTGGTGCGCGCCCGCAAGGCAATCTTCGACGTCGAGGCCAACGAGGCGCAACTCTCCGGCGACGTGAAGATCACCGGGGCCGCCAACCGCACGATCACCGCCCGTCTCGCGACCGTCGACACGACCAGCCGCCGCGTTGTCCTGACGGGTGATGTCGTGGCATCGCAGGCAGACAGTGTGCTGCGCGGCAACCGGCTGATCTATGAACCCAAGCAAGGCCGTATGCTCTTGGCGTCACCGGCGATTGCGGGTGCGCCACGCGGAAATATCTTCGTCCGCTTCAAGCCTCCGGCCGCGAGAGGTGGCAAGCGCAGGCGTCAGCAGGCAACGGGTGGAACCGCGTTTGCGACCAACCCTGACGCGCCGATCGAGATTACGGCCCGTTCGCTGGATGTGCGTGATTTGCGCTCGGTCGCCCGCTTCGATGGCCGCGTGCGCGCCCGCCAGGGCAACCTGGTACTGTCGACGCCGGTGATGACGGCCCATTACGACGGCCGGATTGGTCTGTTCACGCCGCCTCAAGGCAAGCGCGGCCGGCAAGCGCAAATGAAACTCCGATTCATTCGCGCCGCCAAGTCGGTCACGGTGACGTCCGGCAGCGACACCAAAGCAACCGGACGGAAGGCCGAGTTCGATATGGTCGCCAGCACGGTCACGATTTCGGGAAATGTTGTTTTGCGGCGCGGGCGGCAAACGGTCCGCGGCGAAACCTTGGTCATCGATCTTAAGACCGGCCTGAGCCGCATGAAGAATGCCGGGCCGAAGAGCAATACCGCCAAGCGCCTGACGTTTGGCGCCGCGCCGAAGATCACATCCAATCCGCATACGCGTGACTGCGGTGGTCAAATGTGTGCCGTTTTTTATCCAATGGACGTCCAAAGGGAACAGGCCAGAGGCAAATCGCGCACGCCTGCGGAGCGCCGCCGGCAGCTGCGTAAACCAAAAGTGGATCGTGGCTGGTCATCTTCGACAAGAATCCAGTAAGTGGTCGATTCCGTCACAGCTGTCTTACGGTTTCTGATCTGGTGCAGCCCGTAAAAATGCCCGAAACTGAGCATAAGAAAACAAACTGATCGGTGCGAGGCGTCGCCGGTCAAACCAGAGTGTGTGCACGGTTGTCGCAGCTTTTTCGCCTGGACACGCACTTGGCCAGCAACGAACGGACAATTGGCAGGTCGCAGTTTTGAGATTATTCCCCCTACGCCGGTCAGCCGAGACGGCCAATGATCCGCCGGATCTTGCCGGCCATGCGACGGCGCCACCCGACTTCTTGCGCCACGGCTCACCGCAATTCGGCCCCGCGGGCCCCACCGTCGGGCAGCATTCGACCTCGAATGCCAACTCCGATCTGTATGTGGCCGAGGGTTGGTTGCACGCGCGCAACGTCCAGAAGAGCTACAAGAAGCGACTTGTTGTGCGTGGCGTTAGCTTGGCCGTGCAGCGCGGTGAATCGGTTGGACTGCTCGGCCCGAACGGCGCCGGTAAGACCACCGTCTTCTACATGATCACCGGCCTGGTGCCGGCGGACGATGGCCATGTGTACGTTGATGGCCGCGATGTCACGGCCTTGCCGATGTATCGTCGCGCCCGCCTTGGGGTTGGATATCTGCCTCAGGAAGCTTCTATTTTCCGTGGGCTGACGGTTGAGCAGAACATTATGGCGGTGCTTGAAATCGTCGAGCCCAAGCGCAAAGCGCGCCAGGAACAACTCGACCAGCTGCTTGAGGAATTTAAGATCACGCGGCTGCGGAAATCGCCGTCCATCGCGCTCTCGGGCGGCGAGCGACGACGTTGCGAGATAGCCCGTGCACTGGCCAGCAGACCGTCGTTCGTGTTGTTGGATGAGCCCTTCGCGGGTATCGATCCGATCGCCGTCGGTGACATTCAGCAATTGGTCCGACACCTGACAGAACTCGGCATCGGTGTGTTGATTACGGATCACAATGTGCGCGAAACGCTCAGCCTTATTGATCGCGCATACATCATATATGATGGACAAGTGCTAACTCAGGGCACACCGCAAGACATTGTTAACAATGAAGATGTTCGGCGCGTCTATCTGGGCGATATGTTCTCCTGAGTAGCCAACCGTAAACTTTCAAACGGCACTGTTCCTACACTGGGAAACAAGGGGTCGTGCCATGGCGTTATCCGCCAAGCTAGAATTTCGACAAGGCCAGCAGCTGGTGATGACACCCCAGTTGCAGCAGGCTATTCGTCTTCTGCAACTGTCGAACATTGAGCTGAATGCATTCGTCGAAGCTGAACTTGAGCGCAATCCGCTGCTCGAGCGCCAGGAGGCTGCGCCTGAGCGCGGCGACGGGGCGGACAACGGCGATACCGCGCCGGCAGAGACAACGGCCTCGGACCTCGATTTTGAAAGCGGCGCGGTCGATTACACCGGTGCGCATGACACCGAAGTTGAGAACGTCTATCCGGAAGCGCCGGTCCAGGACCTGGGCCGCGAGCAACTCGGCCCGGGCTCAGGGCCGGGCCAGAGCCTTGGCGCAAGCAGCAAGTCCGATGGGGCGGCGCCGGATTTTGAAGCCTTCGTTGCCGACACACCGACGCTGAAGGATCACCTGACAACGCAGCTCCATCTTGTCGTGACCAGCCCGGCCGAGCGCATGATCGGACAGCATCTCGTTGATATGGTCGACGATGCCGGATATTTGCGCGGCGACATGACCGAGCTTGCCGAAAAACTGGGTACGGCCGGTGAGGTCGTCGAGGGCGTGCTTGAGCGACTGCAGACGTTTGAGCCGACCGGGGTATTCGCGCGCAATCTGGCGGAGTGTCTGGCGCTGCAACTGAAGGAGCAAAACCGCTTTGATCCGGTGATCGCCGCGTTGCTCGACAACCTTGATATGCTGGCCTCTCACAACCTGGCCGGTTTGCGCAAAGTCGTGAAGGTTGACCAGGACGAGCTCGCCGAGATGATTGTCGAGCTTAAATCGCTCGATCCAAAACCGGGCCTGAAATACGGCGCTTCGCCGGTACAGCCGGTGGTGCCGGACGTTTCGGTGCGCCCGGCCAATGACGGTGGCTGGATTGTCGAGTTGAACAGCGAGACGCTGCCGCGCGTTCTGGTGGATCGCACCTATTACGCGCGCGTCTCCAACTCGGTCAGCAAGGCCGACGACAAGGACTACATTCAGGACTGCCTGCAGACGGCAAATTGGCTGGTCAAGAGCCTCGACCAGCGTGCACGCACGATTCTGCGTGTTTCCGAGGAGATCGTGCGTCAGCAGGACGGCTTCTTCATGCACGGCGTCGAGCACCTGCGTCCGCTCAATCTGCGCAGCGTCGCGGATGCCATATCGATGCACGAATCGACGATCAGCAGGGTCACGTCGAACAAGTACATGGCGACACCCCGCGGCATCCTCGAGCTGAAATACTTCTTCACCTCGGCCATTGCCGCTTCGGATGACGGCGATTCGTTCTCTTCCGAGGCCGTTCGCCATCGCATTAAGGCCATGATCGACGCGGAAACCGCGAAGACGGTCCTTTCTGACGACAAGATCGTCGAGCGGTTGAAGGCCGATGGCATCGATATCGCGCGCCGCACGGTTGCGAAATATCGTGAAGCGATGCGCATTCCATCGTCGGTCCAGCGCCGCCGCAGCAAGAAGCTGATGGTTGGTGCCGCCTGATTGGCTGAATGGCGTGCGCAATTAAACAATTGCAGAACAAAAAAGGATCAATTGCGGTTCATCCGAGCCGCAATTGACCTTGAATGATGCCGGCCTGATGGTCAAATGGAGGCTATCATTCGCTGCAAAAATCGTCATATAGTTTGAGACGATCAGATCCGCGCAGCGGCGGATAATTTACTTGGGAGATCCAATGAGCATTCAGGTGACGGGCAAGAACATGGAAACCGGAGATGCTTTTCAAACCTATGTAACCGATAAGGCACGCGCAGTATTAGACAAGTATATCGGTCCAGAAATATCCGGTCACATTCGAATAGAAAAGATCCGGGGGCAGTTTAAAACCAATTGTTCCATGCGCCTCAAGACCGGATTGATGCTGGAAGCTCAGGGGACTGCCGGCGATCCACATGCCAGCGCCGATGCCGCAATGGAGCGATTGGAAAAGCGCGTACGCCGCTACAAGCGCCGTCTTAAGGACCATCATCACGGAAATTCCTCGCATGCCACGTCTTTTTCTTCTGCGAATGATTACGTCGTCCAAATGGATGATGAAGTCATTGAAAAGACGGAAGAAACGTCTGAACCTGTGATCATTGCGGAGAACGTTCGGGAGGTCCGTCAGTACTCTGTGAGCCAAGCTGTGATGCAGTTGGACTTGACGGAGCAGCCCTTTATGGTGTTTCGAAATGCAGGGACGGGGACCATAAACATCGTTTACCGGCGCGAAGACGGACATGTCGGCTGGATCAATCCTGAGGCAGAGGCTGCGACCGAATAGCCTGATTGAGCGTGAGTGCACGATCCTTCTGGCAACAACGTTGCTGTCTCTTGGTAGGAAAATCCGGTATAGCGACTACGTTAACGGCACAATTGATGCTTAGTGGGTGAAGCGGAAGTGCGGCTCACGAGGAATGTACTGTTATGGATCTTGAAGATCTCGTATCTGAACACGCAATTATCCCGGCACTGAAGGCTGAAAGCAAAAAGCAGGCCCTTCAGGAACTTGCCGCGAAGGCTACCGAGTTGACGGGGCATGCCATTCCCGCTCGGGAGATTTTCGACACGCTGCTGCAGCGTGAGCGTCTTGGCTCGACCGGGCTTGGTCGTGGCATTGCAATTCCGCACGTCAAGTTCAAGGAACTCGACCGCATCTACTGCCTGTTCGCCCGTATGAAACGGCCGATCGACTTCGAAGCGCTCGATGACGAGCCGGTCGATCTGGTTTTTCTGCTGCTCGCGCCAGAGCACGCCAGTGGTGATCATCTCAAGGCACTGGCACGCATTTCGCGGTTGCTGCGTGAGCCGGATGTTCTTCAGCGCTTACGGGACGCTTCCAGCCTCAAAGATATTCTGCGCGTTCTCACAGAACCCGCAACGCCGCACGCAGCCTAGAGCCCTTCAGACTGAGATGGACCCATTCTGCCGGGCGGATTTGCCCCGATCTCGGCGTGTCCCGTCTTGTCCGTGGCCAGCATCGGTTCCAGCAAGTTTCCAACAGCCGAGACCAGAGCCCCGCCAACGCTTTTCAGGTTGTCCGGCGCTCATGCTCGGCAATTTGGCTAACTGCTTTTGCGTTGCCACGCTTGCCCGGCGTAGTGTGGATCATTCGCGATCTTGCTCGACGGCTTGCGCAACCAGCGGCGCAGCTCATCGTCCAGTTTCGCAGTCTGTGCCTTGCCGATTTTTTCGGCGAGATCCGTCATGCGCTTGACCGCTTCTTTGTCACCGCGGTTTGCTGCGAGGTTGAACCACTTGTAGGCACTGGCATCGTCTTGCGGCACGCCAAGACCGTTCTGGTGGAGAATCGCCAGATTGAACTGACTATCAGATAACCCACGCTCGGCGGCCTTTGTAAACCACTGTGCAGCGGTCGCGTAATCAGGCTTGCCGGTGCTCGAGCCCGCCGCAAGAACGGCCAGATTGTGCATCGCTTTGATGTTGTCGTTCGATGCGGCCCGCTGATACCAAATCTGCGCTCGCTGCAGGTCCTTTTCAACGCCGAGGCCACGCTCATAGAATGTTCCAAGTCGGTACTGTGCCAGCGCGAACCCGCGGCCGGCCGCCCGCGAGTACCACTTGATGGCTTCGTCAAAGTCCTGCTTGACACCCTTGCCATCGGCGAATCGGGCAGCGACTTGGAATTCGGCTGAGGGGTCTCCGTTGGCCGCTGCGAGGCGCAAGGACAGCGGCCCGACCATGGCTGATGGCAGAGCTTTGCGCGATACGCTGCCCGGACCGCCCGAAAGCGGCTGATTGGCGGTTGCAGCCGTGTCCTGCGGCCCGACAGCCGCTGGCAGGGCCTGCGTGCTCGGGGACGAACCATAGCTCACGGAACCGGGCGTCACCGTGTGCGGCTGTGACCGGGCAAGCGCGTTCTGGGCAAGGCGCCCGGGATTCAGCGGTGTCGCTTTGGTCTTCTGTACGGATGCGACCGTTGCAATCGGATTTGTCGTCGCCTTGCCGCCGATTTGAGATTTCTGCTGGACGTCCGTGGAGTGCAATTCCTTGCGTGCCGCGTCGCTCGATATGCTCATCATGAACTTGGTTGCGACCAGGCCAACCGCGACGAGGGCCACGGCAGCAACCAGTAAACGTGCACGGCCATTAGTCTGGCCCAGCTGCGGCAGCGGCGCGTTGATGCTGTCGGACGAGAAGCCGTCATCGGTGGCATCAATCTCGTCTTCGTAGACATCGTCATTGGCCGTGCGCTTGTTGGCTCGCGCCGCAGCTTGACGAGCTGCGTTGGCGAACTTGGCACGGTCGGCTTCTAGGGGTTCATCGGTTTGCAGTTCGATCGGTTGATTGGCCTTTGTGGCGGCCTGCCGCGCCGCCTTGATGAAGTCTGTCCGGCTGTTGCGCGCTGCGTCGGTTTGGTCAGCGCCGGCATCCGGCTGCGGCCGTGCCTTCGGCTTGGCGACCGGCTGCCCGCCGGAGCTCTTGTCGCCGAGCTGCCCCATGACCCGTTCCAGGCGATCGATCGAGGCTGATTCCTCGCTGGTTGCCGTGTCGTCAGCGGCAGCAGGCTTTGCTGCGGCGGGGCGAGCTGGTTTGCTATCTGCGATTGCCATGGCTGCATGCTGGACAGGCGTTTCAACACGCGACTCGCTTGCTGGCGCCGAGGCTGCGGCGGGAGCATCTGCAGCGATCTGCCTGGCCTCTTGCGGCGGCTGGTTGATTGCTGGGGCGTGCGGCGCGGTGTTGCCGCTTCGCGGTCCGCCGGCTTCGAGCGCTTCCATGCGGTCAAGGACCCGGATGATCGTCTGCTGCATCGTGTCCAGCACGGCATTGGCATGTTCTCCTTCGCTGCGCCGTTCACGCATAAACTCTTTCATGACCGTCGAAAGCTCGCCAATCCCCGCGGCATCGACGGGCGCATCCGCAGAGCTGCCCATTGCCGCCATCGGCTTGGCTGAGACCTTGTCGGCGACCAGGCTGGCCAGAGCGGCCATGTCGAACATCTCGGCCGGATCGGGTGTCGGGATAGGCGTGGCGTCACGCTGCGCCGCGATCGCTTTTGCGATGTCGGTGATCTGGGCTTCGACGCTTTCAATCCGAGTGAGTTCTGAATTGGTTGCCTCAAGTTGCGTCGCAATCTCCGCAATGCATAGCTCAATGTCATGCAGGCTGCCGCCCGTGGCGTCGCCGCCAAGTTCACTGTTCCCGCCGGCGCTATTTGCGAGAGCGGTATCCATCCGTGCTTCGAGGGCGTCGAAGCGATCGAGCAGGGGCGTAAGTTCCGGCCCGTTGCCGAGCTGCCTTTCGCCGACGGCGTCCAGTCGTTGCGAGATCTCTTCGAGGCGGTTTTCGAGCCAGTGCTGACCTCGGTGCTCAAGGCCGGGCTCAAGATAGACGTAGTTCATTGCACTATCGGATGGGATCCGTGCGCCTTCGCTATTTGCTGATGGGTCTGTTTTATCGTGGTCGGCGGCCAGGCCGGCTTCTTCGCAATGGGCGGTTAGCTGCTCGGCGGCATCATCGGTCCAAGGCTCTTGCGCCGAGGGATTGGCGTCTGGCGTCGGCTCGTCGATATCGAACTTCATGACCTCCGCATAAGGGTCCTGAATTGCGGTGTGCGATGCTGGTTCGTCGGGTGCTGTTTCGAGATCTGCTTCCGGTTCAAAGTCCTGATGTGCTGCTGGAGCGTCGGAAGCGCCGGCTTGCGCTTTTAGTGCGTTGAGGCTGTCGCGCATGCCATCCAGCGCCGCATATCCCGTGCTCTCATCCTTGTCCTGCTGGGCAGCAATCCGCGAGTTGATGCGGGCCAGAAGGTCTGGCACTTCCGGCATATCGGGATGGCCCTGAGCATCTGGCGCCGACGCTTCTTGATGGTTTATGTCAGCATGCGCATCGTCAGCAGTATTTGGCGTGTCGTCGATGTGTTCATTGTTTGGTCGGTCGGTCATTTCAGTCCCCGCGTATTTGCGCCCTGGTTGTCGGACTGCCCCAACATCCCTGGGCAGCGCATGTTTGGGTCCCGATGCAAACGGACAGCGGACCTGCTGTAGCAACGTTGGCGATTCGCAGTAAACGTAATCTTAACGACGTAAATATTGATAAATATTATCTCTTTGAGGAGAAATAATAAGAAGAGATATACTTATTGATGTCGAATTATTCGCATCGAATACTTGTGTCAACGTTACGTCGTTAACCATGTCTCCATGCAAATTCGCCGCAATAGCCGTGCAACTTGGGTTTCGCGCGCTATATGGAGATGTAAGAGCACGTTTTCAGTCGACGACTGCGCGCGTGCCGCATGCCGCTTTGCCGACTTGTCCGTGCGGGGAGAAAAATGCGGTGATGACTTGATAAGGAACACAACGTGACCAGAAAAATTAAAATTTTTGTGGTGCTGGCAGCATTTACGGCGTGTGCCGGCGTGGCATCTGCACAAGATTCACGGCCTGGCCGCTACACGATGCACAAGACAGATGATGGCTTTGTTCGTCTCGATACCGAAACCGGTGCCGTCTCACTGTGCCGAAAGAGCGCCGAGAGCTGGGGCTGTGAGCCGATGGCCGGCACCGGCCCGTCGTTAACCGCCGAGGTGGCACGGCTAAAGAGTGAGAACGCGGAACTTCGTGCCGAGATCAAGCGGATGGAAGAAAACCTTGGCTTGCGCGGCGATCGCAATAAATCGGCAGAAAACCGCCCGAACTTCAAACTGCCGACCGAAAAAGAGGTTGATGGCGCGTTGGACTATTTTGAGCGTATGCTCAAGAAGTTCCAGGATCGCTTGAAGCGGCTGGAACAGAAATCGGAAACACCGGAACGCCAGCTTTAGGAATGCGCCAGGAACGAACCAGCATCCACCGCCAGACGCGCGGGCCCGGCTTTCAGGATCTCAGCGCCGAAGTTGCGTCCTGGTTGCGGTCGATCGGCGCCGGCGATGGCTGCATCACACTCTTTATCCGGCACACCTCGGCCTCGCTCACGATCCAGGAAAACGCCGATCCTGACGTCCTTCACGACCTGGCGCAAAGTCTAGCCATCCTTGCGCCCGAAGATCGGCCCTACCGTCATTCGACCGAAGGTCCGGATGACATGCCGGCCCACATCAAGACGATGCTGACAAGCGTGTCGCTCAGCATCCCGGTGGCCGGTGGTGCCATGATGCTTGGCACGTGGCAGGCTGTTTACCTGATTGAGCACCGCGCCCATCCGCACGATCGTGAGATCGTTGCCCACTATGTCGGTGAATAGTTTCTCAGTAACGGTCTTCGCACATTGAGCGTCGTCACAGCTTCGACGGTTTGTGGCGCTTGAGCGCCTGGCCACGCCCTGAGAGGGACGGATTGGTCATGAAGTATTCGTGCAGATTGAAATGCTCTTCGTCCTGCGCCGGTGTGATGCGCTTGGCGCTGCCATCCGGCAGGCCCATCCAGCTTTGCTGGTTGTCCTTGAGGTTGGCGGCCATAATCTGGTCGAGCACCTGCGCGTGCACGGTCGGGTTCTTGAGCGGCACCATCACTTCGACGCGGCGATCCAGATTGCGCTCCATCATATCTGCAGAGCTGATGTAGACAGCCGCCTTGCGGGACGGCAACTCGGCGCCCTGCCCAAAGCAGTAGATCCGCGCGTGTTCCAGGAACCGGCCAATGATACTGCGCACACGAATGTTATCCGACAGGCCAGCCACGCCCGGCCGCAAGCAGCAAATGCCGCGCACGATCAAGTCGATTTCAACGCCGGCCGTACTGGCCTCATACAACTTGTCGATGATGCCTTTGTCGACGATCGAGTTGAGCTTCCACCAGATCGCTGCCGGCCGGCCTGCTTTGGCGTGGGCGATCTCGGCATCGATATGCTCGACAATGCGTTCGCGAATGCCGTTCGGGCTGGCGGCAAGCTCTTCCAGGTGCGTCGGCCGGCCATATCCGGTGACGAAATTGAAAATCCGCATGACGTCTTGGCCGATCGTCGGGTCGTCAGTGAAGTACGACAGATCCGTATAGATCCGCGCTGTTTGTGGATGGTAGTTGCCGGTGCCGATATGGCAGTAGGTCGCGATCGCCTCGCCCTCGCGGCGCACGACCAAGCCAAGCTTGGCATGGGTCTTCATCTGCTGAAAACCAAACACGACATGTACGCCAGATTTTTCCATGTCGCGCGCCAGCAGAATATTCGTCGCCTCGTCAAAGCGCGCCTTGAGCTCAATGACGGCGGTCACCGTCTTGCCCGACTCGGCGGCTTCCTTGAGCGCCTCGACGATCGGGCTGTTGACCGCCGACGTACGGTAAAGCGTCCATTTGATCGCGAGCACGTTGGGATCGGTCACCGCCTGGCGCAGATAGCGCAGGACGACTTCGAACGACTCATAGGGGTGGTGGACGATAAAGTCCTTGTTGCGGATCGTCGCGAACACGTCGCCACTGTGGTCCTCGACGCGTTCCGGGGTCCGTGGGGTGAAGCTTTCAAACAGATGCTCGGGCACCTCGTCGACGATGATCCGCGATATGTCGGAAAGTCCAAGCAGGCCATCCTTGACGAACACCAGATCATCGGACACCTCGAGCTGGTCAACCACGTGACGGCGCAGCGGCGCCGGCATCTTTTCTTCCATCTCGAGACGGATCACGTCGCCACGCCGCCGCCGCCGCATCAGCGCTTCGTATGCGATTGTAAGGTCCTCGGCTTCCTCTTCGTATTCGATGTCGCTGTCGCGCAGCACACGAAAGCTGCCAAGCGCTTTGACGCCTTCGAGTGACGGAAACAGTTCATCGAGGCAGAGGCCGATGACGGTCTCGATGCTGACGAACCGAATGCGCCGGCTCTCACGTTCGTCCGGCAGGCGTACAAATCGAGCCAGTTGCGGCGGAATCGGGATCAGCCCGTTCATTTCCTTGCCCTGTGCGTCCTTCATCGACACCACCAGCGTCAGGCCCTTGTTGTGCACGAACGGAAAGGGATGCGCCGGGTCGATGTTGAGCGGCGTGAGAACGGCGAACATCTTGGCCATGAACTCGCCGCGCAACCAGCTGACGTCAGTTGCCGACAACCTGTCTTCCTCGATCAGCTGGATTGATTTGGCTTCGAGTTCCTGGCGAAGGGTGTGCCAGGTATCGAGTTTTTCATTGGCGAGTTCCGCGGCAAATTCGTGGATACGCCGCAACTGCTGGGTCGGCGTTAGACCATCAATGCTGCGACCGCCAACACCGGCCTTTTGTTGGCCGATCAGGCCGGCCGCCCGCACCATGAAGAATTCATCGAGGTTCGACGCTGCGATCGACACGAAACGTAAGCGCTCAAGCAGAGGATTGGCTTTGTTGCGCGCTTCCGCCAGCACGCGCTTGTTGAATTGCAGCCAGGACAATTCGCGGTTGTAATAGCGATCGCCGGCCTCTGTCGGTGCTGGCAAGGCGGCGGCGGGTGCAACCTTCTTGGCGGACCGTTTTGAAGCAGTAGAAGACATCCGGTCTCCGGCTCTGGTGTGTCACTCAGGCATTATAGCGCGCGAAGTCGGCCGGAAGCGTGGCCGATGCCGCAGTAGTGTAAACGATCAGGCCTTCAAAATCGCTACCATGACACTGTGTTGAAGCTCTCGTCAGTCAAGGTAAAAAGGCGGTGAACGCATGGTTCGATCTCAGACAAGTCAAGATCCAATATCGAAATGGAAGGCGACGGTTATTATTGACCAAAGCCGTCAGGCTAATATGCGCGATCAGGCACCGCGTCGAAGCACTGGGCATCTACAACGCAAAAAGCTCTGCCGCCTAGAGGCAGAATCGCATGCGTCGTACTGTTGGTCTTCTTGGCGGGAGAATTTCAGCATGCGCGCATAGTAAAGAAATATGCCCTTGTTATCGACCGCACCTTGCAAATGCGCCGGCACTTGACGCCACCGAGGACAAACCATGATCGCCATCATCTTCGAAGTAACGCCACGTCCAGATCGAAAGCACGAGTATCTCGATATCGCAGCCAGCCTGCGGCCGGAACTCGAGAAAATCGACGGCTTCATCTCGATCGAGCGGTTTCAGAGCCTCACAGACGAGAAAAAGATCCTGTCGTTGTCGATCTTCCGCGATGAAAAGGCGGTCGCTGACTGGCGCGCGCTCAGGGCTCATCGCACTGCGCAGGCGGCCGGTCGGAGCGGCATATTCGAAGACTATCGTTTGCGTGTCGCCAGCGTCATCCGCGACTACGGCATGTTCGAGCGCGACCAGGCACCGGCTGACAGTCGTTCAGCGCATGGCGATGCGTGAGGCGCGGAAACAACGTTGCCACATCAAAGCAACGCCGGCACCGCCAGCCAAAGCGCATAAGTGGCCGTCACGAGCGTGATCAGCGCCGTTCCGGCTGCGCCGATCAGACGGCCGACGTGGCCCATGTTGTCATGTTTCAAGCCGACCGCATGCGATATCCGCGCAACAATCAGCAAGCTGCCGGCACCCAGAAGAAAGGTCTTCGAGCCGCCGTTCAATTCGATCGCGGCCATCAGAATCAGCATCATTGGCACGTATTCGAGAAAGTTCTGATGTCGGCGCACGCGCACGAGAAGTTCTTTGTTGATCGGATCGCCATAGAGAATCGGTACGCCCGCTGCGCCGCGATAGAAACCGGCCAGGAAGCTCAGAACCAGCGCGAATATCGCGAAGATGCCAGCGAATAACAGCGTGATCGGTAAATCCATGTGAACTCTCCCAATTGGTCACCGGCTATCAGCTGATGCGGTTCGGCTTCTACCGCAACGCGTCGGCCGCGAGCGCACGTGTCACCTTGCGATGCGTGGCCAGCGCCAGATGATCGATCCGCTCGACAACCAGGCGTGCGGCTTCGGCTGAACGCTCCATATGCCGCATCAGATATTTTATGACGCCCGGATCAATCGCCAGCTGTCGATCTGAAAACAATTTGACCAGCAGCCCGGAAAGCAAGGCATCGTCGATCGGCTTGATCTCGGCGATCGGCAGTGCACGAAGGCGCGAGCGCAGGTCTGGCAGCGCTATGTCGAGTTCTCCTGGCGGCTGGCGCATGGTGATCAGTATTTGGCTTTTGCTTTCCCGTGCGGCGTTCAACAAATGGAATACGAGCCGTTCAGGTTCCGGATCACCTCCCGCCGCAACATCTTCGATGGCCAGGTGTCCGGCCTCCTGGAAACGCGTGACTGTGGCAGCCGTTACGTCGGCCATCGCAACCGCTTCTGCACCGCTGCGCTCGCGCCACACACTCACCAGGTGCGACTTGCCGCTTCCGGCGGCGCCGCAAATGATGACGGCGTGTGCCGGCCAATCGGGCCATCGGTCAATCATGTCGACGGCGGGCTGGTTGCAGCGGCTGACGAGAAAGTCTTCCGCCTCGAACGCGTCAAGGTGGGGGAGGTCAAACACCAATTGCTGCGGCTGGGACATGTGTGGCCGTTCGGTTGGCTGTTGCAAAGGTGCGGCGGTTACGGTGACGGCTCGTCTGACTTCGTCACTGGTTCAGTCTCGGAACTGACGCCCTTGTAGATGGCGCTTTTCAGGTAGAGTTCCAGGCCGAAACGGATCAGCACGCCAATCGCCGCCGAGACTGGCACGGCGACAAGCACCCCGACGAAGCCGAACAAGTAGCTGAAAACGAACAGCGCGAAGATCAGTGCAACCGGGTGCAAACCGATCGCCGGTCCGACAATACGCGGTGCGAGAAAACCGGAATCGAGTGCCTGCCCGGCGACGAATATCACAACGACCATCGCCAGCAAACTCAGGTCCGGCCAGCCCTGTATGATGGCCACTGCCGATGCCGTGATGAGCCCGAGCGCGGTGCCAACGACGGGTACGAACGACATCACACCGGTGACGATGCCGATCAGCAAACCGTAGTCGAGGCCGATCACGCTAAGGCCGATGGTGTAGAGCGTGCCGAGTGCGAGGCAGACAACGCCCTGGCCGCGGATGAAGGCGGCGA
>JAGDYV010000212.1:0-6850 GCA_049116495.1 Hyphomicrobiaceae bacterium | reverse complement strand
TCTTACCCGAGCCCTGCAGGCCGACCATCAAGATCGGCACCGGCGGCAATGCGGCGATGTCAAGCGGCTGGCTATCGGAGCCGAGCATCGCGACCAGTTCGTCGTGCACGATCTTGACGACCATCTGGCCCGGCGTCACCGACTTTACGACTTCTTGGCCGACGGCTTTTTGCTTCACCTTGTCGGTGAAGTCGCGAACGACATCGAGTGCGACATCTGCCTCGAGCAGGGCACGCCGCACCTCACGCATCGCTTCCGCAACGTCGCTGTCCGTCAGCGCACCGCGGCGGGTGAGCTTGTCGAATATGCCGGACAGGCGATCTGATAGCGATTCGAACATTGTTGCTCTCTTCAGTTGCGACGTTTGCTCCACGCGTTTGGCGAAGAGCCAATCACGATAATTCGTGCCAGCCATAAGGCCAACGTGAGCGTTACATCCGCAATATAGTCATTCGCCCGCCTGACTCCGAATGCCCAAAGCACGATCGCACCCGCGAGCGCAACGCGCCGGCGGATGGGGACTTCGCGGCATCACCGTTCTCACGAACAAAGGCGCACCGAAAAGCGGCTCAAGACGTAAGTCTGGAGGCGATGGCGGTTTATGGGCGATCGGGAAGGGGGTGTCAATGCAATTGGGCCAGGACTGACAGTCTGATCGGCCGCCACGCGCTCAAGACCACGAAACTTGCCAACCTGCGCGGCCAGAAAGAGGCCATCGAGCAAGCTGCGATGGAGAAAGACTGCAATTTCTCGTTCCGTGGTTGATGGTGGCTCAGGCCGTATTCAGTGGCGTCGCTGGAGTACAGCGGCAAATGTAGTTTAGGTTTCCTCACTTCGTAGCTTGCCCCGACAATCCAACTGTTGGGGCACGAATTTACGCCCGGAAGTCCGTGTA
Source organism: Hyphomicrobiaceae bacterium (assembly GCA_049116495.1). Classification (GTDB taxonomy): domain Bacteria; phylum Pseudomonadota; class Alphaproteobacteria; order Rhizobiales; family Hyphomicrobiaceae; genus CAJQQK01. The sequence continues at coordinate 5,955 of JAGDYV010000212.1, read as the reverse complement.
CTTATGACGTACCATCGCAGCGCCTTTTCCTGATCATCTCTTCGTAATAGGCTATACGATGAGCTTCGTTCCTTGGCGAGCCGGCGAGGCAGTTCTTTATCAGCCACTCATTGATTTCGATGTCGTTGACCTTGCACACGACAACAGGACGCCGATTCCGCCAGTCGAACGCCACCATCAGGCAAAATACCGTCTTACCTTCGACGAGATCGGCAAGTGCCTTTGACGCTGCGTTCTGACAGCTTCTCACAGGGTTGTGTTTTCGGCATTTCTTGCCATCGACCACCGGCAGTTCGGCCGCATCCAGCCCGGCCAGTCGCACGTTGTAACCTGTAAGTTTCAGGCTATCGCCGTCGATGACTTTCGCAGTTCCAGGAAAAACAATCGGGCCGAACAAAAGGAACAACAGCCCAATCACGGCAAAGAGCACGCCGCAAACGAACGGCGGCAAGTTCTGTCGCAAAAAACGCAACGGCTCATCCTCGCGATAACGAACTCGCTAGGTATGCCGCTTGCAGATTACCTTACCGGTAGCAACCGCATGATCTGCCCGCGCCGGCTGTCCGTCAAGAAGTATAGCTCACCCGACGGGCTCTGGCGGATGGCGCGGATGCGCTGTCGTAGGCCTCTGAGCAAGACCTCTTCGCCGACCACCCGATCCCCATCAAGGATGAGCCGCCGGATCTGACGGAACTTCAAGGCGCCTACGAACAGGTTGCCGCGCCACGCCGGGTACTGGCTGCCGGTATAAAATGCCATTCCGCTCGGCGCGATCGACGGGTCCCAATAGTAGATGGGCTGTTCCATGCCGGCTTTGGTACGGCCGGCGCCAATCTTCTGGCCCGAGTAGTGCGTGCCGTAGGAAATGACCGGCCAACCGTAGTTCTTGCCGGCGGCCGGAATGTTGATCTCGTCACCGCCCCGTGCGCCATGCTCCACGGCCCAAAGACGCCCCGTTGCCGGGTTCAAGGCCGCAGCCTGTGGGTTGCGATGACCATAACTCCAAATCTGCGGTTGGACGCCCTTGCGACCGACAAACGGATTGTTCTTCGGCACCGAGCCGTCGCGGTTGATCCTTATAATCTTGCCGACGTGGTGTCTGAGGTTTTGCGCTTGCGCACGATACCCCCGATCGCCGACCGTGATGAACAACGTACCATCGCGCGCAAAGACGATGCGTGAGCCGAAGTGCCGGCCGCTGTCATAGGCTGGCTGTTGACGGAAGATGACCTGCGGGCTGGTCAATCGAGCCTTGTTGCCGGTGCCTTCGAGTTTGAGGCGGACCACGCTCGTGCCGGTTCGGCCGCCACGACCACGGGCTTCGCTAAACGAAATGAAGACGTCACGGCTGGTCGCAAAATCGGGCGCGACGGCCACATCCAGCATCCCACCCTGGCCGGCGGCAACGACCTTCGGAGCGCCAGACAAAGGCGGCGACACGTGTCCCTTGGCGGTGACATACCGCACACGACCCGGCCGCTCTGTCACGAGCATATCGCCCGATGGAAGGAAGGCCAGGCCCCAGGGATTTTCGAGGCCCTTGGCAACGGTCTCCGCTCGGGCACCCCTCGACGCGTTCGGTCGCGGCGCATCTGTCTGAACAGCGGCAGCCGCAGCGGAAGTCAAGGCAAACAGCAAGAACAGAACGGCAAACGAAGAACGGCGGCGCATGGGATCACCTTGAGAAGCTGGCAGTTGACAGTGTTCGAAACCAATACGACGGCAGCATGGCCCGAGATCAATGCTTTCGACCGACGCAAAAAAAAGCGGAAGGTTCCGCTGCTGGAACCTTCCGCTCTTAAACTGACGCAAATTGGCTTGAGTGCTAGCTGCTTGGCCAGGCTTCGTTCGGCCGTGTCGGCCAAGGTGTGCTTTTCGACTTGCCCTGACGGAGATCAGCGCGGCACACGCCAAGATCGTCAAGCTGCCTGTCCGACATTGAACCCAAATCTGAATGCGTGCGGCTGCGGTGTCCGATTATGTTGCTGAAAAGGGCCATTGTCATATCTCCTTAGGGACCATTGCGACAGCTGTTTTGCTAGGCAGGAGATAGTTCTCAATTGGCGGTATTACAAATGCTGGAATCACGCAGCAGATATGCATTTTGCGCAGTGCCAAATTGATCAAGAAACAACTGTTTCTTAAGTGTTTTTTGGCATCGACACGACGCAAAATATCTCAAATGCGTCACGCGCCGCTGTCATTGAGATTCAGGACCAGACGGCGGCCATATTGACGACCGTTTTGTCGCGGAATCAGCGCACCCGACGCGGGTTCATGTAGAGATCTTTTTCCTGCTTTTCGAGCTTCGGCTCGATCTCGCCGGCTATGACACCCTTGGCGATCTGCTTGATGTGGCTACGGCATTGATCATTGAAGATCAGCATGGCGCAGAACAACTGCAACGTGTTCATCAACGGCTTGTCGGCGTAATCCTCGCGGATACGACCGCGCCACTTGCCAGAGATCGTGAAGAACGCCCCGTCAAGAATACCGATCGCCTCGTTACGACCATTGTAGACGGTGTAGTCATCGCCAAGCCGAATGAAGTCCTGTCGAATACGGAAGAACTCAATCTTGCCGTCCTGCAGCAAGAAGAACGAAAAGTTTTCCGGCATCAGCGGCCACTTGTTGGCCGAGCGCTCGAGATAAACGACCTGCTCCTCGCCGGAGTTGTTGATCGAGTAGGTTGTCACCGGCAGCAGGCGGGCGCCGATCGTCTGCTGAATCGAGCGCGCCAACATCAAATCCATCGTCGCGCGCCAGTGGAGCTTGTCGGTGAACATCTTAAAAACCAGGCGCTTGCCCGCATCTTCGGTGTCTTTCCAAAGCTCCTTGCGGTAGCCGATCAGGCCTTTGCGCTCGCCGTCCTCGATGACTTCGGCGAAGATGTCCATGTCCTTGGTGAACTGGCGCGAGCGTGCCCGGTTGCGCGAACGTTTAAAAATGCCGAATTCGGTCGGGTTGAGGTCGGTCAGCCAGACATCGACGATGAAATGCTTCCAGCCCTCTTTGGACGTCGACTGCTTGGCGAGCTTCTTGGCGCGCCGCTTTGACATCGGCGGTGCGGTGATTTTGCCGCCATCGACATCCTGCTCCGCCCGCTCCAACACTTCGGCGCGCGCATCCGCAGCGGCGTCGGCCGCGGCGCTGTCGGCTTCACGCAGAACTTCGTCGGTCACGTAGGCGTTTGCCATGGTCGGCTCCCTTGAGGTCGCTCACCCGTCACCGAGGGTGACGTACAGAATTTTGTGGGTGCTTCTACGCAGCCAAGCCGCCTTTGCGGAGCTTGGACCTACTTCTGCAACGCGAACTGGAAGCGAATCATTAACGAGATATTAACATGTTACGCACCGCTGGAAGCCGCTCGCAGCGGCGCTGTCCGCAGAAAGTGTCTTTCTGGATTCACGTGAAACAATTTAGCGAGCAGGGCCTGAAAAATAAGGCCTTTCGGTGCCGAGAAAGCGCGATTCGCGGTCACCGCGCGCCGAAAATCGCGGAGCCGACCCGGACATGCGTGGCGCCAAAAGCGATGGCGATCTCGTAGTCGCTGCTCATCCCCATGCTGAGCTGTTTGAGGCCGCAATCTCGCGCCAGCTCGCCGAGCAATGCAAAGTGGACGCCGGGTTCTTCGTCGACAGGCGGAATGCACATTAATCCCTCGATGGGCATTTTGAGCGTCTCACGGCAGTGCCGAACAAACTCACTCGACTCGGCTGGCCTGATCCCGGCTTTTTGAGGTTCCTCGCCGGTATTGACCTGGATGAAGAGTTTGAGCGCTTTGCCCTGCGCCTGCATCTCGGACGCGACGGCCTGTGCGATTTTTGGCCGGTCTATGGTGTGGATGGCATCAAACAACTCGACCGCCTGACGCGCCTTATTGGATTGCAGCGGTCCGATCAAATGTAGATCGATACCGCTGAATTCGTCGCGCAGGCCGGGCCATTTACCGGCTGCTTCCTGGACGCGGTTTTCGCCGAACGCGTGCTGTCCGGCCTGCAGGACCGGGCGGATCGCGTCAGCGTCAAAGGTTTTCGAGACGGCAATGAGGTGCACATCGGAACGGTCCCGATCGTCGCCGCGTGCCGCCGCCGCGATGCTTTCGTTGACCTTGGCCAGGGCCTGTTGCGGGTCCATCATGGCGTTCCTTGTGTGTTGTATGCGCGACGCCGGGACGCGCACTGCCGTTCAATCCAGCCCTGTGGCCGAACGGGCATGATTCCATCAACCATATCGTAGCTGTTTCACCCAGCGCCAACATGTATTAGACATCTCGCTCATCTATTCACCAGACACGTAGATTTGTCGCATACGGAGCGCCGCAGATGGCCACCGAACGTTACAACGCCGCCGATCGTGAGAAGCATTGGCAGAAGATCTGGGCTGATGGCGCGGTTTTCAGCGCCAGCGACGATTATTCGAAACCGAAATGCTACGTGCTCGAGATGTTCCCGTATCCCTCTGGCCGGATCCATATGGGGCATGTCCGCAATTACGCGATGGGCGACGTGCTGGCCCGTTACAAGCGGGCGAAGGGTTTCAATGTACTCCACCCGATGGGATGGGACGCCTTTGGCATGCCGGCTGAAAACGCCGCGATGGAGAACAAGACACACCCCGGCACCTGGACCTACGCCAATATCGACGCGATGAAGGCTCAATTGAAGTCGATGGGCCTGTCACTCGATTGGAGCCGTGAATTTGCGACTTGCCACGTCGACTACTACCAGCACCAGCAAAAGCTGTTTCTGGATCTTTACGAGAAGGGCCTCGCCTATCGGAAGTCCTCGAAAGTCAATTGGGACCCGGTCGATCATACGGTGCTGGCCAACGAGCAGGTCATTGACGGCCGCGGCTGGCGCTCGGGCGCCCTTGTCGAACAGCGCGAGCTGACCCAGTGGTTCTTCAAGATCACGGAATATGCCGATGATTTGCTTGAATCACTGAACACGCTGGACGACTGGCCGGCCAAAGTGCGCACGATGCAGGCCAACTGGATCGGACGATCCGAAGGCATGTTGATCGATTGGCCGCTGGAAGGCGCCAATCTGCCCGCCGAGATACAACGACTGCAAATTTTTACAACACGGCACGATACGATTTTCGGCGCCAGCTTCATGGCGATCTCGCCAGAGCATCCGCTGGCGCAGCAAATCGCGCAGTCATCGCCGGAATTGACCGCGTTTATCGAGGAATGTCGACAGGTCGGCACGACAGAGGAAGCGGTTGAGCGGGCTGAAAAGAAAGGCTTCGATACCGGACTCGTGGCCGTACACCCGTTCGATCCAAACTGGAAGGTACCGGTCTACGTCGCCAACTTTGTGCTGATGGGCTACGGCACTGGCGCGGTTTTCGGATCGGCCGCCCATGACCAACGCGACCTCGATTTCGCAAAGAAATACGGCCTGAAGATTCTGCCCGTCGTGATCCCAGAAGATCAAGATGCGGCAACCTTCGATGTCGGCAGTGACGCCTATCTGGGGCCGGGCAAACTGGGCAATTCGCGGTTCCTTGACGGCATGACCGTCGAAGAGGCCATGGAAGATGTTGCCCAACGCCTGGAGAAGGCGGGCCTAGGCCAGCGCCAGGTCAATTTTCGCCTGCGCGATTGGGGCATTTCGCGGCAACGCTACTGGGGCTGCCCGATCCCGATGATCCACTGCGACGCGTGCGGAGTTGTACCGGTGCCGGCTGCTGATCTGCCTGTCGTGCTGCCGGAGGATGTCAGCTTCGATAAGCCCGGCAATCCGCTGGACCGCCACGATACATGGCGCAATGTAGATTGTCCGTCGTGCGGCAAGGCGGCCCGGCGCGAAACCGATACGATGGACACGTTTGTCGATTCATCGTGGTATTTCGCCCGGTTCTCCGCATCCGACGCGCCGGATCCGACCGATCTTGACGCCGCCGCCTACTGGATGCCGGTCGACCAGTACATCGGCGGCATCGAGCACG
>JAGDYV010000211.1:0-27299 GCA_049116495.1 Hyphomicrobiaceae bacterium | reverse complement strand
TGATGTCCTTGATGCTGCGGTCAGCAGCTTCCGTTCTACGTCCCATGTGGCACTCCTCAGTGGTGAGGATGAACCTAAAAACACTCAGTTAAAAAATGCTCTCAACTGTTACAGGAGCGCTGACGTCGGACAGATCGAGCCCAAAGATCCACACCAACAGCGTCGTGATCGCCACCACGCCGAGCGGCCCTGCTTTGGTAAGCGGATTGATCCAGGCATCCGGCACGCCGCGCCGCTCGAGCCATTGCGGCAACGTGCTGCTGCGCCATAGCAACAGCACACCAAACGCCCCTAGCCCCAAAGCAACCGCCACCAGGTTGATGTCGCCGAAACGCGAGGCCGCGTGCCAGAGTGTATCCGTAATCAAATGGCTGCGCGGGATGTCGAGACCGAGCAGGTGCTTGAGTTGACTGAAGCCGATCACTAGCGCTGCAGCGCTTGTGAAACCGGAGATGACGGGATGGCTGAGAAAATTCACAAGAAAACCGAGACGCAAGAGGCCCATGACCATCAACAAGGTGCCGCTCAACAACGCTAGAAAAAGTGCGGCCACCATGTACTCCTGTGTGCCACTTTCTGCGAGATTGCCGACCGTCGATGCGACCATCAGCGAGACGATCGCAACCGGCCCGACGGCAAGCGTGCGACTACTACCAAGAATGCCGTAGAGGACAAGTGGCAGGATACTGGCGTAGAGACCTGTTTCAGGCGGAAGACCGGCAAGCAGCGCATAGGCCATCGCCTGCGGCACCAACATGATTGCGACGATCAATCCGGCCAGACCGTCGCTGGCCAGATCCTGCCGACTGTAGCCTGGCAACCAATGAAGGATCGGAACGAACCGACGAATATCTTCGGGCATCATCGTGGTGCGTCCTTGGTGTGCTTACTGCAGGGCGGGTGCCGCGATGCCACGCTGATCCCTGATCACGCGGTTCCAGGGCATGTGAGATAGGATCGTCGCCATGGTGCAGATACCGCTGATGCCAGCGAACATCAGCCCAGCTCCAACAAACGCATTGAGGGCCAAGAACCACGGCGATACCAGCAGCGCGAGAATGGCGGTTAGCAGTACCAGTGCGCCGGCGGAAATTTGCACTTGACGCATGATACTAATCGGCGCGCGCCGGTTTTCGTTCACTGCCAAGCCGGCGTTGCGCCAAGCCTGCAGGCCGCCTTCAAGTTGATACACTTCCTCAAATCCGGTTTGCAGGATTTGCGGTGCGGCGGCTTCCGTACGGCCACCACTGCGGCAGTGAAACACTGCAACCTTGTGATGTTCGCGAGGAAAGTCCTCTGCGTTGAACCCCGAAAGCGGTACAAGATGCGCCGCAGGGATGTGTTCGCGCACGTATTCGTCCGGCTCGCGCACGTCGATCAGAATAGCTTTGTCTTGGTCAAGCCACTCCTTTGCTGCCTCCGGCCCGATCTTACGTAGTGTTTCATTGCCCATTTTAGTCTCCATCATTGTTTGCCGGCGGTGATGTCGCGGCAGTAGGTCTTGTAGAGAAACTTGATCAGCTTACCGACGTCGCCGTTCGCCAACCGATAATAGATCTTCTGTCCGTCGCGCCGTGCCTCGACAATGTGCTCGCGGCGGAAGATTGCCAATTGCTGAGAAATTGCCGCCTCCCGCAGGTTCAAGAGGTGCGCAAGTTTGCCGACCAGCTTTTCTCCGTCAGCAAGTTGGCACAGGATCATCAGACGGTTTCAGTTCGACAGCAGACCCATCAGTTTGGCCACCTGATTAGCTGCGTTCTCAATTTTCATCATATTCATATTTTCGAATATATGAAGGCATTCCCACATTACAAGAGTGAAAGCCGATTTCGTTGCTGGTCGTTCTAGTTGCCAATCCGGTGCACAGACTTGATTAAGCGCAAAGACTGCAACCATGGGCTTGCTCAAGAACGGCCTCAGCATCAACCGCACGTCAGGAGCCGTCATGAAACCGAAAGTAAAAGCATTCTTCGACGAAGCGACCTTCACGGTCTCCTACGTTGTCACAGAGCCGGACGGCAACCAATGTGCGATCATCGATTCGGTGCTGGATTTCGACCCCAAGTCGGGACGCACCAAGACCCAATCCGCTGATGCGATCATCGACTATGTCAAGCGTCATAATCTCAAGGTCGAGTGGTTACTCGAAACGCATGCACACGCTGATCATTTGAGTGCGGCGCCCTATATAAGAAAGGAGATCGGTGGGCAGATCGGGATCGGCGAACACATCACCGACGTGCAACGCATCTTCAAAGAGGTGTTCAACGTCGAGCGCGAATTCCATACCGACGGCAGCCAGTTCGACCGCTTGTTGAAGGACGGCGAAGAGTTCCAGATCGGTGCTCTGACCGTGCAAACAATGCACACGCCCGGACACACGCCCGCATGCATGACATATGTCATGGGTGATGCAGCTTTTGTCGGTGACACGTTGTTCATGCCGGACTACGGCACGGCCCGCGCTGACTTTCCAGGCGGTGATGCCCGCACTCTGTACCGATCAATCCAGAAGGTCCTGGCATTGCCGCCGGAAACCCGTCTTTTCATGTGCCACGACTACAAGGCGCCCGGCCGTGACGAATTTGCTTGGGAAACAACCGTCGCGGCGGAGCGCTCGGACAATGTGCATGTTGGCGGCGGGATCACGGAGGAAGACTTCGTGAAGATGCGTACCGAACGCGATGCCACACTGGATATGCCAATGCTTATCCTCCCCTCGGTGCAAGTCAACATTCGTGCCGGCGAAATGCCGCCACCGGAAGACAACGGCGTGTCGTATCTCAAGATCCCAATCAACCAGCTTTGAGGATGAGGCATCCTCTCATTTGTACCAACACAAACAGAACTGGAAAAGAACATGCAATTGACAGACACCGACGACCACGTGGGTCTTCCGCGACTGAATGAGCCTGCGCCCAATTTCGACGCCAATACCACGGACGGGCGGAAAACGCTTGCTGACTATTAGGGCAAGTGGTTGGTCCTTTTCTCGCATCCGGCAGACTTTACGCCGGTCTGCACGACCGAGTTCATTGCGTTCGCCAAGGCGCACAACGAGTTCAACGCGCTTGGCTGCGAACTGCTTGGTCTGTCAATCGACAGCAATTTTGCTCACATCGCCTGGATACGAAACATCAAAGAAAAGTTCGGCGACGAGATCCCCTTCCCGGTAATCGAGGACCTTTCGATGAAGGTGGCGCATGCCTACGGTATGATCCAGCCGGGCGCGAGTGACACCTCAGCGGTGCGCGCAACATTTCTGATCGACCCCGAAGGTATCCTGCGGGCCATGGTCTACTATCCAATGACCAATGGTCTTTCAGTCAACGAGTTTCTCCGATTGCTCAAGGCACTGCAGACAAGTGACAAGCATTCGGTCGCAACCCCGGAAAATTGGCAGCCTGGCGACAAAGTGATCGTGCCTCCGCCTGCCACCGCGACCGCTGCCGAGGCCCGGGTAGCAGAAGATTACGAATGTACGGACTGGTACTTCTGCAAGAAGGAACTCACAGCCTAACGGCGCAATGTTGGGAGAGGTTGCGTTGCTGCAGCCTTTCCCTCAATTCGCTATGCCACACTGGATTGAGCGCAATGAAACAAACAGCTTCGAGCGGGCAAGCTCCATTTGGTTTCAGCAGCCACGAGACTGAGTCGCTGGTGCTCAACTGCATGGACTATCGTCTGGTGGATGACGTCGTTCGCTACATGGACGCACGCGGGATGAAGAACAAATATGATCAGGTCACGCTGGCGGGCGCATCAATCGGCGTATTGGCAGACGACAACGCTGCCTGGGCCAAGACATTCTGGGAGCATGTTGCTTTGGCCAGATCATTGCACAATATCAAGAAGATCATTGTCATTGATCACCGCGATTGCAGTGCTTGCAAGGCATTTGTGGGGCCGGATTGCGCCGCTGATCCAGAAACAGAGCGCGCCGTACATGCCGGCATGCTCAATCGATTGGCCGATGAAGTTCACCGCCGTCAACCGGGTCTTGAAGTCGAACTGTTGCTTATGGACCTGGACGGAAGCGTTGAAGAGATCGCCGCGATATAGACAGTTGTGATCACTTAACCTGGACGACCTGGCTCGTCTCGACTGAATCGCGGCAACTAGGCCGATCACGTTGTGACGCACAGCAAGTGGACGGTTCTGATCTGTCGCTTATCCATACTGGGCAATTTTTGGGCAATGCAAGCAGGAGCCGGCCGTGAGTCACGATCATTCCAGCCACTTGGAAGCCGCGCGCGATTATCGACCGGCTCTGGCATTCGCGGTCATTCTGAATATGGCTTATTTGCTCATCGAGGCTGGTTTTGGTTTTTGGATTGGATCACTCGCGCTGCTTGCAGATGCCGCGCACAATCTGACCGACGTGGCCGGACTGTTATTGGCGTGGGGTGCTGTTGCACTCAGCCGTCGGGTACCGAGCAACCTACACACCTATGGTCTTGGGCGAGCTTCAATCCTTGCAGCTCTGATCAACGGCGGCTCACTCATGATTGCTGTTGGCGCGTTGGCGTGGGAGGCGCTAAGCCGCATTGCATATTCTGAAGGCTCTGCTGTTCCGGGAACGACAGTGCTATGGGTTGCAGCTATTGGCATTGTCATCAATACCGCAACGGCACTTCTGTTTATCAAGGATCGTAAGCATGATCTGAATCTCCAGGGCGCGTTTCTGCACATGGTTGCGGACGCGGTTGTTTCGGGCGGCGTGGTTGTGGCGGCCTTGATCATGATGATGACCGGATGGCATTGGGTTGACCCCCTCGTCGGGCTCTTGGTGAGCGGGGTCATTGCTTGGTCGGCATTTGGTCTGCTGAAGTCCGCAGTGCACCTCAGTCTAGACGGCGTACCTGAAAGCATTGACAGGAATGCCGTTGAAAGGTGGTTGAGATCGCTTCCAGGTGTAATAGATGTTCATGATCTTCACATCTGGGCGATCAGCACAACCACCACGGCATTGACAGTCCATATGGTCGTGCCCGATGGGGTAACCGGTGATGAATTTCTCGATTCGACAGCGAGCGAGCTTCAGTATCGCTTCGGGATTGATCATGCGACGCTGCAGATTGAGCGTGGGGACGGACAAGTCTGCCGACTTGCACCGGTAGACTTGATTTAGAGGGCGTCACGCTTTCAAGATCCGTCGAAAGCTCAGAACACCCGGCGGCTGGAACGGAATTCCCAAGGGGTCACTTTGCCATCCTTGTCGGCGTCAGCGGCGACAAATCTCTTTCTACCGGATTCAAAAAATTCCGATTTGGACAGCTTGGCGTCTTTGTCGACGTCCATTTCTGCAAAACGCGATTTCTTGCGGTCCTGATTGGCCACCTGACGCTCCTTGTTGCGACCACCGCCACGACCCATTCGCACCGACATAAATTCGGTTTCTGTGAGCTGGTCATCATTGTCACCATCCATTGCAGCAAACACCGCTTCGACGTTGGCGGATGCTTCCTCCGCTGACACTACACCATCATGGTTGGTATCGATCGCACCGAAGCGACGAGCGGCTCCATAGCGTCTAGCACTGCCGTAACCGCGACCTCGCGGGCCGTCATCGTCGCCCCGCCACCATCGACGAAAACGATCACGCATCCCCATACGGCGCCCGTCATCATCCATCATCCGGCGATATTCGTCGCACATGCTCCGAAACGTTTCCCGGTCATCGGCAACGGCTGGCACAACTGTCATCGTGAAGCTGATTGCAGCCGCACTCAATGAGCCGATCACAACTGTTCTCAATTGCATCATAACTACATCTCGTTTTCTCAGATTTTTTCGTTGTCGTAGCCCGACGGGGCTGCGTAACGTGACGACCGGCAGACAGCATTGACGCTTATCAATTGCAGTACTGATGTCTAAAGGGCGGATGGAATGTCAGTTCTGCTCGCCGCTCCACTTCGCGAAACGGTCGTTATCTATCAGGATCTCTCGGCGCAGACCTCAATCGAAATCTGCCTCAAGCAATACAACTATATCCGCCCGCATCACGCGCTCGGCATGCCCGGAACAATATTAGAGAAAACGCAAATCAGTGCCCCAATTCCAGGGAGCTATCTGTTGCATGGTCGATCCTGTTTTTTATATCTTGATAAATGGGTTGACTGCTTTGCTTCGTCATGTGGGTTACGCATCATAAAAAGGATGAGTCGATACATTCATGGAGAGCTCATCACAGAAAACCGGCCATCCTCGAATCGAGAGTGGCCGGTCCGCGTTTGGCATTTGCTATCTGGCTAGTAACCGTAGACGTATCGTATCGCCGGATGATTCCATCGGCGGTGCCGGTGACAGCGTACGTATCGATGGAAGTGCATGCCGCGAACACGATAGCGGTGATAGTGGCACCAACCCAACTGGCTGGCGAAAATCAGGGTCGGCACAAAATACAGTCTGCGCCAACGCCGACCGCTCCGATAATGACGATAGGGACGCGTCCGCCGCACGATCCTGCGTCGGGCAGCCGGAAGTCGGCTTTGCACCGTCGGTCTCGCACGACGCACCCGCGTTGTTGACCTGCGGCGAACTGTGCGAGCGCGCCGCTGCACCGAGCGTGTTGCCCGGCGAATTCTGGGAGCACTTCGTCGAATCCTTCGCGCCGGGGCGGCTCTGCGAGCAGCACGGGGAGGAGCGGCACTGCGGACCGCGCGTCTGGTCGCCCGAGAAGCGGCACGTGGTGCCCTCGCACGCGGCACCGCGCCTCTGATGCCGGGACCACCCCGTGCACGCGCTTGGGCACTCGCGTCATCGGCTGTGAAACCTTGGCCCATGGCCAACGTCGCGACCCCAATCAGCGCAAGCAACCATTTGCCAGCACATGTCATCTCTAAACACCTCTTATTGTTGTGTCATTCGCTGGCGTGACGTCGATCATGCCCTCGAAACGCTGAACCTGGTGGCAGCGCCGTCACGGAGTATTGCGCCAGATCAATCAAGACCACTGATTGGATCTAGCTCACTGCCTTCTGCGCCCTGGGAGACGGTCCGATCGTGATCGCTGTCAACCCAGGATCTTTGCTCGCCGGCAAAATGGTCAAGGAAGGCTTTGGCGTCGACATACTGACCCGCGCAGCGCTCTCAGAAAAATTTGCTGAGGCGAACGGAAAGTACTTCGACAACAACAGCGGCCACTTTGCGCCGCCGCATGCGGATGCACTGGACCCGCGGAAATGCGAACTACTGGTCCGCGCGGTCGAAGCACTGTTGAGCTGAGAATGTCGCTTGTTTGATCATAGCAGACGGGTATCCACCGATGAGCCTGACATTAGCCTTGTCCGGTACGCTCTCTCAACGGACATTCCTCAGGTCAGAATGAATCTGATCTGGCCTCAAAACGGTAGTTGGTTGCGGGAATGTCGATTCTAGACTGGCAGCAAAAAAGCTAAAATCATTGAGTTCATTTGGCTTGCCGTGATTGCAGGGATAGGCTTTGAACGTGTTACCTTCAGGTCATGAGACTAGAATTGAGAACAAGAAGCTGTTGATCTGCAGCTGCCGTGCTTATCCGTGGTGCAATCGTTCCCGACACATGATCGGCCGCGCTCTGCAAAGCATGATCAACATGATGTGCATACCGGCTGGTCACGCTGCCCGCTGAATGTCCCAGCAGTCCAGCGATCGTCAACTCTGAATATCCTAACTCATGCGCCACGGTCGCGTAGCTATGTCGGAACACGTGCGCGGTCACGCCCTCAAGCTTTGCATGCTGACACACCCGCTCCAATGGCTTCCTGATGTTGACCAACGGTCCATCGGTATTGCTACCAGGAAAGATCCAGAGTGAATGATGTGACTTTGCGATTTCACTGAGGAGAGCAATTGCTGGCTGACCGCACGGTCGTATCTGGGCACCGGTCTTGGTGTGTTGGAAGCGCAAACACTGCCCCCGTATGTCAAGTTCTTCGCGCTTGAGATTGAGGATCTCACTGCGTCGGCATCCTGTAAGTGCCAGCGTGCGGATGGCAGCAAGCGCAAGCGGGTTGACACCTTCTTGGGCTGCCTGAAGTAGTGCTTCGCCGAGTGCAGCGTATTCCGGTTCTGAAAGCCATCTGGTCTTGTGCTGCTGCTCAGGTGTCTGAACACCGACGCATGGATTGGCGGTCACCAGTTCTTCTCGAAGCGCATAGTTATAGAGCGTGGAGAGCAGCTTCACAGACTTGCGGGCAATGCCAGGTCCACCCTGCACACGAGCAACACCACGTGGCTTCGTCTTGATATTTGCTGCAGTTCTGCCGTTCATGACGGCTACCATGAAGTCTTCGACTTCTTGGCGCTTCAAATGCGCGATTGGTCTGGTGCCCAAGAGCGGTTTGATGTGTCGCTCGATGATTGAGCGATCGTTTTCAAGGCTGGCTGCCGACTTGACCTTCCGGCGAAACCGTATGCGACCAGCCTCGCTGCCAGCAAGATACTGGTCGCATAATTTCGCAACAGTGTTTGGCGCAGCAGCCTTGGTTCTCTCAGTAAGAGGGTCCACGTTGCTGGCTACCTCCGCAAGCGCCTTGATGGCGGCAAGCCTTGCTTGCTGCACCGTCATGGGGCCATAGCTACCAAGGGTGAGGAAGCGTTGACGACCTTCGTCGTTTCGGTACTTCAGAATGAAGGTCATCGTGCCATTGGAGCGCACTCTGACCCCAAATCCAGGCAGTTCAGCGTCATAGATCGCGTAGTCACGATTGGGATCAGGATTGAGCTGCTTGGCGAACTTCTGGGTGATCTTTGTGGTGCTGCGCTTGGGCATGAGTGTATTCCCCGATCTCGGCTACCACAACGACTCTAACTCAGATTCGATGGCTCCGGCTACCAAGCGGCTACCAAAAAAACGAAAAACTGGTGGCTTTCAGGGAAACACAAGGAACGACACAAATGGATGAAATCCATAATATTCAGCCATTTGATGAGGGGAATAATAATTCAGGAAACTGAATAATATCCCCCTTCAAGAGACTACGAATCTGGGGGTCGGGAGTTCGAATCTTCCCCGGTGCGCCAAATTATAAAATAATTTCAGTATCTTGACAATTATTTTCGATAGCTGATTAACGTTTAATCTCCTTCTGGCTACCAAGCGGCTACCAAAAATTTAGAAATTTTGGGCATCATCTGACATCGCCGGACATCATGCGGAAAGGTTCGGCTGAGAGGTATGCCATGTCGCAGGAATGCCTAGGAAAACACCTCTCGAGCAAACCGAGGGGAACAGCTATGCAGGAACGCACTGAGCAGCTCTTGCAGGTTGGGATTTCTCGCAACGACCGCATGCTTCCGCTGCTCAATGGTGATGTATCCATCGACGGGTATGAACTCGATTTTGTCGAGGCAGAACCTAGCGAGATATTTTGGCGGGCGCTTCAAGAAGGCGAGCTTGATATCACCGAAATGTCGCTCGCTGCCTATGCGATTCTGACTGCTCGAGGCGAGAGCCAGTTTGTTGGCCTGCCTGTGTTCACCTCGCGAATGTTTCGTCATGGCGCGATATTTGTGTCGCGTCAGTCTAGCATCACATCAGCAGAGCAGCTGGAAGGCCGACGTATTGGTGTTCCTGAATACCAGATGACCGCTGCGGTTTGGATGCGCGGCATTTTACAGAGCGACTACGGAGTCGCATCGGATACGGTGCAGTGGTTCACGGGAGGTGTCAACAAGCCGGGACGACTGGAGCGGGTGGAATTGCGAACGCCACCGCAGTACCGGATAGAGAACATTGGTCGACACGGTACGCTCGACGCGATGCTTCGAGCCGGTGAGATCGATGCAATCATGTCCCCGCAAATTCCCGACAGTTTCAACAGCGGCGACGGGCAGGTGAAACGCTTGTTCGTGGAGCACCGCGCCGAGGAAGCTGCCTACTTCGGTAGGACAAGCATCTTCCCGATAATGCATCTTCTCGTCATCCGAAAAGAACGTTACGAAAGAGACTTGGACTTGGCGTTGAAGCTTCTCAATGCTTTCGTGGAAGCGGAGTTGCAGTCGTGCAAAAGGCTCTATGACGGTAATGCGCTCTACGTCATGTTGACTTGGCTGATCAGCGAGATTGAAGCAACCATGGAAGTCATGGGCACGGACTTCTGGCCATACGGCATTAAGAAGAATCGCCACGTTCTTTATGCTTTTGTCCCGCATCTGCGTGATCAGGGTCTGACTGAAGAGCAGCTCGACATCGATGCCTTATTCGCGCGAGAGGTGCTGGCGACTTAACAACAAATGCCCTGTTTGTGTGGCTGTTCGAGCACTTGCACTGAGGATATGAATGGTGCTGGTCAATGAACCCCAATTGCTGACATTCACGTGTAGCAGATCGGCGACGGATTCTGCGCCGCCGACCATGTCCGTTTTGAGAGCTATTACGTCGCAAAATCAAATATCGGTCTTCTCTGCGAGCTCAATGGCATCATCCACTTCGATGCCGAGATAGCGAACGGTGCTTTCGATCTTTGAATGTCCGAGCAAGAGTTGAACCGCTCTAAGGTTTCCTGTTCGCCGGTAGATCAGCACCGCTTTGGTTCTGCGTAGCGAATGCGTGCCAAACTTGCTTGGGTCGAGCCCGATGCTGGCCACCCACTCTTGAACGAGCCGGGCATACTGCCGAGTCGTCAAGCCACCGCGACCGCCGCGACCAGCAAACAGGAACTGTCCTGGCTGGCGTTCGGTCAATCGAAGATAGTCATCGATCGCCTTGCGCGTGTGTTCGGTAAGTTCGAACCTGACTGGTCGACCAGTCTTTTTCTGTCGAATAGTTGCGCGGTCGAGCGCATAACCGTTCGGTGCAATATCTTCGACGCAAACGGCAACCACGTCGCAACCTCGCAGCTTGCTATCAATGGCAAGGTTGAAGAGGGCAAGATCACGCGTCTTGCTTTCCATTTGCAGCTTGGTTCTGATCGACCACACGTGACTCGGCTGCAAAGGCGGTTTGGCCCCTACGATCTTGCCCTTGTTCCAAGGCACGCGCCGAGCTGGCTTCTCGTTTGAAGAATTTTGATGATGTTCCATGGTCTGTCTCCTTTGTTAGGGAACAGCCCAGGGTGTGTCTGCGCGGTTGAGGCCCCCGACATTGTGTAGGCTTTTGGTGAAGACCGTCCGTGATATCTCGGCAAATCGTAGCTATCGATCTAGTTTCGACCATTCTAACATGCCACATCACAAGCCCCAGTGAGGGCAGCAATGATCAAAAAGCCGAAGTTTGAGCTACCCCGCGACAAAGCAGCTCTAACTCGTCCGAAACGCATCCCACGGTGGTTCAGGACCAAACCGATCGACAAGGAAGTCAATGAGCACACGCGTTTTTGCAGCGAGGTATTTGTTGGGCGCATAAAGCGCGTAGATGCCGAGTTCCTTCGGAGGGTAATCGGGCAGGATGACCTGTAAGTGACTCGCTTGGATGTCGTCGCCCACAAGAAACGTCGGCAGCATAGCGATGCCCTGGCCGGCAAGGGCTGCTTCGCGTAGCACATCGCCGTTATTGGAACATAGGCGCGAGTTGATCGGGGCGCTCAGTGGTTTGCCTGCGTGCGTGAGAGGCCAACGTTGCAACACCGTTGTGTGGCCGTAGTTCAAGCAGGCATGGTTTGCGAGTTCGTGCGGCATTTCGGGCATGCCGTGCTTCGAGATGTAGTTTGGCGCGACCACGAGCACACGTCGACCAGGACCGAGTTTGCGCGCAATCAAGCTCGAGTCAGAGAGATCGGCTATGCGTACCGTCACGTCGAAGCCTTCTTCGATGGGGTCAACAAAGCGATCGTTGAGAAACAGTTCGACTTTCAGATCCGGAAACGCTGCCATGAAGTCTGCGATGGCGCGGCCCACGTGCAGTATTCCGAATGACATCGGTGCGTTGAGCTTCAGCGTACCCTTGGGTTCATCGTGGAGCCGAGAGACCTGAAGTTCGGTCTCCTCGATGTTGGATAAAATTGCAAGGCATCGCTCGTAGTAGGCAAGGCCCGCTTCTGTCGGACTGACCTTGCGGGTGGTACGGTCCAATAGCCGCGCGCCAAGGAGTTGCTCGAGCTCGATTACCCCCTTGCTGACAGCCGACCGAGTCAATCCCAATTGCCGCCCAGCCTCGGTAAAACTGCCTAATACGACGACCTTGGTGAAGGCCAACATGGCATCGAGCTTGTCCATTTGATTGTATCCATTTTGGATGCAGTCTGTGACAATAATGGTATATTGTAAATCTACTGCCATCGCCCCAATTTCGCAACAGAGCAAGCGGCCGTCTGGCCTCGAACAATGGGAGCATGATCATGGCCTTGACTTTGAGACGTGCCGAGGAGCGTGGCGGCGCAAATCTCGGCTGGCTGAACTCGAAACACAGCTTTTCGTTCGGCCACTATTTCGATCCCAATCATCTCGGGTTCGGACCGCTACGCGTCATCAACGAGGACCGCGTGGCACCAGGCGGGGGCTTCCCGACTCACCCGCACAGCGACATGGAGATCATCTCCTACGTCCTTGACGGTGCCCTGGAGCATCGCGACAGCCTCGGTACCGGTTCGGTGATCAAGCCGGGGGACATCCAGCGCATGTCGGCGGGCACGGGCGTTCGCCACAGCGAATACAACGCCTCCAAAACGGACCCGGTTCACTTTCTGCAGATCTGGATCGTGCCGGAGCGCGATGGGTTGGATCCGTCCTACGAGCAAAAGACGTTCTCTATCGAAGACAAGCGCGGCGTGTTGCGGTTGATCGGTTCGCGTGATGGACGGCATGACTCAATCGTCATCCATCAGGACGTCAGCCTCTATGCGTCCGTCTTGCGGCAAGGCGAAAGCGTCGTGCATGACGTCAGGGAAGGTCGTGGCATTTGGGTGCAGGTGACGGCGGGGCAACTCACTGTCAATGATGTCGATGTCAAAGCCGGCGACGGCCTGTCGATCGCCGAGGCAGGGCAGTTGCAAGCCACGGCTGACGTGCAGGCGGAGTTTCTCCTGTTCGACCTGCCTTACTAGCGTAAATTGTAGGCCGTCGGGAAAGCCCGGCGGCCGCCATTGAATGTCTTGCGCGCGGTTGGAGCAGATGCATGACATACTATGCTCAAAGTAGATGTCGTCTTGCGCCCAGCAGACAAAGCGAATTCTGGAGCACAGTTATGGCTGAGTCCACTGCAGCTGCGCCATCGAGACCCTCTCCTTGGGCGCCGTTTCAGTACAACGCGTTTGCCGTACTGTGGGCAGCGACGGTCGTCTCGAATGTCGGGACATGGATGCATGACGTGGGTGCCGGATGGTTGATGACCGAGTTGTCGACATCGCCTGCCACGGTCGCAGCGGTACAAGCTGCTACCACGCTGCCTGTGTTTTTGTTCGCCCTGCTGGCCGGTGCGATTGCCGATATTGTCGATCGCAGATGGTTGCTGATCGTCGTCAATTTGCTTGCCGCGTTGGCGGCAGCAGGCCTGACACTGCTCGTCTACTTGAATCTCGTTACGCCATCGTTGCTCATCCTGTTTACGTTTCTCCTGGGTACCGGCGCGGCCTTCATGGCGCCCGCCTGGCAGGCCATTGTTCCCGTCCTGGTTCCGCGCTCGGACCTTTCTTCGGCCATCGCGCTCAACTCGGCCGGCATCAATATCAGTCGCGCGATCGGCCCGGCGGTCGCCGGTTTTCTGATTGTGGCGCTCGGGATCTGGTCGCCATTTGCCCTTAATGCAGTGAGCTTCATTGGCATTATCGCAGCGTTGTTGTGGTGGCGACAGCCGCCAAAGCCCGAGCACCGCTTGCCGCCAGAACATATCGTGCCGGCCATCGTTGGCGGATGGCGATACGTCGCGAATAGTCGCCCGCTGCGCGCGACGCTCATTCGTGCAGCGGCGTTTTTCGCCTTTGCCAGTGCCTATTGGGCCATGCTGCCATTGATTGCCCGCGAGCTGCTGACTGGCGGACCGACACTCTACGGACTGCTGCTCGGGGCCATCGGCGGCGGCGCGGTGCTCGGAGCGTTGCTGCTGCCGACCATCAAGCGAGCGCTCGGCCCTGATAGGACGGTTGCAGCAGGAACTGTGGGGACCGCACTGGTGCTCGCCGTCTTTGCCACGGTCGATCATGAGCTGGTCGCCATCGCTGTTTCAGCGCTTGCCGGGGCATCATGGATTGCCGTATTGGCGAGTTTCCACGTTTCGGCACAGACGGCCCTGCCCGATTGGGTGCGCGCGCGTGGGTTATCCTTCTTTCTAACGGTTTTCTTCGGGGCCATGTCGGGCGGCAGTTTGCTCTGGGGACAAGTGGCATCCAGTGTTGGGATCGAAACCAGTCTCCTGGTCGCTGCCGCCGGCGCCATTCTCATGATTCCGCTGACCTGGCACGCCAAGCTCAATCAGGGCGAGCAACTCGATCTTGCACCGTCCATGCATTGGCCGACACCGGTCGTGTCACGAGAAAATGTCGGAGATCGCGGGCCGGTCATGATCCAGATCACGTACCAGGTCCCGGCCGAAAACCTCGATCTGTTTTCTGGACTGATGGCCAAGCTCAAGGCCGCGCGCCGGCGTGGCGGCGGCTATGGCTGGACATTGATGGCGAGCGCCGACGTAACAGACCTTTATGTTGAAACGTGGTTTGAAGCGTCCTGGAATGATCATCTTCGCCATCATGAGCGTGTAACCGGTGAGGATCAAAAGCTGCAGGAACGCATACAGGAATTGCTTGTCGGAGGTGCTCAACCGCTCGTGAGGCACTATCTCTCCGACGTGCAAACAGACGCTCGCGCGACAGACAACGAACCATCCTAGCCCCTTACACAAGGAACATGCCATGAGCTGGAATCCCGCGCTTGAACCCAACTGTCCCGATTGCGGCAGCCTTGAGAGCATCGACACGATTGTCGTGCCGCGTGCACGGGACATCGGTGGTTTTGAAGTGCGCCGCGCCTTGCCTTCACCGCAGCGTCAGATGGTCGGTCCCTTCATTTTCTTCGATCAGGCAGGCCCTGCAGACTTTGTGACGGGAAAAGGTATCGATGTGCGTCCGCATCCACATATTGGGCTTGCAACCGTGACCTATCTCTACAACGGCGAATTCCAGCATCGCGACTCGCTTGGCACAAACCAGATGATTTACCCGGGCGAGGTGAACTGGATGATTGCCGGCAACGGCGTCACGCACTCCGAGCGCACCAGCGAAGAAACGCGAAGAGGCGCCCATCATCTGTTCGGTATCCAGACCTGGGTCGCGCTGCCAGATAGTCATGAGGAAATCGACGCTGGCTTCGAGCATCACGGCAAGGACGCTCTGCCCTTTCTAGAAGGCGAGGGCAAACAAGTGCGCCTGATTATCGGCAATGCTTACGGTGAGCGCGCGCCGACGAAGACATTCTCCGACATGTTCTACGCAGATGCCTTGCTTGAGCCCGGAGCTCTTCTCCCGCTACCGGACGACCACGAGGACCGCGGCATTTATGTTGTCAGCGGATCAATCGAGATCAGCGGCGATGCCTTTCAAAGCGGCCAGATGATGATCTTCCGGCCTGGCGATCAAATCACGCTAAAATCGGGCGAGACAGGCGCGAGACTGATTCTGCTGGGCGGGGAGACGCTCTCCGGACCGCGCTACATCTGGTGGAACTTTGTTGCCTCTTCGCGGGAAAAGATCGATGCAGCGAAGCTCGCCTGGGCGGAGGGTGATTGGGAGGCGGGCCGCTTCCAGTTGCCACCAGGCGACACGCAGGAGTTCATCCCGCTGCCAACGGGTCGCTGAAGCGCGTCCGCGATATGTGGACCAAGCGGATATCGCATCGGCCTGCATGTCGGCTCACTGGTGCGCCACGCGCAACACGCATTGTTACCGCGCACCAAGACAGCTTTGATCAATTGGCGGAAATTGAGTGAGCCGGTTGTTGATTGCTAAAATAGGCATAAACGACGCTGATTATATGGCCATAGTGCACGTCGTATAGACAAGCGGACCTATTTTGTTGCCAGAGCAACCTTCTCAATCCAATAGAAGCGTGACAGTTTCCGGATTGCGGACGGGCGCACACGGTAGGCGGTTGCATGGTTGTCGGAACTGCCGCGCATGCTCCCTAGTTCATGTAACGCGTCAGGAAAATAATTCGGTCATAAAAGGCAACGATAGCGCAGGCCATTCGACGATAGTGATGTTGCTTCGATTGCCGTGCTGCACAAACCTTGTGCGAGCGATGCACATTTTCTGCGCACCCACAAGCGCCAATGTCATCGTAACTTTGTTTCATGCAGGGCGAGTTCGAACTCAGGTTCTTCGAGATTTACAGAAGTTGGCAGTTCCTTGAGCTGTTGGCCCGTGGCGCTGCGACAAGTGCTGCATTGGCGGTAGTTGGCGGATGCGCAGGTTTAGCCCTCGCGACTGTTCTCGCATCGCTACGCTACGCCAACGTTCCTGTGCTCGCTCAGGCGGCAGCCTGCTATGTCGAATTCATCCGCAACACACCGCTAATTGTCCAATTGTTCTTCGTGGCTTTCGGACTGCCTTTGCTGCTGGGCTACGTTTGGCCGTTTTGGGCACATGCAATGCTTGCGCTCACACTGAACTTCTCGGCCTATTTCTCGGAAATCTTGCGCGCCGGACTGGCCGCTGTGTCTGGGTCGCAAATCGAGGCGGCCCGCGCGCTTGGATTGTCATGGCTTGCAACATTTACTCAGATCACGCTGCCGCAAGCTTTTGCCGCGATGTATCCATCGCTGAACAGTCAATTCATTTTTCTATTTCTTACAACGGGAGTGATCGCAGAAATCGGTGTCGAAGACCTAACTTCTGCGGGTCTATTTATTGATAGCCGCACATTCAGATCGTTCGAGGTCTTCATCACACTAACAGTAATTTACGTCGCGTTAGCACTCGCCTTCAAGATGCTTTTGAAACTTCTGGAGCGGCGCCTGTTCGCTTGGCAGAGCGGCGCATGAAAGAACTGTTTGCAGACATACTTGGCAAGCCATTCGGTATCGTTGTCTTTCAACTGCTCGAGGCGACCCAGTACACTATCTATCTCTCGTTGATTGCTTTTGCAGCGGGTGGTGCTGTTGCTCTGTTGGTGACGATGTTACATGTCTGGCCAACAAGATGGTCGAAAACGGTCGCAACTTGGCATACGTGGCTATTCCAATCTGTCCCGTTGCTGATGTTGCTGTTCTTACTTGGGCTGGGGGTACCGCGGCTCTTAGGGATCGATATCAATCCGTGGATCGCGGCAAGTATTTCGCTTATCCTTTATACGAGCGCCTACCTTGCAGAGGTTTGGCGAGGAGCGATCGAGGCGGTGCCTGCAGGTCAATGGGACGCGGCTCGGGCAGTCGGGTTGAAGTTCGTCCCCACTTTGCGAACAATCATCGTGCCACAGGCGGTCAGGTTCGCGCTGGCGCCGACCGTTGGTTTCATGGTGCAGATCATCAAAGGAACCTCTCTGGCATACATCATCGGCTTCCATGATCTCATGAACATTGGCAAGCGATGGGCCAACGCGCCAGTAGACGGCACAGAGCCGTTTGTAATCTTTCCGCTGATGGCATTGATCTACTTCTGTCTGTGCTTTCCCCTTTCTCTCTGGTCGCGGTCGCTGGAGCGCAGGCTTGGCTCTGCCTCCAGCAAGGGTGCGATTGCGACTGCGTAACATCCATACTGCACCCACTTCAAAAGGAATAAGAAATGCTGAATAGAGTTGGACGTCACCTAACAACAGGTCTAGCGAGTTTGTTGGTTGGCGCTTTGATCAGTGCCGGGCCGGCCGTCGCTGACCTTCCCGAGATCTTGAAAGCCGGAACGATAAAAATCGCGGTACCTGAAAACTTCCCACCGTTCGGTTCGCTTGGAAAAGAAGGGGAGCATGAAGGCTACGACGTTGATGTTGCCAAGTTGATTGCCAAAGATCTTGGCGTGGAACTGGAAATGGTACCGGTTACTTCAAAGCAACGCATTCCGTTTCTCGAGACAAATCGAGTTGATCTCGTGATCTCATCAATGGGTGCCAATCCGAGTCGGGCCAAATCGATCTGGTTCTCCAGCGCCTATGCGCCGTTCTTTTCGGGCGCTTTCGCCAAGACCGATATGGCTATTTCCTCGCTTGCTGACCTTGCCGGCAAGAAGGTCGGTGTCACCGGCGGCACGTTGGAAGACCTGGAGATCACCAAGAACGGTCCAAAAGACATGAGTGTCGTACGTTTTGGTGATAACGCTGCAACATTGGCGGCATATACTTCAGGTCAGGTTGATGTGCTTGTCACGGGCAATACGGTCGCTGCAAAGCTCAGCAAGGACAAACCTGACCTAAAACTCAAGACAAAGTTCATTATCAAAGAGTCGCCAGCCTTTATCGGCATCAAGAAGGGCAATTTTGACCTTCTTCAGTGGGTCAATGTTTTCATACTGCACAAGAAACTTGGTGGGGACTTGAACAAGTTCTCCGAAAAGTGGCTAGGCCAAAAGTTGCCGCCGTTGCCATCCCTTTAGCCAATGTTGCGGACCACTGTTGGAAGACTGTGGTCCGCTTCTTGGATGAGCAGAATAGTTGGTCGTCCAGCGGTGCTGAACACTTGGGTGAAACAATGATGAGTAAGTATGATCTTGTCATATCTGGTGGCACGCTAGTCACAGCTGCAGACACATTCAAGTGTGATCTGGGCGTCTCCGACGGCAAGATTGCTGGGCTCGGTATGAATTTGGCGGGACAAGAGACAATCGACGCATCCGATCGATTGGTTCTGCCTGGCGGCATCGATAGCCACGTGCATGTTGCTCAGCCAAGTGGCCCCGACATCATGATGGCAGATGATTTTGCCTCCGCAACACTGTCAGCAGCTTTTGGTGGTAACACGACGATCATGCCGTTCTGCCTTCAAGAGCAAGGCAAAAGCATGAGGGAAGCACTTCAAGATTACCACGAGCTGGCGCAAGGTAACTCTTACATTGATGTCAGCTTTCATATGATCATCAGTGATCCAACCGATCAACTGCTTGGCCAGGACCTGCCTGCGCTCGTAGAAGATGGATACACATCATTCAAAATTTTTATGACCTACGAAGATCTAAAACTCAACGACGGTGAGATCTTGAGTGTCATGGCAGCGGCCCGCACGACGGGTGCACTCGTCATGGTGCATGCAGAAAACTATGACGCGATCCGTTTTATGACAGAGAAACTGGAAGCCGCAGGACAAACGCAGCCACTATATCATGCCCACTCGCGTCCCATTGTTGTCGAGCGCGAAGCGACGCACCGCGCGATCTCCCTTGCTGAACTCGTCGATGTGCCTCTCGTCATCGTGCATGTATCCAATGGAGAATCGATGGAAGAAATCCATCGGGCACAAACCAAAGGTCTCAAGGTCTTTGCTGAAACATGCCCGCAATATCTAGTTCTGACTGAGAAAGACCTCGATGGTCTCAATATGGAGGGCGCGAAGTATGTTTGCTCGCCGCCGCCTCGCGATGTTGCAAGCCAACAAGCGTGCTGGGATGGCATAACGCGCGGTGTTTTCAGCCTGTTTTCGTCAGATCATTGTCCGTTTCGCTACGATGATCCGGCTGGCAAACTTGTTCCCAAAGGCCGGACCAGTTTTCGCTGGGTACCTAACGGGATTCCTGGTGTCGAGACAAGGTTAGCAATCCTCTTCTCGGAAGGCGTCAGTAAAGGGCGCATTAGTGAGAACAAGTTTGTCGAATTGACCTCGACCAACCATGCAAAGACTTATGGCCTTTATCCACGAAAGGGCTCTCTGTCAGTGGGCGCTGATGCAGACATAGTTATCTGGGATCCACACAAAGAGATGACGATTTCGCAAGACGTCTTGCATCATGGTGCTGACTATACGCCATACGAAGGGCTAAAGGTCGTTGGTTGGCCGCAGACGACAATTGTAAGAGGCCAATGCGTAGTGCAGGAAGGCGAGCTCATTGGTTCTCCTTCAGACGGTATTTATCTCCGGCGCGATCGCTCGCCGATGGCTAAGACAGTTGGGTGACCGTCATTGGCGAGATCATCATTTAATGCGCAAGGCTGCTGCCAGCGACACGTCATTTGGATTCTGTTCCGTGAGATCCAGACCGGAGTGCAAATCGATGAGATGACTTTTCATTATTTCTTCCGCGGCTGCCCCATCGTTGCGAGACAGTGCATCCAACAAAGCATCGTGCGAATGTCTCTCACAAGCCACCTCGCGTCGTCGCCAATAGAGTGCAATGATGAGAGACGAACGTGACATGAGCGTTCGAACGAACCTGCCAAGAAGTTGGTGTTTCGCCATATCGGCAATCTCTAAATGGAACCGGCTGGATAAAGACAGCGCAGTCGCCATGTCGTCATTTGCCAGCGCCTTGTGTTCCTCCTTGATATGAGCCCTAAGTCGTTTGATATCTTTTGGCTTAGCTTGTTCCGCAGCCATGCGCGCAATTCTCGGTTCAACAAGGCCACGGGCCTCGAACACCTCGTTGGCCTCCGCCCGGCTCGGTCGTGCAACGAAGGCACCTTTGTTACGTTCAATTGTGACAAGTTCAGAATAAGCCAAGGCCTGCAGCGCGTTGCGAACAACCGTTCTACCTGCCTCGAACACCTCGCCAACTTCTTCCTCGGATAATTTCGTTCCTGGAGCTAGTCGATGATGAAGAATTGCGTTGTGAAGCTCAGAATAGATGTCCAGTGACTTACCCGGAGGTAAGGCTACATCGAGATTTTCGTTAGCTAGCACGGCTAATGCTTTTCCATCGTTGCGATTGGATGCAACCGCGACGAGCGGCTATCAACCAAGTTTAATAAATCTTACACGATATTAGATGCACGCAATTCACGCAAAAATTGTGTACGATTGCTCAAAGTTTACGCAACAACGATGACCAACTCCGCAATAAGTTTGGTGTTGAAAATGAAACACTCGTTGGTTGTGTCGTATGGCCGAAGCGTCAACACTGGAGCTCATATCTGTCTCGAAAGCCTACGGCGACACAATCGCTGTAAGCGGAATCGATCATAAGTTCGAGCATGCTAGCTACTCTTGTCTTCTTGGGCCGTCAGGCTGTGGCAAATCTTCGACGCTGAGAATGATCGCCGGCCACGAGATCGTCACCTCCGGCGACATTCTGCTTGGCTCGAACAACATTACTGACCTAGCACCCGCGGCGCGCGGAACCGCCATGATGTTTCAGAATTACGCTCTGTTTCCTCATCTATCCGCAATCGACAATGTTGCCTTTAGCTTGAAGATGCGAGGCTTAGATCTGGCAACGCGCCACAAGAGTGCGCAGCAGATGCTCGAGCTCGTAGACATGATTGGGTATGCCGAGAGGCTTCCAAGTCAATTGTCCGGTGGCCAACAGCAGCGCATCGCTCTTGCCCGAGCCCTCATCACGAAACCGGATGTCCTGCTCCTGGACGAACCACTCTCGGCGCTAGACCCCTTTTTGCGGCTGCGCATGCGGATCGAGCTGAAGCGCCTGCAGCGCGAGCTTGGGATTTCATTCATTCACGTCACGCACTCCCAAGATGAAGCAATGGCGTTGGCCGACGAGATCATCGTGATGAACGGGGGCGTCATTGAGCAGGCAGGCCCGCCACGAGACGTCTTCAATCACCCCGCAACAGAATTCGTGGCCCGTTTCATTGGCGGACACAACGTTATTCAGATGAACGGGGAGGCCTTCGCAATTCGCGCTGACCAAATTCGGGTTTCACCCAGTGATGCCCAAGAGACAGCCCAACTTTCGGGGGTAATCAGCGATGTGTCCTTTCTTGGAACGACCATCAGTCTCGCCATTCAAAGCGAACAAGCCGGCGATGTGACAGTCAGTCTTTCGGACGCAGATTTTGCGCGTCAGCCATTCGACCTCGGACAATCCGTGGCACTGCGATGGGCCGAAAATGACGTCCAACAACTGTCGACCTGAGAGAGAATTTTCTGCAACCGAATAAACCAAGGAGACGACGAACATGGAATCAAAAGGAAAAGCAAAGGGTCTCAGCCGCAGATCGGTGCTTAAAGGATCGGCTGCGACGGCGGCTGTCGCAGCCGGCAGCGGCGCTATCACAGGGTTTCCCACTGTCTGGGCGCAGAACATCAAGAACGTAACGTTGCGCCAGTTCGGCACAGGTGTCTCTAACCTCAATGATGTTGCTAAGAAGGTCAAAGAGGACCTTGGCTTCACGCTGGAAATGACAGCGCTGGACTCTGACAGCGTCACACAGCGGGCTGCGACACAGCCAAAGAGCTTTGACATTGCAGACATTGAATACTGGATTTGCAAAAAGGTTTGGGGTGCAGGCAATCTGCAGCCAATGGATACCTCGAAGATCAAGAATTACGACAAAATTGTTGGCACATTCCGGTCTGGTAAATTGACCCCAGAGTCAGTCATTGCGCAGGGGACAGCACCACACAGTGTTGGTTTTGTCGACGGACCAGATGGAACAACATTTGCGTCAAAAGAAACCGGTTGGATGACACTGATCCCAACCATTTACAATGCTGACACACTGGGTATTCGCCCGGATCTCATCAAACGTCCCATCTCGAGCTGGACCGAACTTCTCAATCCAGAGTTTAAAGGAAAGGCTTCAATCCTCGACATATCTTCGATCGGTATCATGGACGCAGCCATGGTCTGCGAGGCCATGGGTGAGATCAAGTATGGCGACAAGGGCAATATGACCAAGGAAGAGATCGACAAAACAATGGCGATCTTTACTGAGGCAAAGAAGGCTGGTCAGTTCCGTGCGTTCTGGAAATCTTTCGACGAGAGCGTCAACCTTATGGCTTCTGGGGAAGTGGTCATTCAGTCGATGTGGTCACCAGCTATCACCGCCGTGCGCTCAAAGGGTATCCCATGTGTCTACCAGCCGCTTAAAGAAGGCTACAGATCCTGGGGCGGTGGTCTCGGGCTATCAAAGAACCTATCTGGCATCGAACTCGATGCAGCCTATGAGTACATCAATTGGTATCTCTCGGGCTGGGTCGGTGGCTACCTGATGCGTCAAGGCTACTATTCGGCTGTGCCGGAAACTTCCAAGAAGTTCATGTCGGAAGACGAATGGGGCTTCTGGTTTGAAGGCAAACCAGCCAAAGGCGACATCAAGAATCCTCAAGGCAAGGTCATGGAGAAGGCTGGTGCGGTGCGCGACGGCGGATCATTCGAAGACCGTATGGGTGCAGTTGCTTGTTGGAATGCAGTCATGGACGAGAACAAGTATATGGTTCGCAAATGGAATGAGTTCATCGCGGCCTAACAGGTAACCGTCAACACGCAGTGCCCATCCGGATCTCATTCGGATGGGCACTCGACGAACTGTGAGAATTCAATTGTCTCGAGAGCTGGAACAACAAAAAAGGCTTGAGCGATCTAGCTGGGCACTAACATTGCCGATCGCTCTGGTGCTCTCGTTTTTTCTGATACTGCCGCTGATCACAATTGTTGTTGTGAGTTTCTGGGATTACAACGAGTACAAGTTTTTTCCGGCATTTATTTTTGGCAATTACGAGTACTTGCTCACATCCAAAGTCACACTCGCCACGTATCTCAAGACGCTGAAATTCACAGTGCTGACCTGGTTCTTCTGCACGATAATTGGGTTCACGGTTGCATACTTTCTTGCATTCCATGTTCGCTCGTTGACCTGGCAGATTGCACTTTTCCTCCTGTGCACCATTCCGTTCTGGACATCGAATATTATCCGTATGATCTCGTGGATCCCATTCCTTGGGCGCAATGGAATTGCGAATTCGATGCTGCTGGATTTAGGCGTCATTGACCAGCCTTTAGATTGGCTGCTGTTCTCTGATTTCGCGGTCGTGCTCGCCTTCGTGCATCTCTATGTTTTGTTCATGGTCGTGCCGGTATTCAACACGATGATGCGCATCGATAGATCCTTGATCGAAGCGGCCAGGGATGCCGGCGCAAGCGGATTTCAAATCCTGACGAACATCATCATTCCGTTGAGCAAACCAGGCCTTATGATCGGTTCGATATTTGTCGTCACGTTGGTCATGGGCGATTTCATCACTGTACGGTTCATGTCAGGCGGTCAAAGCGCCTCGGTGGGTCGCATTATTTCCAACGAAATTGCATTGCTGCAATATCCGGCAGCGGCCGCCAGTGCCGTCGTGTTGCTTTGCACGGTGCTCTTCATGATCTCGATAATGCTACGCTTCGTAGATGTTCGAAAGGAGCTTTAGGATATGGAGCGGCGCGGTCTCACATTCTACTGTCTGGTGGCATTCTTTGCCTTGTTCGTCATCTTTCTCTACGGGCCGATCGCGACGATTGCCATCTTGTCCTTCCAGGGACCCAACGGTGGTCTGACCTTCCCAATGAATGGCGTCTCGCTTCATTGGTTCTTTGACCTCTTCAAGCAACAGGCTGTTGGTGATATCTGGGGGGCATTCCGCCGCTCATTTGTTCTCGGACTGATCGTCATGGTCACGACTGTCATCATGTCTGTCATGGGTGGTTTGGCATTCAGAAGATATTTTCGAGGTTCAAATGTTCTCTTCTACCTCGTCATTGCATCGCTCATTATACCGTCCATACTGGTCTCTCTTGGCATCGGCCTGATCTTCAATATCCTTGATTGGCCGGTTCACTGGTCAACCTCTGGGCTTGGCGCGCAGCTGACCTGGACCCTTCCTTTCGGTCTTTTGATCATGTTTGCGGTTTTCAACCGCTTCGACAAAACGTTCGAGGAGGCTGGACGGGACCTTGGCGCAACATCCTGGCAGACATTTCGTTATGTGGTCTTGCCTATGATCGCACCAAGTCTCATCGGTGTTGCGTTGTTCGGCTTTACGCTGTCCTACGATGAGTTCGCGCGCACGCTGCTCACTTCCGGCTCATATAATACTCTGCCGCTGGAGATTTTTGGCATGACAACGAATGTCACGACGCCCGTACTTTATGCATTGGGGACGTTAACAACGATCTTTTCCCTGATTGTTATTCTTACATTTCTTCTCATCGCAATCCTTATGCGCCGACGCCGGGAGCGACTAGGCTCAGATGCCGGCGAAGGTTTGGTGTGACAGCATGCGAATTCTGATCATAAACCCAAACACAACGTCTGAGATGACCTCTATTATCGGCAATGCAGCGCGCGCATGTGCTAAGGAGCCGGAGGGTGTCCGGGCGATTAATCCGGAAACCGGACCGGCTTCAATCCAGGGAGCGGAAGATGGCGAACGGGCATTGCCAGGGCTGTATGAGGTCTTTAGCAGGGAGGTGCTTGGCAACAATAGTTGCGATGCAGTGATTATTGCCTGTTTTGACGACACGGGATTATGGGAGTTGCGCCAGAAGTCGCCAGTGCCGGTGATTGGGATTGGTGAAGCCGGCTATCATCTGGCTATGCTTTTAGGAGAGCGCTTTTCTGTCGTCACAACGCTTAGCGTTTCGATCCCAGTCTTGGAAGGTAACATCCTCAAATATGGATATTCGGGCCGATGTTCGCGCGTACGTGCCTCCGGTGTACCTGTCCTAGAAGCTGACAAGGCGCAGTCCTTTGAGCGCATCGAAAACGAGGTTGGCGCAGCATTTGAACAGGATGAAATTCAATCGGTCGTACTGGGTTGTGCGGGGATGGCAAACTTAGCCGAACAACTGACTAACAAGCATGGGAAGCCGGTCGTCGACGGCGTGGCTGCAGCTGTTGGGCTCTGCGAGACAGCGTCGGGCGTGACGAATGCACTGAAAGTACCCCGATAACGGATGGCCGAACTCCAGATCAAAACCGCGACACCAGCTGACTTTTCCGTGGCGATTGATTGGGCGGCAGCTGAGGGTTGGAATCCGGGCCTCGATGACCTCGGGCCATTTCACGCTGCCGATCCCGAGGGCTTTCTCATGGCGTATCTTGATGATGAGCCAGTGGCGTCGGTATCCGTCGTCAGATATGGCGATAGTTACGGTTTCCTGGGCTTTTATATCGTAAAGCCAGAGTCTCGAGGTCAAGGATACGGCTGGCAAATATGGCAGGCCGGTCTACGACACCTTTCAAATCGCGTCGTCGGGCTCGACGGTGTTGTGGCGCAACAGGATAATTATCGCAAAAGTGGCTTCGACCCAGCCGGGCGCAACGTACGATATACCGGTGCTCTGCGTGACTTCGCTGCTCAATCATCGATTGAGGTGCAATCGGTCGCGATGGAAACAATAGACAAGGTTATTGGCTACGATCGGCAGTTTTTTCCCGACGATCGAAAAGGCTTTATGCGCCAATGGTTGCAGCCGTCCAGCTCAGTGCGCCGTTGGAGCGCCGCGGCTATCAATGGCACAGAGATCTTAGGCTTCGGTGTCGTCCGGCAGTGTCATAATGGCTATAAGTTCGGGCCGCTATTTGCCGAGCGTCAGGATATTGCAGAATCCCTCCTCTCCGGTCTTGGGCAATCGCTGCCACCTGGAACGACTATCACGATCGATGTCCCGGAAGACAATCGCGCAGCCATCGTCATGGTTGAATCATACGGTTTGGAAGCAACTTCCGAGACGGCGCGCATGTACAAAGGCCTGAAGCCGAGCCTTCCGATCGAACGCACATTTGGCGTTACGACGTTCGAGCTTGGCTGAGGCCGACGACGACTGTGGAGATTTTGCAATGAAACAACCGGAGTATCCTCGCGACTTGTTAGGCTACGGCGCAACTCCGCCGGATCCCAAGTGGCCAGATGGCGCCAACGTCGCCGTGCAATGCGTCATTAACTACGAAGAAGGTGGCGAGAACTGCCTGCTCCATGGGGACCCTCATTCCGAAGCCTTTCTGTCTGAGATTGTCGGCGCCGAAGCCTGGCATGGAGAACGCCACTGGAACATGGAGAGCATCTATGAATACGGTGCTCGCGTCGGTTTCTGGCGACTGCATCGATTGTTCACCGGAATGGAGATCCCTGTAACAGTGTTTGGCGTGGCCACCGCACTTGAACGATCGCCAGAGCAAGTTGCCGCGATGAAAGAGGCGGACTGGGAGATCGGGAGCCATGGCCTGAAGTGGATCGAGTACCGCGGTTTCTCAGAAAAAGAAGAGTTAGCGCATATCAAAGAGGCAATCCGCATTCACGAAGAGGCGACAGGCAGCCGCCCGGTCGGCTGGTATACAGGGCGGTGCTCTATGAACACTGTCGATCTGATCACTGAGCTAGGTAATTTTGAATACGTCGCGGACTCTTATGCAGATGAACTGCCCTATTGGCATTCACATAAAGATCGTTCGCAATTGATCGTGCCATACACGCTTGATGCCAACGACATGCGGTTTGCAACACCGCAAGGTTTCAACTCGGGCGATCAGTTTTTTGCTTATCTCAAAGATACGTTTGATGTGCTCTATTGTGCGTCGTCATATGATTT